>DGGW01000065.1:0-6440 GCA_002393065.1 Alphaproteobacteria bacterium UBA3864 | reverse complement strand
CCGCCGTTACCGCGACCGTGAGAGCGCCCCGCGCTGGTAAGCATGGTTTCGCGTTGTTACACCGTCGCATTTCAGGGCATTGACGCCCTGCCCGTCACCGTCGAAGTCCACATCGCGTCCGGACTGCCGGCCTTTACGATCGTGGGATTGCCCGACAAAGCCGTCGCCGAAAGCCGCGAACGTGTCCGTTCGGCGCTCAATTCCATCGGGCTCGCCCTGCCCGCGCGGCGTATCACCGTCAATCTGGCGCCCGCCGACGTCATCAAGGAAGGCTCCCATTTCGATTTGCCGATCGCACTGGGGCTGCTGGCCGCGATGGAGATTTTCCCCGATTCGGCGTTGAACGACACGGTCGCGATGGGCGAGCTCGGATTGGACGGTCATCTGGCGAGCGTCGCCGGAATCCTGCCGGCCGCCGTTTTTGCGGCCGCGCAAGGGAAAGCTTTTGTCTGTCCCGCCGCCCAGGGCGGGGAAGCGGCCTGGTCGGGCGCGGAAAAGATTCTGCCCGCGCCGGACCTGCCGTCGCTGATCGCCTGTTTCAAAGACGGCGTCCCTTTGCCGCCGCCCGTTCCGCAAAGCGTCGAAAAAAGTCCCGTCCTGCCCGACATGAAGGACATCAAAGGTCAGGAAAACGCGAAACGCGCCGTCGAAATCGCTGCGGCCGGCGGACACAATCTGCTGATGATAGGACCGCCGGGATCCGGAAAATCAATGTTGGCGGCGCGTGTTCCGTCGCTTTTGCCGCCGCTGTCGCCGCGGGAGATTCTGGAAATCAGCATGATCCATTCGGTCGCGGGGCTGATCCGCGACGGCAAACTCGTTTCCGAACGGCCGTTTCGCGCACCGCATCATTCGGCGTCGATGCCCGCGCTGGTCGGCGGCGGGCAACGCGCGAAGCCCGGCGAAATATCGCTGGCGCACAACGGCGTCCTGTTCCTTGACGAGCTTCCGGAGTTTTCGCGGACGGCTCTCGAAGCCCTGCGTCAGCCGCTTGAAACCGGCGAAGTCGGCGTCGCCCGCGCGAACATACACGTCACGTATCCCGCCCGATTCCAGCTGATCGCGGCGATGAACCCGTGCCGGTGCGGCTATCTGGGCGTCGCCGGACAGGAATGTTCCCGCGCCCCGCGCTGCGCCGAAGACTACCAGTCGCGCATCTCGGGCCCTCTGTTCGACAGGATCGACATGCACATCGACGTCCCCGCCGTCGCGCCGTGGGATCTGGCGAAAGCGTCGGAAGGCGAACCGTCGGCGGCCGTCGCCGCGCGGGTCGCCGCCGCATTGGACGTCCAGCGCAAACGATACGAAGGCGTCGGCATCGACAAGAACGCGCAGGCGTCCGGAACGATTTTGGAGCAAACCGTTTCCCTGACGTCCGCCGCGCAAGCCCTGCTGGTCAAAGCCGCGGAAAAAATGCGGCTGTCGGCGCGCGGATACCACCGCGTCCTGCGAGTCGCGCGGACGATCGCCGATCTGGCGGGATCAGGCGAAGCAGATACGGCTCACGTCGCCGAAGCCCTGTCCTATCGTCGGCTCGTATACGGACGGGACGGATGAAAAAAGCGCAACTCGGACAGTTTTTTACGACGAACACCGGTTACATCCTGCGCAACATGGCGAAGCACGTCCGCGGCAAAGCGGTAACGGACCCGTTCGCCGGCAACGGGGATTTACTGCGTTGGGCAAAGGAAAACGGCGCCGTTTCCGCCGTCGGCTTCGACATTGACGAAACGTACGTCGATAACGAAACCGTCTTTTCAAACGACAGCCTGAAAAAACCGAAAAAATACAAATTCGTTCTGACGAATCCGCCTTATCTGTATCAGAACAAAATGGAGGACAATTCGATTTTGGCGGGATTGAAGCATACCGACCTGTACCAACTGTCGCTCGAACGGATCGCCGACAGCGACGAAGGAATCGTCATCGTGCCCGTCAATTTCCTGTCCGCCGAAAACGCCAGATACATCCGGCGTTTTTTCTTCGAACGGTTCGACATCGTCGAAGCCGATTATTTTACGGAACAGGTCTTCGGCGACACGACGTACAACGTGATGACCTTTTATTACAGGCGAAAAGCCGGCGACAGGGACGACATCTCCCTGCCGTTGCGTTTCCGTCCGGACGACAAAATCATCGACCTCCGGCTGTCAAAGCGATTCGATTGGCGGATCGGCGGCGAGTTTCTGTCCGGAAGCCGCGCTTTCAAAAACCGGCTGAACATCCGCCGGCTTGAGGAAAAAGACCTTTCCGCCGGACCGGAACGTGTCCTTCTGGCGTTCAATCACGTCGACACCGTCGAAGAGTACCGCGTTTCCGCAAAAACCAAGCGGACGCTCGACAACAACGTCGTTTTGCTCAAAGCCATCGATTCGGGAACGGAAGCGGGGAAAATCGGCCTTGAAAACATTAAAGCGCGCGGGATCGAAGGGCTGGTCAGCATAAAAACGTCCCGAAACCAAATCCACCTTTTGTTTCCGGACTTCGTCACCGTCGAAGAACAGGAAAAACTGATCGTCCTGTTCAACGAAGAACTGAACAAAGCGCGGGAAACGTACGGTTCCCTTTTCATGACGAATTTCAGGGACAACGACAGAAAACGGATTTCCTTCAATTTCGCGTACGATTTTCTGAATTACCTCTACTTTACGCGCATCCGCGTTTAAACGCTTTGATTTTTTCGCGCCGACGGGCTATCCTAGCATCCGGAAAGGACAAAGGATTCGCAGAGGCCCGATTTGGCAAAAAACGATTTAAACAGCCGGACCGTATTGGTCGTCGACGACGACAACCGTTTACGCGCCCTTTTGCAGAAGTTCCTGACGGAAAACGGGTTTCGCGTCTTTTCCGCCGCCGACGCGCGCGAAGCCGACGCTTTGCGCAAATGGTTCGTTTTCGATCTGATGGTCGTCGACGTGATGATGCCCGGCGAATCGGGGATCGATTACGTCAAACGGTTACGGAACGAAAAGGATTCCGTTCCCGTCCTGATGCTGACGGCGATGGGCGAAACGGAAAACAGGATCGACGGGCTGGAAGCCGGCGCCGACGATTATCTGCCCAAGCCGTTCGACCCGCGGGAACTGCTGTTGCGAATCCATTCCGTCCTGCGCCGGACAACCGGAACGTCGTCCGAAAAACAAAGCACGGAACTGTCCATCGGTCCGTTCCGCTACGATTTGGAAAACCGAGCGCTCTTCCGCGGTTCGGAACGGTTGCGTTTGCCGCCGGCCGAAGACACGCTGATCGGTCTGCTTGCGAAACGGGCGGGACAAACCGTTTCCCGCGAAGAAATCGCGCAGGAAGCCGGATGCGAAGCCAGTCTGCGCACCGTTGACGTCCAAATCACCCGCCTCCGCCGTCGGCTGGAGGACGACCCTGCCAAACCGCGCTACGTGCAAACCGTGCGCGGCATCGGATATTCTTTGATACCGGATTAAGCCTATGAAATCTTCGTTCAAATCCTTCTTTCGTTCGTTGCATCACCGCTTTTTGCCGACCAAGTTGTGGTCGCGGTCCCTGCTGATCATGCTGACGCCCGTCATTTTGATCCAGACGGTCGGCGGCATTTACTTTTACGACAACCACTGGCAGTCGGTCGGACGCCGACTGGCTTTGGGCATCGCGTCGGAAATCAAAAGCGCCATCGCTTTGTACGAAGCTTTTCCCGAAGGTCCCGACCGCGATCTGGTCCTCCGGACGCTGCAGCACAATTTGCGCCTGAATATTTCTTTTTCCGCCCCCGTCGAAGACGCCAAATCCCGCAAAATAAAATCGTTCATCCGGACGGCGGAACTGATTCCGGCGCTGGAAGGCATCGGTTTTCCTTTCGAAATCCGTCCGACGGAAAAGAACGAGGAAACAAAAGGCCTTTACGTTACGTTCTATACGCCGAAAACGACCGCCGAAGTTTATTTGCCGTATAAATTCTTTTTCTCGTCAACGACATATGTTTTCGCTTTGTGGGTATCCGTTTTGTCGTTGCTGTTGTTCGGCATCGCGGCGGTGTTCATGCGCAACCAGATCCGCCCCGTCCTGCATCTGGCCGAAGCGGCGGAGAATTTCGGATTGGGCCGCGACGTCGACAAGTTCAAGCCCGAAGGCGCCGCCGAAGTCCGCAAAGCGGCTTTGTCTTTCATGAAAATGCGCGATCGCATCCGCCGCCACATCGAGGAGCGCACACGCATGCTGGCCGGCGTTTCGCACGATTTGCGCACGCCGCTGACCCGTATGCGTCTGCAGTTGAGCATGATGGGTGAAACGCCCGAAGCCGCGGAACTGCTCAACGACGTCATTGAAATGGAACACATGGTCAACGGCTATCTGGACTTCATCCGCGGCAACGACAGAAAACCCGCCGAACAAACGAACATCCCCCGCCTGATCGCCGACGCGATCGAGCCGTTGCGCAAAGAAGGCGTTTCGCTGAACTTCACGGCGACGGAGCCGCTGATCATGAACGTGCGCGCCAACGATCTGAAACGCTGCGTGTGGAATCTGGTGTCGAACGCGCAACGCTACGCCTCGATCGTCAACGTCGCGCTGAACGTCGGCAAGGACCGCGCCGAAATCGTCGTCGAAGACAACGGTCCCGGCATCCCCGCCGACAAACGCGAAGACGTGTTCAAAGCCTTTTACAGGCTGGACGAATCGCGCAATTCCGAAACGGGCGGCACGGGGCTCGGATTGACGATCACCCGCGATATCGTGATGGCCCACGGCGGAAAAATCACACTTGAAGACAGCGAGCTCGGAGGGCTGAAGGCCGTGTTGAGCTTTCCGAAATAAAAAAGAATGATTTTAAAAAAAGCTACCATCCGTCAAAGAATCGGAATATACTTTTTGCGATTTTCGAATCTTGACGGTTCTTTGACACATTCTTGAAAGAGGTTCTCTCATGCAAACAAACTACACCGCGGAAAAGACCAAACACGCGAAACTGATCGCGTGGGTCGAGAAGATGGCCGACTTGTGCAAGCCGGACGCTATTCACTGGTGCGACGGTTCCAAAGAGGAAAACGCCGCCTTGTGCGATATGCTGGTCAAGAAAGGCACGTTCATCAAACTGAATGAACAGAAGCGTCCGAACTGCTTCCTCGCCCGTTCCAATCCGGCGGACGTCGCCCGCGTCGAAGCGCGCACGTTCATCTGCTCCGAACGCGAAATCGACGCCGGTCCGACGAACCACTGGGCCAGCCCGAAGGAAATGAAGGAAAAACTGACATCGCTGTTCGACGGCGCGATGCGCGGCAGAACGATGTACGTCATTCCGTTTTCGATGGGCCCGCTGGGTTCGCACATTTCCAAAATCGGCGTTGAAATCACCGACTCCCCCTACGTCGTCGTCAACATGGCGATCATGGCGCGCACGGGACAAAAAGTGCTCGACATTCTGGGCGAAGACGGCGATTTCGTTCCCTGCATGCATTCCGTCGGCATGCCGCTCGTCGACGGCGTCAAAGACGTCGCGTGGCCGTGCAATCCGGAAAACACGTACATCACGCACTTCCCCGAAACGCGGGAAATCTGGTCGTTCGGTTCGGGCTACGGCGGAAACGCCCTGCTCGGCAAGAAATGTCTGGCTCTGCGCATCGCGACCGTTCAGGCGCGCGACGAAGGCTGGCTCGCCGAACACATGCTGATCGTCGGCATTGAAAACCCGAAGGGCGAAAAGACCTACGTTTCCGCCGCTTTCCCCAGCGCTTGCGGCAAAACAAACCTCGCCATGCTGATCCCGCCCAAGAAGTTTTTGGACGCCGGATGGAAAGTCTGGACGGTCGGCGACGATATCGCCTGGATCAAACCGGGCAAGGACGGCTATCTGCACGCGATCAACCCCGAAGCCGGGTTCTTCGGCGTCGCTCCGGGCACCAGCGAAAAAACGAACTATAACGCGATGCAGTCCTGCCGTGCGAACACGATTTTCACGAACGTCGCTCTGACCGACGACGGCGACGTGTGGTGGGAAGGCATGACCGACGAAGCGCCGAAGCACCTGATCGACTGGCAGGGCAACGACTGGACGCCGGGATGCGGTCGCGACGCGGCGCACAAGAACTCGCGTTTCACGGCGCCCGCGTGCCAGTGTCCGACGATCGACCCCGATTGGGAAAATCCGGAAGGCGTGCCCATCTCCGCGTTCATTTTCGGCGGCCGTCTGGCGCATAACACACCGCTGGTGTATCAGTCGTTCGACTGGAGCCACGGCGTTTATCTGGCCGCGACGATGGGTTCCGAAAAAACGGCGGCCGCAGAAGGTGCCGGCGGTATCCGCCGCGATCCGTTCGCGATGTTGCCGTTCTGCGGATACAACATGGCCGACTATTGGTCGCATTGGTTGGAAATGAAGCGTTTGGTCAAAAACGCGCCGAAAATTTTCCGCGTCAACTGGTTCCGCAAAGACGAAGCCGGACACTTCATGTGGCCGGGATACGGCGACA
>DGGW01000084.1:23824-24010 GCA_002393065.1 Alphaproteobacteria bacterium UBA3864 | reverse complement strand
CCTGTGAAGCCCGGACTTTCCTCAACACGGACAAGCCGTGCAGCGACCGTCCGACCGTCCGGCACAAGCGGAAAGGTAAAAGCGAACGAAGGTCTTGTCAAACGATTTTTTCGCGCAACACTTTCGCGACGCCGTCGTTGTCGTTCGTGTCCGCGACCAGATCGGCGATCGCGCGGATGTCGGCGG
>DGGW01000084.1:0-23782 GCA_002393065.1 Alphaproteobacteria bacterium UBA3864 | reverse complement strand
CGGATGTCGGCGGGCGCGTTCCCCGCCGCGACGCCCAATCCCGCAAATTCGATCAGGTCGGCGTCGTTGTAGTTGTCGCCGAACGCGATCGTTTCTTCGGGCGAAAGACCGTACAGACGGCAAAGGACGGCGGCGGCCGCCGATTTCGACGCTTCTCCGGACATGATTTCCAGATACGTCGTCTGCGATTTGTATATGCGGCAGGCGGGATAAAGCGGTTTCAGCCGTTCGGCGACGGCGTCCAGCGCTTTCGGATCCCCGACGCAGAGGACTTTGTGGACGCAGGCGGTTTCGGGCAAAAGCTTTTCGGGGTCGCCTTCGACGGGCTGTTCTTTCAAAACGGACGCCTCGTAAACCGATTCGGGCGAAGACGCGTCGTCGACGATCCACAGATCGCCGCTGTACGTCGAAACGGTCAGCGCGGGATATTCCTTTTTCAAAAGGGCGCGGATTTCAAGGGCTTGGCGTTTCGTCAGGCCTCGTTCCCACAAAGTCTTGTCGTTTTTGTCGCGAATGATTGCGCCGCTGAATCCGACAACGGGCGTCGACAGGCCGATGTCCTTCATAATAAGACGAATGGCGGATGGCTGGCGTCCCGACGCCGGAATGAAACGGACGCCCCGACGGCAAACGCGGCGGAGTTCCGCTTTCGTTACCTCCGAAACCGTGAGGTGGTCGGAGCGCAGAAGCGTCCCGTCCAGATCGCTGACGATCATTTTATAAGTCATGACAATCCTTTTAAAACGGCGGTCATCCGGCCTTCGACGTTCGCTTGTCCGGACAGGGCTTCGGGCAGGAAGTGCCGGCAGAAAGCCGTTCGGGCCGCCGCGGGGTCGGTCGTGTCGTAGCCGATTTTGTTTAACAGGTTTTCCGCCGTTCCGCCAGCCGGCAAAAAGTCGTCCGTCCAAAAGCCGATGCCGTTTTCCGCCAGCCTTTTCCACGGGAACAACTCTCCGGGGTCTTGTTTTCGGGCAGGCGCGACGTCCGAATGACCGAGGACGAAGCGGATGTCGCGGCGGGTCATGATGTCGGCGCACAGACGGATCACCGCGTCAATCTGTTTTTCGGGGAAGGGCGTATAGCCGAATTCGTGTCCTTTGTTGACCAGCTCGATGCCGACGGACGCGCTGTTGATGTCGCTGACGCCCCGCCAGAAGGAAACGCCGGCGTGATGGGCGCGCTTGTTTTCGTCGACAAGGGCGTAAACGGTGCCGTCTTCGTCAATGACGTAATGGGCGCTGACTTTCGCCTGCGGGTCGCGCAAACGGTCGAGGGCGTCTTCCTTCGTTTTCATGCCCGTGTAATGCAGGACGATAATCGAAACGGGCAGCGTCCGTTCCGTAAAGTTCGGGGAAGGGAGCGCGATCATGCCAACAACCGCCAGTAAACGTCCGTGTTGAACAACGCCGTGTTGCGGCGGGCGTAATCGGCGGCGGTGGCGTTCATGCGGTCGCGTTCTTTCGGATCGCATCCGTTGTCCAGCAAATAACCGATCATGGCGGGGTTTTCGTTCGATCCCGCCGCCGCCATCAGCAATGTTTTGCCTTCGCGGTCTTTCTGACGGATGTCGGCGCCGGCTTTCAGAAGGGCATCCAGCACCATCGGGTTCGGATTTTTCGCGGCCGCCCACATCGCGACGGATTCGTCAATCGCCATGTCGCGAACGGTCGGATCGGCGCCGGCTTTCAGCAACGCTTCGACGACTTCGGCCGACGGGTTTTTCGTCGCGGCCATCAACAGGGGTGTCGCGCCCTTTTTGCTGCGGCGGTTGACGTCGGCGCCGTAACGGACGAGGGCTTCGACGATGCGTGCGCTCAAAGCGTCTTCGGCGGCGAACATCAGCGCCGTGTAATCGTTGTCGTTCGTCATTTCGGGATCGGCGCCCGCGGCAAGCAGGGCTTCCGTTACGGCGGGATTCCTGTTCTTTCCCGCGGCGAGCATCAGCGCCGTGTATCCGTTCAGGGCGGCGCGGTTGACTTTCGCCCCCATCGCCAACAACAAATTGATCATCGCGTCGTTCGGGTTGTCTTTGGCGGCCAGCATCAGCGCGGTGGCGCCGTAGCGCTTTTCCCGCGCCCGCACGTCCGCGCCGCAGTCCGTCAGAAAAGCCGCGACGGCGGGATTCGGGTTCTTTTTCGCCGCCCACAACAACGGGGTGTATCCGTCGCGGTCCGTTTCGCCGATGTCCGCCCCCGCATCCATCAGAACTTCGGCGATTTCCGGACGGGGATTCATCATCGCGGCGAAAATCAGCGGCGTCGCCCCTTGTTTGTCGCGCGCGTCGACCCTTGCGCCATGATCGAGCAACAGCGAAACGACTTCGGGGTTTTCGCACCGCGCCGCCGCGAAGAACAAGGCCGTCATTCCGTTTTCCTGTACGGCGGCGATATCGGCGCCCGCTTTCAGCAGAACTTCGCAAACCGACGGATCGGATTGGAACATCGCCGCAAACATCAAAGCGGTCGTTCCGCTCCTGTCTTTTGCGTTGACGTCGGCGCCGTTTCGAACGGCGGCTTTGATTTCGTCGGCGCCGCCCGTCTGGGTCAGCATCAGCAAATCGCCCGTCATAACAACCCCCTTTAAAGAATCCAAAGAAAGCTTTTGTCTGTTTCTAAAAAACACAAAAAAGGATAAAAGTCAAATGGACGAGAAATATTTTATCGGTTTCAATTTTTTATGAAAGATGATACAACGATTCTAAAATATCGGAAAATCGCGAAAGGGGCCGGGTATGAGCGAAACGATTCAGGAATTGCGCGAACGGATTGACGCCATTGACGATCAGATCCACGATTTGATTATGGAACGTGTCGAAATCGTTGAAAAGATCGGCGCGATCAAAGCCGCCGAAGGATCGGGATTCGCCGTTCGTCCCGTTCGCGAAGTCGAAATCCTGCGCCGCTTGTGGAACCGGCATAAGGGACCGCTGAACCGCGACGTGCTGATTCGTTTGTGGCGGGAGCTCATCAGCGCTTGCACGAACCTCGAAACACCGATGAACGTCGCCGTCTATGTTCCCGAAAACGGTCGCGCGAATCTGAACATCGCCCGTGACTATTTCGGATCTTATACGCCGATGCTTCCCTGCCGTTCGGTCAATCTGGTGATGAAAGAACTGACGCAGGGGGAGGCCAATATCGCCCTTTTGTCGATGTCAAACGAAAATCAGGGGTGCTGGTGGTATGCGCTGGCGCAGGATTTGAGCCGTTCCGTTTCCGTCGTCGCCAAACTGCCGATGACAAAGGAAGCGTCCGCTTACGGCGAAGGCCGGACGTTGTTTGCGCTGGCAAAAGCGCCGTTCGAACCGTCGGGCGACGACCGGACGCTGGTCGTCGTCGAAACGGACGGGACGTTGAGCCTGTCCACCGTCGATCTGGAAATGAAAGCGCTCGGGTTGCCGACGTCGGCTCTGTACGATTCCTTCGCGCCCGACATGATGCGCAAGGCGTACCTGATGGAAGTCGAAGGATACCTTAAACCCGACGATACCCGTTTGAACGCCTTTTATAAAAAAGAAGAGGGGAAAATCACGCTCATTCGCGTCATCGGCGGTTTCCCCGTCCCGTTTATCGCGTCTTAAACCGTCGGTTTCTGAACAAATTCGCCGTCAACAACCGGATCCTGCACCGCGTCGGGCGTCAGCTGGAATTCGACTTTTGTCACAAACGCGCGGGGCGATCCGCGCCGGCACGCCTGAACCATGTCGGCGACGACGGACGGTTCGCCTTTGAAAACGGCTTCGACCGTTCCGTCAACGCGGTTGCGGACCCAGCCTGACAAACCGCGGGCGCGGGCTTCGGTCATGGTCCATTGACGGTAAAACACACCCTGCACACGGCCGTGGATACGGATATGTGTCGTTTCTTCACTCATCGGTTTCATCCTTTAAACGATGCGCCGCGTCAACGGCGGCGTTTTTTCGATTTTCTCTGGCCGTCAACGCTTCCGCGTCTTCGCCCCAGAGCTTGTTTTGATACAGTTCTTCCAAAACGGACAGATCGAACGCTTCCGCGGCGTCCGTCGTGCCGTCGGCGACGGACAGCGCCAACAGAACGGATTTGTACGCGCCCGCCAGATCGCAAAAAGCGTCGAGCTTGTCGTCCGCGATATCGGCCAACCGGTGCGTCAGGTATTCCCGCGCTTTGACGGAAAGGGCGGGAAGGCGCAGGCTTTCCGTCAGCGCGAAATCGCCGCCGTTCGCGTTGTGCGCGTCAAGGACGGATTGCCATTTCCGCCGCTGTTCGTCGCGCAGACCGACGGGATACGGCGACGGAAACAGCACGGTGTCCGCCGCCGCGTATTCAAGCAACCGTTCGCGTTGTCCGGTCGGCGTCATTTTCGCAAAGCTTCCCTGCAAACGTTGGTCGGCACTTCGGGCGGCGGCGCGACGGGGACGTCCTGATTCCGGCGCTGTAAGAAGCCGAGCCCGTAATTCAGCAAACGGCCGAAAGCGTTTTGCGCATCCAGCCGGATGACCGGATCGAACAGGTTGCCTTTGATGAAAACTTTCGACAGCATCGCGTCGGCAAGCGTTTCCTTTTTCGAAAACACGGACAGAAGCAGATCGGAATCGTTCGACGCGAAGGAACCTTGCCCGCTGATCTGCGCGTTGAAGATATCCGTTTCGGCGGCGATTCTGTTATCGGACGTCAGGATGCCGTTTTCGATTGGCGTGTTGACGACCAGACAGGAAATCTCTTTCGGGATTTGCAACATCGACAGATTTTTTGTCAGGAAAGAGGGCAAAGGTTGGTCGTTTTGAACGGCTTGCGCGGCATCCGTCATCTTTTTGCCGACGATAAGGATTTTTCCGTTCATATTTCCCGCCATCGCCTTCGGGCTTGTTCCTTCGGCTTTCAAAAGAACGGTTCCGTTCACCGTTCCGCCGGTAAAGCGTCCCGACGGGTCCGTCAGATCGGCGGGCGCGTTTTTCGCGGTTGCCGTCAACGTGACGGAAACGACGCCTGTGTCGGAAACGGCCCAGTTCGCCCGTACCGACAGACAATCGGCGGCGTCGAAACGGAAATCCGACAATTTCCCGTCGGCGATCCGGCCTTGAAAAACCGTCGGTCCGAAAGGCCGTTTGGTCGAAGAAAACGTCTGACGGGCGCGGATGTCCGCATCGGCGGTGAACGCCTTGAGCGCCGCGACGTCGAACGGTTCCTCCGATAAGGGGGAGAATTTCGTTTGTCCGTCCGCGGACATGAACGTCCGCGCCAATCCGATCAGAAGGGGGATATCGTCCAAAGCCAGTTTCTCCGCGTCGGCTTTTATCTTCAAGGCGGGAGCGCTTCCTTTGGCGAGAGAGATTTCGGCGTTTTCGACCTCCGTCGTATCCGATTTGAAACTCAACGAAGAAATATTCAAAACATCCCGACTTCCGGTCGCGGAAAAAGCGTAAGAGCCGTTTTCGTTCTTCCGGACGGGGATAACGCCCGCGGCTTTGACCGAATAAGACAGCGGCTTGACGGAGGTGATTTGCCCTTCGGCTTTCATGGCCGTTCCGAGGTCGAAGGAAAACGACGGAACGGATATCGCCGGCGAAAAAGGCGCGTCGATGATCGCGGTCAGCGTGAAAGGGGAACGCACCCGTTTCGGAAAACGCTTCATCGCCATGCGAAGGACGGCCGGTTGATCCGGTGCGGCCGTGATTTCGGCGTTCGTTCCGTCGCCGGCCAGCTTGATGTCATAAGCGGAAAACGTCCGGTCCGTCGTTCCCGACAGGGAAAGTTCCCGTTTGAACAGAACCGTTTTTCCGGATAGGGCGACCGCGTCCTTATCAAAAGTCAACGTCAGCTCCGGAATGTTGAAACCGATGTTGCCGAAGGGGATGTTTTTTCCTTCGATCCCGTTTATCCGAACGGTTTTTGTCCGAATCTTCGCAAACAGGAAAGGCAATAAATCGAAATCGACCTCGGTTCCGTCGATTTGAACGGACGCTTCGCCGTCGGGGGATTTGAGAACGATGGCCGGAAAAGAAACGCGCGGCGACGGAAACAGGCGGACGTCGGGCTTTTTCGCGATCGCGACGGTCCAATTCGTTTTTTCCGTCAAAGCCTTTTCCAGACGGGATTGTAATTTGGCAGGCAGAAGGCTCGTCGCAAAAAAATGAAGAGCGATCAGAACGACGATCACGGTCAGAACGATTCTTTTCATGGCTTTTCTCCTTTTCGGTCAGTCGATCGGAAAGCGGGTGAACGGATTTTCAGTCTTTTTATACGAAAATCCGAAAAAGTCGAAACTGTCGGTCATTTCCGCCGGTAAAGGCGCGAAAACCTCCAGCGTTTTGCCGCCCGGCAACGGCATCCGAAGCCCGCGGGCGTGCAGATGGAGCTTCCGTCCGTTTTTCAGATAGTCTGCGGTCAAACCGTTTTTCCGGTACTTGCCGTCGCCGACGATCGGGTGACCCATGTGGAGGCAGTGGACGCGCAACTGGTGCGTCCGTCCGGTCAGCGGCATCAGCTCCAGCCACGCCGCCTTGCCGTAGGCTTCGTCCATTACGCGGTAGAGCGTGACCGCGCTCTGCCCGTTCTTTTCGTCGACGCGCACGGTCTCGCCGCCGTTTTCGCCGGAGCATTTCAGCAGTTTCGCCGATATCCGCCCCTCTTTAACGTCGGGATTGCCGAACACCAGCGCCCAGTAAACCTTTTTCGCGTCGCGGGTCTTGAACGCTTTGGTCAGCCACGCCGTCGCCGCCGGCGTCCGTCCCAAAATCAGAACGCCGCTCGTGTCTTTGTCCAGACGGTGGACGAGGCGCGGATTTTCGTCCTTTTCAAAACGAAGCGCGGACAGCATGCCGTCCAGATGGCGCGAAAGCCCCGTGCCCCCCTGAACCGCCAATCCCGCAGGCTTGTTCAGAACGATCACGTCGTTGTCCTTGTAAATAACGAGGCTTTGAACGAATTCCGCGTCGGCGTCGGACACCTGCGTATTGTCGCGGCGTTCTTTGGCCGCGCCCATCGGCGATCCCCGTTCGGGCAAAGGCGGCACACGGACGACTTGCCCCGCCGACACGCGTTGCGACGCTTCGCAGCGTTTGTTGTCTACCTTGATCTTCTTTTCGCGGATCAGCTTCTGGATCTGTCCCTGCGTCAGCTGCGGGTAGTGGCGGTGGAACCAGCGATCGACGCGGACGATCCCGTCGTCCGGAGAAACCGTAACATATTCAACAGGCATTTTTTTCTTTCCTTAATTTGTCCCAATACGCCAGCCGTTTCAGGATCTCGCGTTCGAAACCCCGTTCGACCGGCGTGTAAAACGTTCGCCGTCCCATTTCCGGCGGAAAATAGTTCGCGCCCGAAAAGCCGTCCTTCGTGTCCGGATCGTACTGATAGCCTTCGCTGTATCCCAGCTCTTTCATCAGTTTCGTCGGCGCGTTCAGAATGTTCATCGGCGGCATCAGCGACCCCGTTTCCTTCGCCGTTTTCAGCGCGTTGTTCCAAGCCCTGTATACGCCGATCGACTTCGGCGCCGTCGCTAAAAAGACCGTCAGCTGCGCGATGGCCAGATCGCCCTCCGGCGACCCGAGCCGTTCGTAGGCGTCCCACGCCGACACCGCTTGGACGAGCGCGTTCGGATCGGCCAGTCCGACGTCTTCGACGGCGAAACGGGTCAGCCGGCGCAAAATGTATTTCGGGTCTTCGCCCGCCGCCATCATGCGCGCCACCCAATAGAGCGCCGCGTCCGGATCCGATCCGCGCAAAGACTTGTGGACGGCGCTGATCAGGTTGTAGTGGCCTTCGCGGTCCTTGTCGTAAACGGCGGGACGGCGCGCGACGACGGTCAGCAGCTTTTGCGTGTCAAGCGGACCTTCCGCCAGATCGCGGTCGGGCAGGTCGAACAGGGCTTCCAGCATATTCGACAGGTAGCGCCCGTCGCCGTCCGCCATCGACTTCAACGCTTCCCGCGCGTCGGGCAGGACGGGCAGGGTGCGGCCGACCGTTTTTTCGGCGCGCGCGATGATCTTGTCGAGCGCGTCTTCGGTCAGGCGTTTCAAAACGAAAACTTTGCACCGCGACAACAACGCCGCGTTCAGTTCGAACGACGGGTTTTCCGTCGTTGCGCCGACCAGAACGACCGTTCCGTCTTCGACGTAGGGCAGAAATCCGTCCTGTTGCGAACGGTTGAAGCGGTGGATTTCGTCCACGAACAAAATCGTCGCGCGTCCGGCGTCGCGGCGTTTGCGGGCTTCGTCGAAAATGCGGCGCAGGTCGGCCACGCCCGAAAACACGGCGGATATCGGTTCGAAGTGCATATCCGTGTGATGCGCCAGCAACCGCGCGATCGTCGTCTTGCCGCATCCCGGCGGTCCCCAGAGGATGAACGACGACACGTTGCCCGTGATCAGCATCCGGCCGAGCGGCGCGTCCGCGTCCAACAGATGGTCCTGTCCGACGACGTCGGTGATCTCCTGCGGGCGGAGCAGGTCCGCCAACGGGCGTTTGAGCTGATGGTCAAACAATGTCGGCACGAAATCACTCCTTTACGTTGAAAAAAAAGATTTTTAAACCGGAAAAAGGTTCGACGGTCCGCACCGGTTCGCGACACAGCCACGCGCTCATCCCTTTGTTGGTGCCGAAAGCGTTTTGCGCCGGTTCGCGCAGATGATAGCAACCGTTGTCGCCGCCGATGTTGACGCCGACGTACCAATCGACGTCCTTGTCTTTGAAAACGGGCATCAGATCCGCCTGCGCGGATAAAAACTTCCTTATCTTTTCATCTCCGGCGATTCCGTTGAGCCGAACGGCTTTGATGCCGGCTTCGACCGCTGCAGCCGATATCGGCGCGCCGGTCGCATACGTTCCGCCGTGTTCTTTCGCGAAAGCGGCGACTTCCCGCGTCAAAGTTTCCAAAACGGCGTTTTTCCGTTCAAACGGAATCAGGCAGGCTAAAAGGAAAAGCAAGAAGCCCAAACCGGTCCAAGCCTTTTTCGCCAGCGTTTTTTCTTTTTCGTTGTCTTTGATTTTGGATTCGATCGTCGACAGGGCGTAAGCCAGCGCGACCGGTCCGCCGACCGCCAGCGGATACATCGCGTAGGTCGGTATCAGAATTTGCGTGAACAGAGCCCAAACGGTCAGAGCCGCGAGAGGATACCAGATCAGGGATAAAAACACCGTATCGCGCGGCGAACGTTTGACTTCGACCCATGGCAGGGAATGATAGGCGACAAGACACAGCAAAACGGCGGGAAAGGTCATAAAAGGCAACGCCGACGGATTGCGAATCATTGATTTGAAGGGGAAAACGAACAGGACGACGAAAGCGTACCACGGCGCCGACCCCTGATTTTGTCCCCAGCTCGCGACGGTTTCGGGTACAAAACTGCCGTACTCCCTTTTTTGAATCAGGGTGAAAGCGATGACAGGCGCCAGTCCGACGAGCAAAGAGGTCAGAAGCTTGGAAAAGTTTTTAAGCGAAACCGGTTCTTTGCCGTTAAAAACAAAATAAAAAACAAGGACGAACGTTCCCGCGAACAAAACCGTGTCGAAACGGCACAAAATCATCAGCGTCAGGCACAAACCGGCGAGCAGGCCATTCGGAAAAACGTTTTTTTGCGCGCTCATCGCGTCGAACAGAGCGATCGCCGCCGCAAAAATCGCGGGGACGGTCAGACAAACGTCCGTTCCCGCCGCCGCATAACGCAGGAACAACGCCAGAGCGAACGCGCCGACCGTGAACGGATACGGAGGCGTCAGGTCCAGCCGCATCAACAGCTTTTTCAATAAAAACAGCGACAAAGCGCCGCACAGCGCGATTGTCGAAAAGACAAGGAAATAAAAAAGGCTTTCCCGTTGCGGCAACAAACCCAGAAAATTTCCCCAAACGGGGGAAAGATCGTTCGTCGGCAGAGACAGACCTTTGACGATTTGCAGTTGTGCGAAAAAATGATCATGGAAAAAAAACTTTGCGGATTTCCCCGCAAAAAGAGGCCACGCGGCGAATAAAGTCAATATCGCCGCGTAGCCGCTCAATCGAAGATACAAGGGATTACTTCTTGCTTTCATTCACGCGTTCGACTTCCAAAAACGTGCCGTCAACACCCGTGACCCTGACCATGGCGTTGTACGGAATCGTCATTTCTTTGGATTCGGCAAGCCAAGTCGTGTCGTCGACCTTGATTTTGCCGCGACCGTTTTGTATCGGTTCCACCACTTGGTAGATTTTGCCGATATAACGCGCGCCGCGGTTGTTCAGGTCCGTCTTGCACTTTTGTTCCGGTTTGATCAGTTTCCGTCCGATCAGAACGGATATGACGGACAAAAGGGCGAAAACGGGACCGAGCCAGACAAAACCGGCATCCGGCAACAAGAAGGAAATCAATCCCGTTACGAAGGCGCCCAGCCCGATCCACATGAAGAAAACCCCCGGGGTCAGAATCTCGAACACCATCAAAAGGACGCCGAGAGTCAACCATATCTGATAGTCGGGAAGGATATCCGTCATGGTGCATTACCCTTGTTTTTTCAACGCTTCTTTCGCGATTTCCCCGATACCGGCGATACTGCCCAGAACGTTCGTCGCTTCAAGCGGCAACATGACCATTTTGGAATTGTTCGCCGTGCCGATGGCGTTCAGGGCATCGACATATTTCTGACCGAGGAAGTAGTTGATCGCGTTGATGTCGCCGGCGGCGATCGCTTCGGAAACGACCTTGGTCGCCTTCGCTTCGGCGTCCGCCTGACGTTCGCGGGCTTCCGCGTCGCGGAAAGCGGCTTCGCGGCGGCCTTCGGCGGCCAGAACGACGGCTTGTTTCTCACCTTCGGCCTGCAGGATCTGCGCCTGACGCAAACCTTCGGCTTCCAAAATCTGCGCGCGCTTGTCGCGTTCGGCCTTCATCTGGCGCGCCATGGCGTCGACCAGATCGCGCGGCGGCGTGATATCTTTGATTTCGATACGGGTGACTTTGACGCCCCAAGGTTCGGTCGCTTTATCGACGACGTCCAGCAAACGGTGGTTGATGACGTCGCGCTGGCTCAACAATTCGTCCAGATCCATCGAACCCATGACGGTACGGATGTTCGTCATGACCAGATTCAAAATGGCGATGTGTAGCTGGCGGACTTCGTAAACGGCGTGCGACGCGTCCAAAATCTGATAGAACACGACGCCGTCGACGGTGACCATCGCGTTGTCTTTGGTGATGACTTCCTGCGACGGAACGTCAAGCACCTGTTCCATCATATTGACCTTGGCGCCGATGGAATCAATAAAAGGAACAATCAAATTCAGACCCGGTTCCAGCGTGTGGGTGTAACGGCCGAAGCGTTCGACCGTGTATTGCATCCCTTGCGGAACGGTTTTGACACCGGCGGAAATGACGACGACGGCCAAAACGATTAAAACGATAACGAAAGTTTCCATCTCTTGTCCTTTCAAAGGTTAAAACTTCGTAAACGATACCATATAAATATGCTGTTTTCCAGCAAAATCAACGCTTGAAAATCAGGGCGCCGGCTATAACCAAAAGGATGAATCCGGCGATATGGTTCCAGCGCAGCGGCTCGTTCAGGTACCAGACGGAAAACAACGCGAAAACGGTCAGCGTGATGACTTCCTGCATCCCTTTCAGCTGCGCCGCGGAATAAAGACCGTGGCCCATGCGGTTCGCCGGGACCTGCAGACAGTATTCGAAAAAGGCGATTCCCCAACTGGTCAAAATGACGATCCACAGCGGCGCCGATTTGAATTTCAGATGTCCGTACCACGCGAACGTCATGAAAACGTTGGAGCAGATCAACAGAAAAACGGGTAAGAAAACGCGCACGGCAAAACCTCCTTGCATAAAACGGAAAATGATTTGTTCTTACCCGAACGGACGGGGCGTGAAAAGAGAAAAAACAAATTATTTTTACTGATTGTTCACATTCAGGCACGATTTTTGCATCTGTTTTATCGAAGCGGGGATTCATCTTTTTTTAAGCAAGCCCGCGCACAATGTCGGTAAAGAGGAGAAGCCGGATGGATCTGCAGAATTTGACCTTGTACCAAATGGGAAGCGAGAAAATGCGCTGGCTGGCGCAGCGGCAGTCCGTTCTGGCGCAGAATATCGCCAACGCCGACACGCCCAAATATATGCCGTCCGACCTGATTCCGTTGTCGTTCAAGGACTTTTTGAGTGACGACAAAACCCCGCTCGTGCGCACGAATCCGATGCACAGAACGCTCAATTCCGAAGAAACGCGCGTGGCGAAAACGAACGCGATGCACATGTCCCCCGACGCCGACGGCAAGGCGCAGGTCAGGGAAAGCCGCCGCCCGTTCGAAACGAGCATCGACAAGAACGGCGTCATTCTGGACGAACAATGGGCCAAGGTCGACGAAACCCGCGCCCAGCACGAACAGATTTCCGCCCTGTTTAAAAAGAACATGTCCCTGATTGGGACGGCGCTGGGCAAATAATGCCGCGTAAAGGAGAACGACCATGGATGATTTGACACTGAGCAAAAAAATCGCCGCTTCCGGCATGAAGGCCCAATCCCGCCGCTTGCGCGTTATCGCGGAAAACATGGCGAACGCCGAATCCCTTTCAAAAACGCCGGGCGGCCAGCCGTACAGACGCAAAACCGTGACTTTCCGCAACGAACTCGACCGCGCGACAGGCGCCGAAATGGTCAAAGTCGGCCGCGTCGGGCGCGATTACGGGCCGCTCGAACGCAAATACGATCCGACGCACATCGCCGCCGATCGCGACGGATACGTCCTGTTGCCCAACGTCAATCCGCTGATCGAAACGATGGATATGAAGGAAGCCCAACGCACTTACGAAGCGAATCTGAACGTCATTTCCGTGTCCAAGGACATGATGAGCCAGACGCTTGATTTGATTCGCTGAACGGAAAGGATGACAAGAGATGGTTGACGGAATTTCACAAGCGCTGAACGCGTATCAACAAACGGCTTTGCGCGCTGTTTCCTCCGCTTCCCCCGCAAACGAACCCGAAGCCGTCGCGCCGCAGGGGACTTTTACCGATATGGTCAGATCGGTCGTGAAACGCGCGGAGGACGATAACCGCCACGCCGAAGTCATGAGCATGAAAGCCATTCAGGGAACGGCCGACATCCAAGAGGTCGTGATGGCCGTTTCAAACGCCGAAGTGGCGTTGCAGACCGTCGTCGCCGTTCGCGACAAAGTCGTTTCCGCCTATCAGGAAATCATGCAGATGGGTATCTGAAACGGAGTCGTCATGACGGACACGCTGGTCGTTCAAATCGGAAAAGACGCCATTTTCACGCTGTTGTTGGTCGTCGGACCGTTGCTGATGATCGCGATGATCGTCGGTTTGGCGATCAGTTTGGTTCAGACGCTGACGCAGATTCAGGAAACGACGCTTGTTTTCGTTCCTAAAATTCTGGTCGTTTTTCTGGCGCTGATCTTCATGCTTCCTTTTATGATTTCCCAATTGCGGGTGTTTGCCGACGGATTGTTCGACCGGATGATCGCTTTGGGGAGCTGATATGCTTGAAAAGCTCCTGTCTTTGGAACTGTACCACTTTTTATTCGTTTTCGCCCGCATCGGCGCGGCACTGATGACGATGCCCGTTTTTTCGTCCGGTTATTTTCCCCGTAAGATACGGTTATGGGTCGCTTTGGCGATCACCGTGGCCGTAACGCCTCTTTTGGCCGCGGAAATGCCCGCCGTTCCGACAACGGCGACGGAGCTCGGCCGCATATTGGTTTTGGAAACGGTCGTCGGCGTGTTTTTCGGTCTCGGCCCTTACATTTTACTGACGGCGGTCGATCTGATCGGCACGAACGCGGCGATGGCGACCAGCTTTTCGAACGCGACCGTCCTTGATCCGCAAAGCAAAATACAATCGACCGTCTTGACGAGTTTTCTGACGCTGTGCGCGGTCATGCTGATCGTGACGACGAACCTGCACCATGTCATGCTGGGCGCCGTGTTGGACAGCTACAGGGCTTTCCCCGTCGGGAATCCTTTGCCGATGGAGGACTTTTCGGCGACGTCGGCGAAAGCGCTCGGTCTGGCGTTCAATTACGGTTTCCGGATCGGCGCGCCGTTCGTTTTGATGATCGTCCTGCTGTATTCGTCGATGGGGGTGATGAGCCGGTTGATGCCGCAGTTGAACATCATCTTCGTCGTTATGCCGGCGCAGGTTTATCTGGGGTTGGCGCTGATGATGGTGACCCTGCCCGCGATGATGTGGTGGTTTTTATCGTTCTTTGATGATAATCTGGCTTTGTTGTGGGGATGAAACATGGCCGAAGATCAGGACGAAGCATCAAAAACGGAAGAAGCGTCCGAACATAAGTTGCAACGGGCGCGCGAAGAGGGACACGTTCCGATATCGCACGAAGTCAAAAGCTGGCTTATGCTTTTCGGCGCGCTGATGCTGCTGTGGGCGCTGGCGCCGACGGTGATGCGCCTGACGACGAAAGCCATTGTCAAATTCATCGAACATCCCGAACAAATGCCCGTCGATCCGATCGGATTGCGCGATTTGTTGCGGGAAACGGCTTTCGACGTTTTTCTGGCGATGCTGGCGCCGTTCGGTTTGTTCATCGTTTTGGCCGTCGTCGGCGCGACGGTGCAGATCGGTTTGATGTACACGCCGAAACGGATGTCCCTGAAATGGGAACGAATCAACCTGTTCGCCAACGCGAAGGAATTTATCACCAAAGCGAAAATCGTCGAAATGCTCAAAGGCTTTGCCAAGCTGTGCGCCGTCGGATACGCCGCCTGGCTGGTCGTAAAGCCCCGTTTGATCCACGTGTTGGATTCGACGTCGTTCGACATCGCGTCTTTTCTTGATTTGCTGTCGCGATTGTTGCTGATGATGCTGACGGCGATGATCATGATTTTTTTCGTCGTCGCGTTCGCCGACTATTTTTATCAGAAGTTTTCCTTTCTGAAAAAGCAAAGGATGACCAAGCAGGAAGTCAAAGACGAATACAAACAGACCGAAGGCGATCCGCAAATCAAGATGCGCCTGCGCTCGATCCGGCAGGAGCGTTTTCGTAAACGGATGATGTCCAACGTGCCGAACGCGTCCGTCGTCATCACGAACCCGACGCATTTCGCCGTCGCCCTGCGTTATGAGCCGGACGAGGCCGACGTTCCCGTCTGCGTTGCCAAGGGACAGGATTTCATCGCGCTGAAAATCAAAGAGATCGCTGCGGAAAACGAAGTCCCGATCGTTGAAAACCCGCCGTTGGCCCGTGCGCTGTTCGCAACGGTCGAAATCGACCAGCCGATTCCCACGGAACATTTCACCGCCGTTGCGGAAGTCATCCGTTACGTCTATAATCTCAAAGGCAAACCTTTGCCGGAACGCTCTGACAACGAGGAAAGACTTTGAAAACAATCGGATTCTTAAAGAAAGCGCTATCCTTCTTCCACTGGGACGGATTGGTTTCGGATACGGTCGCATCGTTGCTTGAAAGCGAAACGGACGCGTTGGTCCTGACGGAAAAGGACGGATCCCCCCTTTATATGAACCGTGCCGCGAAGGATTTTTTCGGTACGCGCGATCTGCGCGCCGTCGTGTCCGACCGCGTCATGGCCGACGAGGATTCCAACAAACTCGCATTGGCCAAGCTGGACGCCGCGCTGAAAAATCACGCCGAAACGAAAGTCGATCTGCTGATGGTCCCGCAAACGGGCGAGGACGGTTTGTGGGAATGGTGGCGAATCGGGATCAAACAGCTTGACGTCGGGACGTTGTGGCGCGTGCAGGACATCACGCCGATCCGCACCATGGAAGCCGTTTTCCTTCAGGAAAAACAGGAAAACGCCGATTTTCTGGATTCCTTGCCCGTCGGGCTGTATCAGACGGACGCGGACGGGACTTTGCGATTCGTCAATCAGCGGTTGAGCGGGTGGCTCGGTTTTTCGGATCCGCGCGATTTGAAAGGACGCCGGATCGGCGATATTCTGACGGGATCGGCTTTCCCCGATCTGGACGGCGTGTGGAGCGGCGAACTGACTTTTAAAGCGCAATCGGGATCCGTTTTTTCCGCTTTCGTCAGCCATGTGATTTATGACGACAACGGCGAAACAAAACTGCGCGCCGCCGTCGTCCGCGACATCGGCAAACCGATCGGCGGAGCGTCCGACAGGGCGGGGCGGGGGAATTACACGCGATTGTTCGACGAAGCGCCCGTCGGTATCGCCTTTCTTGACCGCGACAACGTCATTTCCGAAGCGAACGCCAAACTTTTCCAATTGCTGGAACGGTCGCGGGACGACGTCATCGGCGCGAATATGAGGAACTTCGTCGATGACGCCGACGTGAACGAGCTGGAAAACAAACAAGCCAAAATCGTCATGAACAAAAACGGCGCTTCCCGCATCACCGTCAAACTGAAAACGGAAAAAGAGCGCCATGCCGACCTGTATCTGACCCCTGTCAGCGAAGAGGACGAATCCGGCGATCCCGAAGTTTTCGGTTTTATCGTGTACTTTGCCGACGGGACGGAGCGCTTCGCTCTGAACCAGCAGGTCACGATGGCGGAACGGATGCGCGCCGCCGGTCAGCTGGCGGGCGGCGTCGCCCACGATTTGAACAACCAGCTGACGGCCGTTCTCGGTTCGACGGAATTGTTGCTGCAATCGCATCCGGCGAACGACCCCGATTTCGTCGAACTTCAGAACATCTATAACTGCGCGTCGCGCGCCGGCGCTTTGGCGAGCGGCCTGCTTTCGTTTTCGCGCAAACAGCCGTTCGTGCCGACCTTCGTCGACGTTACGGAACAGCTGGCGGAGCTGCAGCACACCGTCCGGCGCATCCTCGGTCCGAAAGTCGCCGTGCAGGTCGAAAACGGCCGGAACCTCGGTTATATCCGCGTGGACAAGACGCAATTTGAAACGGTTTTCGTCAATATGGCGGTCAACGCGCGCGACGCGATGCCCGACGGCGGCGTGTTCAAGATATCGACGCGGCTCGAACGGATACCTCCGGGACGCTTTATCGGATCGGAAGCCGTTGAACCGGGCGAATATGTCGCGATCGACATCGCCGATACGGGATGCGGGATTCCCGAAAACGTCATTTCCCATATCTTTGAACCGTTCTTTACGACGAAACGGCCGGGGGTCGATTCGGGAACGGGGCTCGGGCTGTCCACGGCGCACGGCACGATCCGGCAGGCCGGCGGCTATTTGAGCGTCAAAAGCGAAGTCGGCGTCGGAACGACCTTTACGATTTATATGGAACGCCATTCCCCCGAAGCCGTTCGGAAGGCGGAACGGGAAAAGGCGCGCGTCGAAAAGCCGACCGTTCCCCCGAATTACGATGCAAACGCGGTTGCGCAGGTGTTCCGCGTCAAACCGCCCGAACGCAAAACGGACGATCAGTTGTCGTTTTCTTTCGTGCAGGAAAAACCGTCCGTGCCGTTGCCTTTGCCCGTCAGGGACCTGAGCGGGTCGGGCGTCATCCTGCTGGTCGAAGACGAAGACGGCGTGCGCGCCGTGACCAAACGGGCGCTGACGGCGCGCGGCTATACGGTCGAAGACTGCGTCAGCGCCGAGGAAGCGCTCGAAAAAGCGGCGTCGGGCTTCAGGTTCGATCTGCTGATCACCGATATGCTGTTGCCGGCGATGAACGGGGCGGATTTGTCGGTCAGATTGCGTCAGGACGGCATTTATACGAAAATTTTGCTGGTTTCCGGTTTTTCGGAAGAGGCCGCGCGCGGCGACATCGGCGACATGCCCGATTTCTATTTCCTGCCAAAGCCTTTCAGTTTGCGGGATTTGAGCGAGAAGGTTAAACAGATTTTGGAGGAAAAATGACGTATCCTTTTGATGCGGAAGCCGTGAAAGAAACGGCCGTCAGAGCCGGAAAAGCGATTATGGAGATCTACGGCGGGGATTTCGCCGTGTACGAAAAAGCGGACTCGTCGCCCGTGACCGACGCCGATCTGCTTTCCGAACGATTGATTTTCGACGTTCTGACCCGTTTGACGCCCGATATCCCTGTTGTCGGGGAGGAACACACCGCCGCGGGCGAATTCGCCGATTTGTCGCAAGATATGTTCTGGTTGGTCGATCCTTTGGACGGGACGGCCGATTTCGTCAAACGAAACGGCGAGTTTTCGGTCAATATCGCGCTGATACAAGGCGATGAGCCCGTCTTCGGCGTCGTTTACGCGCCCGTTCCCGAAACGGTTTACTGGACGGAAACCCCGACACGGGCTTTTGCCGAACAAGGCGGAATAAAGCGCGAACTGAAAACGCGTCCCGTTCCGGCGGACGGCTTTACCGTGTTGGTCAGCCGGTCGCACCGCGACGATTCGGTCGTTGAAAAGTTGCTCGGCGACCGGACCGTCAAAGCGATGATCCCGTGCGGCAGCTCGATCAAATTCTGCCGGATCGCCGACGGGCAAGCCGACGCTTACCCGTGTTCCCATCACACGAAGGAATGGGATACGGCGGCCGCGCACGCCGTTTTGAAAGCTGCCGGCGGAAATGTGTTTGACGATGAAGGCAACCCTTTGAAATATCGTAAAAAAGGATTGATGAACCCGTGCTTGTTGAGCCTCGGGTAAATCAAATAAGTTCTATTTTTGTTCTCTTTTTCCTTGACAACGGGGACGAAAGGTGTAAAGTGGCGGAAACGGAGCGCCTCCGGTTTTCGTGTTCGGAAGGAAAGGCGCACAGGTCAATTCAGCAAACGGGGATACCATGGATAAGGAAAAAGCATTAAGCGCCGCATTGTCGCAAATCGAACGCGCGTTCGGCAAAGGGTCGATCATGCGTTTGGGGCAGAAGGAAAGCGTCGTTGAGATTCCGGCGATTTCGACGGGATCGCTCGGGTTGGACATCGCTTTGGGTATCGGCGGGTTGCCGCGCGGCCGCATCATCGAAGTGTACGGGCCCGAAAGTTCGGGCAAAACGACGCTGGCGCAGCACGTTGTCGCTGCCGCGCAAAAAATGGGCGGAACGTGCGCGTATATCGATGCGGAACACGCCCTTGACCCCGGATATGCGAAAAAACTCGGCGTCGATCTGGACAAGTTGCTGATTTCCCAGCCGGATACGGGCGAACAGGCGCTCGAGATCGCCGATACGCTGGTGCGTTCCGGCGCCATCGACGTCGTCGTCGTCGATTCCGTCGCGGCTCTGGTGCCCAAAGCCGAACTGGAAGGCGAAATGGGCGATTCCCATGTCGGTCTGCAGGCGCGCTTGATGTCGCAGGCTTTGCGCAAACTCACCGCTTCCGTGGCGCGGTCGAACACGCTGATCATTTTCATCAACCAGCTGCGCATGAAAATCGGCGTCATGTTCGGTAACCCCGAAACAACGACCGGAGGCAACGCGTTGAAATTCTACGCCTCCGTGCGTATGGAGATCCGCCGCGGCGCGCAAATCAAGGACAAGGACGAAACGATCGGCAACAACGTTACGGTCAAGGTCGTCAAAAACAAGGTCGCCCCGCCGTTCCGCACGGTCGAATTCGACATCATCTACGGCGAAGGCATTTCCAAGACGGGCGAGCTGATCGACCTCGGCATCAAAGCGGGGCTGATCGAAAAGTCCGGCGCGTGGATATCGTACAAGGGCGAACGGTGGCAGGGACGCGAAAACGCCCGCCAGTTCCTGAAAGAAAATCCGCAAATCGCCGACGAGATCGAAAAACAGATCCGCGAAAAAGCGGGGCTGCTTTCGGAAAAGATGATCGACGACGAACCGGTCGCCGACGCGGAATAAAGAAAAAAGGGCTTTCAAACGAAAGCCCTTTTTCTTCGGGAAAACGTCATACCGAAAACTGGCTGTTGTGAAGGTCGGCGTAAAAGCCGCCTTTGGCCATCAGGTCGTCGTGTCGGCCCTGTTCGATGATGCGGCCTTTGTCCATGACCAAAATCAAATCGGCCTGCCGGATCGTTGACAACCGGTGCGCGACGATGAAGCTCGTCCGGCCGCGCGTCATTTCGTCGAACGCTTTCTGGACGCGAATCTCCGTCAGCGTGTCGATCGAACTTGTCGCTTCGTCCAGAATCAGCATCGGCGGCAGGGCGAGCATGACGCGCGCGATGCACAGAAGTTGTTTCTGTCCTTGCGATATGTTGCTCCCGTCTTCCGATATTTCCGTGTCGTATCCTTGCGGCAGTTTCCGGATGAAGCTGTCCGCGTGCGCCGATTTCGCCGCGGCGACGACCCGTTCGAAGTCGGCGTCGGGGTCGCCGTAAGCGATGTTGTCGCGGACGGTGCCGGCTTTTAGCCATGTGTCCTGCAAAACCATGCCGAAAGACGACCGCAGGCTGTCGCGGGTGATGTTTTGCGTATTGCGTCCGTCAATGTCGATCCGGCCTTTGTCGATGTCGTAAAAACGCATCAACAGGTTGATCAGCGTCGTTTTCCCGCATCCCGTCGTGCCGACGATGGCGATTTTTTGCCCCGGTTCGGCCGAAAAGCTTAAATCTTCGATCAGCTTCGCGTCGGGCGAATAGGAAAACGAAACGCCGCTGAAGGCGACCGTGCCGGCGGCGTCGGTCAGAACGACTGCGTCGGGCGCGTCGGGCGTCTGTTCGTCGGCGTCGATGATTTCGAATACGCGTTTCGCGCCGGCCAAAGCGCTTTGCAGTTCGGCGATGACGCCCGATATTTCGTTAAAAGGTTTTGTGTATTGGTTCGCGTAGCTTAAAAAGCAGGACAGCTGGCCGACCGTTAAGGCGCCCGCTGCGGCGAAGACCGCGCCGATCAGACAGACGCCGGTGTAAACGATGCCGTTCAGAAAGCGCGTGCACGGGTTCGTCATGGCGGAAAAGAACAGAGCTTTGACGCCGCAATTTTGCAAACGGCGGTTGAGATCGTCGAATTTTTCGGCTTGCTCTTTTTCCCGTCCGAAGGCTTTGACCAGTTTCATGTTGCCGACGGTTTCCTCGATCAGCGCGGTCATTTCCCCGCGCGTTTCCGACTGTTGCCGGAACATCGAAAAAGAGTGTTTGGCGATAAAATTCGCGACAAACAGCGACAGCGGCGTGACAAAAACGACGAAAGCCGTGATTTTGCCGTTGACGGAAAGCATGAACCCGATGGTGGCGGCGATGGTAACGATGCCCGTGAACAGTTGCGTGAAGCCCGACAGCAATCCGTCGGCGATCTGTTCGACGTCCGTGATGACGCGGCTTAAAATGTCGCCGTGGGGATGCGTGTCGATGAATCGCAGAGGGACGTTCTGCAGTTTTTCAAAAGCCTTCAGCCGGATGTCGCGTACGGTCAGATAAGTGATTCTGTTTGTGCAAAGGCTCATCAGCCATTGTGTCAGCGCGGCGGCGCCGACGACGATGCCGATCTGCGCCAGTATTTTTTTCATCGCCGTGAAATCGACGGCGTCTTTTCCGGCGACAAGGTCGATCGCCCGACCGGTCAGAACGGGCGCGTACAGCGTCAGCCCGACGGTGGCGCAGGCCAGAATCAGCGCCGCGCCCAAATACGGCAGATGGGGGCGCGTGAACGACAGCAGACGGCGGAGCAGGGACGTTCTTTTCATCAGGCGGCCTCCTTGTCGTTCGATTGGGACAGGCAGATGTCGCGGTAAACGGGACAGTTTTCGAACAAGTCTTCGTGTTTCCCGATACCGGCGATCCTTCCGTCGTCCAGCACGAGGATCAGATCGGAATTTCTGACGGCGGCAACGCGTTGCGATACGATAAAGACGGTCATGTCCTTCGTTTCGCCGCGAACGGCTTTGCGTAGTCGGGCGTCCGTCGCGTAGTCCAAGGCGGACGCGCTGTCGTCCAAAATCAGGATTTCCGGTTTTCCGACCAGCGCGCGGGCGATGGTCAGCCGTTGTTTTTGTCCGCCCGACAGGTTGCGGCCGTTCTGTTCGATGACGGCGTCAAGACCGTCTTTGCGCGAACGGATGAAAGAGTCGCCCTGCGCGATCGACAGCGCCGTCCACAAATCGTCGTCCGTCGCGTTTTTGTCGCGCCACGTCAGGTTGTCGCGCACGGTGCCTTTGAACAAAGCCGCTTTTTGCGGGACAATGCCGATTTTCCGGCGGAGCTCTTCCGTTTCGTATTTCCGGACGTCCTTTCCGTCCAGCGTGATTTTTCCTTTTATCGGTCTGTAAAAGCGGGCGATCAGGTTGATCAGCGTCGATTTTCCCGACCCCGTTCCGCCGATGACGCCGACCGTCGAACCGGCGGGAACGGAGAAGGACACGTCGCGCAAGGCCGGCACGTCCGAATGTTTATAGGCGAACGAAACGTCGTCAAAGACCAAACGGGGATATCCCGTTTTTGTCGTTTCCGTTTTGTCGGTTTCGTCGGGTTCGGTCGGCAAAGCGAACACTTCGGCGACACGTTCCGCGGACGCGGCGGCTTTCGTCGTGATGACGATCAGATCGGCAAAGGCGATCAGCGCGATCAGGATTTGAGTCATGTAGTTGACCAGCGCGATGACTTCGCCTTGCGACAGCCGGCCGGCGTCGACCTGCAGACCGCCGACGAAAACGATTCCGATGACGGCGGCATTGACGATGACGCTCGTCGCCGGATTGAGCAGAGCGGCGATTTGTCCCGCCGAACGCTGCTTTTCGCACAGATCCCCGCACGTTTCGGAAAACCGTTGCCGTTCGAACGACTGCTTTGAAAACGCGCGGATGACGCGGACGCCCGTCAGGTTTTCGCGGGTCAGCAACGATACGCGGTCCAGAACGGCCTGAATGGTTTTATAGCAGGGAAGCACTTTCGCCGTGATGAACCAGATGACGATGCCGATGACGGGCGTCGCCGCCAAAAAAACGAAAGCCGTTTCGGTATCGACGGTAAAAGCCATGATCAGCGCGCCGACGACGATGAACGGCGAACGCAGGAACAGTCGGATCAGGCGGTTGACGCCGGCTTGCGCCTGATTGACGTCTTCCGTCAATCGCGTGATCAGCGTCGGCATGCCGATATCGTCGATTTCCGAATAAGACAGTTTTGAGATATGGCGGAACAGGGCGGCGCGCACCTCCGTCCCGAACCCCATCGCGGCTTTTGCGGCGAAATACTGGGCGGTCAGCGAACAGGCAAGCCCCAGAACGCCCAATCCGACCATGACGGCGCCCATGCGCGCGATGCAGGCCGTATCGCCCGTTTTGATGCCTTTGTCGATGATGACGGCGGTGATCAGCGGAACGATCAGTTCGAAACAAGCCTCCAAAAACTTGAACAAAGGTCCGATGACGCATTCTTTTTTATAGGCGGAAAGAAATCGTGCGAGTTTCAGCATGGCTCATCCTTGTGTGAGGGGGATTTCCTTTTGTACCGTTTTCATGGCGGATTGACAACGGAATAATATGAAAGGCGCCCGTTGTTCACGGCATAAAAAAAGCCTCCGTTTTCGCGGAGGCTTTTTCGTCGTTTGAAATAATCAGACCTGCGGTTTGACGTCCCAGATGTCTTCCGCGTACTGCTTGATCGTGCGGTCGGAGGAGAACTTGCCCGAACGCGCGACGTTCAGGATCGCTTTCTTGCCCCACGACGCCTTGTTCAGGAAGTCCTTGCCGACTTTCGCCTGAACGTCCATGTACGACCCGACGTCCGCCAGCAGCAGATAGTAGTCGTTCGTCATGATGTTCTGGAAGATCGGCTTGAAGATGTCCGGTTCCGACGGCGAGAACATATTGGACGACAACGCGTCCATGATGCGCTTGATGCGGGCGTCGGAATTGTAGTAATCCCACGGCTTGTGCGAACCCGCCGTATGGATCTTTTTGACTTCCGGCGTCGTCAGGCCGAACAGATAGAAGTTTTCTTCGCCGACTTCCTCGCGGATCTCGACGTTCGCGCCGTCCAGCGTGCCGACCGTCAGCGCGCCGTTCAGCATGAACTTCA
>DGGW01000042.1 GCA_002393065.1 Alphaproteobacteria bacterium UBA3864 | reverse complement strand
CCGGCAGGCAAAGAAAGCGTTTGCATCCACACGGCGTCGGGCAATAGGCTCCAATATCTTAAATCCGGAGCTTCGGACGCCTGAATCGCCGCGTGTTCCGCCGCAAAGGCTCCCGCCCCGCCGATAGCGGCAAAGACGTCGCCCCAACCGTCACCGTGTTTTTTGCCCATTTCGCGCGCCGCCCGTTGCGCCGCAGCCGCGCCGACGACCGCCGCGGCATATTTCGTCCCCATACGCGCCAGCTTCTTGTTCACCAAAGCCGGATAGCGTTCCACATATTCCTGACAGGCGATTTCCGAAACCGGATCGACCAGAGCCATTCTGCCCCGCGTAAAGGTCTTGCCCTTTTCGTCTTTGACAACGAAATTGTATTCGGCATCGACCCGCGGACATTCAAGGTCGGGCATCGGAACGGTGATCAGCCCGTTGGCCAGATACAGCCCGAGCCATGTTTTCATATCGGCGCGGGAAACGGCGGCGGCGACGGCCAGCACCGCCGGATCGAGCTTGAATTTCGGTTCCGAAGCGAACCGTTCGCCGACCAACCCCGTTTTCAAAACGATCGTCGCGTTTTGCCCGTTCTTCGCCCGCTTGGCCAAATCGCGCAAATCCCGCGTGTACTCCGTCGATTTCAGATAAGACGCCTTCAGCTCCGCCGGTTTCTTTTGCGGCAGGGTTTCGTAGTCGCGGACGTACGGCATCCAGTTCACGTTGAACGCGGGATACATCGCGTAGTTATACGTCAGATACATCGGCACCTGTTCGAACAGCTTGTCGGCAATGCGGATGTCGTTTGCCGACCCGACGGTTTTATGAACGATGCCGCCCCAGACTTTCGCGGCCATATCTTGTTTGAAAACGGCTTTTCCGTCGTTGGAGCGGGACAAATCTTTCAGGAAAGCGTCCCAGTCGACCAGCACCGCGCGCGATGCCGCCAGATGACGGCGGCGTTCCTCCGATGACAGAATCTTTTTCGGCTTTTCCCCGACGGATTCGTAAAAGCCCTGTTGATACAGCAGATAATGACAAAGGGACTGGTAGAACCGGACGAGCGATTGTTCGTAGCGTTCGCCGGGATAATCGGTCATCGAATCGCCGAAGATCTGCGCCCCGACGGTTTTGGACACGCTGACCGTGAACATTTGTTTGGCGATGGCGGCGGCTTTGTCGAAATGGTCGAGAGCCTGTCTGTATTTCCCCTGAAAATACAAAACGGAGCCCCGTTCGGCTTCGCGCACGAAAGCGTCCGAGGATTTCCGCATATAGTTTTCGGAAAACAATGTTTCGGAAGCCTTGTCGAAACGGCCGCTCCGAACGGAATCGACGACTTGTCTGCGCAGTTCCCCGTCCGAAGAAGAACAGCCGGCAAGCGTGATCATAAAAAGCGGCAAGAGTTTGATGATTTTCATTATTTACTCTCCTCCGCAAGCGTTACCGGTATAGCGCGCCGAAACGACGATGCCGTTTTCGATCGTAAAGCTCGTTTGACAGAAATTTTTGATCTGCGGCGCCGGCGGCTGCGTCAAAAACCCGCCCGTAAAGTTTTTGCCGAACACCGCCCGCGACATCGAAAAACCCGTTTCGGCCGCGATCTGATGGGCGTATCCGTAAAAGTATTCCTTGACGCCGGGGGAAACGGTCCGGCTTTTAAATGTTTTTCCCCAAGAGGCTTCCAGAGCCGAAAACGGCGCGCCCGTCCATGAATTGAGCAAATGCTGATAGCTTTCCCCCGTTTTGCAGGAGGCGTTCTTTCCGAAAGCCTGTTTAGCTTTTTTCAGCCGTTCGACGATATCGCCGTATAACGCCGTTTCGCGCAGACCGACGCGCTTACGCGCTTTCTGCAGGACGCTCCCGCATGAAAAATCACGCGCGCTCAAATCGAAAAGCGGCAGCAACGCTTTGACGACATCAAGGTTTTTATTTTTCAAAACGGCGATCATCAGCGCGTTTTCACCGTTTTCGTTGACGGCTTTCCTGTCGGCTTTTTCCTTTAACAGGGTCAGCAAAACATCCGGATTCCCGTTGCTTTCCGCCGCGACCAGCAAAGGCGTCCGACCGCTGACGGGTTCTTCGTCAACGGTGTCGTCGACATCGGCGCCCGCCTTGATCAAAGCGGAAAAGATTTTCGGATCCTTCACGCGTTTCGCCGCCGTCAGGATCGGCGACACGCCGGCTTTATTGCGGTGTTTGACATCGGCTTTTTTCCGCAATAAAGCTTCGACGACGGGCAGCCGCGCGTTTTTCTTTTTCAGCTCAATCGTCAGCGCCGTGTTTCCCGTTTCGTTTTCCGCGTCGATATCTGTCGCCTTGGAAATCATGAAATCGACGACTTTCCGGTCCGGATTTTTCCAAACGGCGTACATCAGCGCCGTCCGCCCGAAATCATCGGCGGATTCCGGCGTAAAGCCCTGTCGGAACGCTTCCCGAACGGCCGGCAGATCCTGACCGGAAAAGACTGCGATCCGTTGCTTGTCCAGCGGTTTGGCGGACGAACAAGCCCCCAAAGCGAACAAAACGGGCAAAAGAAAAAAGCTTTTTTTCATCAACGCTGTCCTTTAAAGCGGTTCAATGAAACTTTAGCATAAAACGAAAGGCGGGAAAAGTTTTAATCTTTTGTAAATATTTACGAATCAAACGGTTTCAAATCAATAACTGAAATCTCGGACGGCGCGAACAGGCGCATCGGCGGG
>DGGW01000033.1:8010-26984 GCA_002393065.1 Alphaproteobacteria bacterium UBA3864 | reverse complement strand
CGGCGGAACGCGTGTGCGCGCAAATCGGCGACGGCGACCTGCTGGCGGCCGAAACGGGCGTCGACGTCGTCAACCGGTTCCGCAATTCCGACATCGCGAACGGCGGAAACGGCGCGCCGCTGATGCCTTCGTTTTACGCGGCTCTGGCGCGCGATCTGCCGAAGCCTCTGGCCGTTTTGAACATCGGCGGCATCGCGACGTTGAGCTACATCGGCGCAAACGGCGAACTGACGGCGTTCGACGCGGGGCCGGGCACGGCGCTGATCGACGACTGGATGATGAAAAAGTGCGGAACGAACATGGATTTCGACGGCAACGCCGCCGCCGGCGGAACAGTGGACGAAAAGATCCTGTCCGTGATGATGCGCCGACCTTACTTTAAAAAAGAGCCGCCGAAAACGGTCGATCGCGACGAATTCGCCGAACGGATCATGGAAAACCTGAACGGCGTGTCTTTGACGGACGGCGCGGCGACGCTGACCGCTTTTTCCGCCGAAAGCGTCAAAGCGGCGGAAGCTTTCCTGCCCGAAAAGCCCGTGAAGTGGATCGCTTGCGGCGGCGGCGCGCGGAATCCGACGCTGATGCGGATGATCCGGCAAAGATTGGACGCGCCGGTCGAAGGCGCGCGCGAAGTCGGCTGGGACGGCGATTTCATCGAAGCGCAGGGGTTCGCTTTTCTGGCGGTGCGCAGTCTGTTCGGCCTGCCTTTTTCGTTCCCGACGACGACGGGCGTCGCGCATTCGATGTGCGGCGGTATGCTTCATAAAGCGCCGTTCTCCGCCAAAGATAAAAAAATGCGATAAATTTTCTTGAACTCGCCCGCCGATAAGATTAAATCCTATCCGTCGAAACGGAGGGACGGGTTTCGGCGGACTACTCTTATTTAAGGACTGTTGAATTATGGTGAAGGAAGAAGACTACGGCAAAATCATCGACACTCACGCGCATATTGGATCGTGGAGCGCCGACAACGTCAATTTTTCGGAAAAAACGATTTTGGAGGCCGTCGAAGAGCCTTTCGAAATCGATCTCGGCGATGAAACCGAGGAAAACGAAGTCGTCGCCGTCATGATTTCGAACATGAGCGGCATGGATTGCGGCGTCGACGGCATTCCCAAACAGGACGAAACCGAATGTAACGAAAAAATGCTCAAAGTCGCTTCGCAAAACGCCAAGCTGAAATCGCTGATCGTCGGTCAGCCCGGCTTCGGCGACGCGACCAATCTGGAACGGCTGATTTCCCGACATGGCGACGATATCTACGGCATCAAGCTCCATCCGAACACGTTGCGCCTGAACGCGAACGATCCGCTGTACGAACCGTATCTGGAGTTGGCGCAGGCGACGGGACTGCCCGTTCTGTTCCATTCGCAGGACAATTATTCCGACCCGATGTACATTTTCGAAACGGCGCGCAAGTTTCCGGACGTTCCGGTCATTCTGGCGCACATGGGCATGGGCGACGACCAGAACCACTGGTACACCCTCGGGCTGTTGCAAACGGCGCTGATGTCGGGCGCGGCGAACCTGTACGCCGATATTTCGTGGCTGTCCCCCGGCATGATCGTCGCCGCGTTGAACCGCGCGGACGAAACGACGGTTTCGCATCTGATGTTCGGCACGGACATTCCGCTCGGGCCGTTCGGCAATCCGGATTTTTATCCGTCCCGCATCGCGGAGGTCAAAAACGCCGTGGCTGAAGCTTTCGACGACGAAGAAGACGAAGCCGCCGAACTGCTGCACGCGCTGTTCTATCAAAACGCGTACGATCTGTTTTTTGAAGGCCGCGAAGAAATTTTGTAAGTTTTTTTCAAGACGGTCCGTTTACCCGTATGAACCGGACGGAGAAGACGAACGTGGACGAACAAACGAAAGCCCCGACAGACGAAGACCTGATGCGCCGCATCGCTCTTTCCGACGAAGCCGCTTTCCGCGAGTTTCTGAACCGTTTCGAACGGCGGGTGTACGCTTTGGCGTGGCGCCTGACGGGCGGGAACAGGGCCGACGCCGAAGATCTGGCGCAGGACGTTTTTCTGAAGGTGTGGAAAAACGCCGCCCTGTGGCAGCCGACGGGATCGCTCGTTTCGTGGCTTTACCGGCTGGTTTACAACGACTTTACGGACAAGGTCCGCGCCAAACGTCCGACGGAGGAGTTGAACGCCGAAACGATGACGGCGGACGGCGAATCGGTCGAAGAGGCGGTGATCCGGAAATCGGAATCCGAACGGGTCAAAGCCGCTCTGGACGCTTTGCCCGACCGGCAGCGAGAGGTCCTGATCCTGTGCTGTTATCAGGAGCTGAAAGCCAAAGAGGCGGCGGAGGTCCTTTCGATGAAGCAAAATGCGGTCGAGGTGCTGCTGTTTCGGGCGAGGAAGGCGTTGAAAGACCTTTTGGAAAAGGAGAAGAACCATGACTGAAACGGTAACCGATGCCGAACTCGACGCGTTTCTGTCCCGCTGGCAGGTCCCCGAAAACGAAGGGTTGGCCGACAGGATCTTCGCCAAAGCCGTATGGTCGGACAAAAAAATCATGGTGCTGTTCTGGAAAAGCGCTTTGTGGCTTTCCGTCGTCATGACCGTCGGCGGTTTCTTTTTCGGGTCTTACGAAGCGTCGGCGGAAGTCGTTGACGCCGAACAGTATTTCGAATCGCTTTACACATACGGAGTATGACGATGATGAACAAAAAACTTTTGATTTCGCTGGTGTGCGTGCTGGGCGTTTCGCTGGCGATGAATTTCGCTTTCGCCGGATACATGCTGGGGCGCTGCCATGCTTTCCCGAAGGAAAAGCCGATGATAATGCCGATGCGCGGCGGAAAAATGAAACCTCCTTTCGCCGAATTCGGAAAGATATTCAAGGCCAACAAGAAAGAAATGAAAAAGGCGCACAGGGCCGTCGTCGCCGAAATCCGCCGCGATCCGGTCGACGAAGCCAAATTGTCCGAAGCGATGGGCAAAGCCGCGGAAATCCGCCGCCGCATCGACGGACAGGTCGAAGCCGCGATGAAGGAACGGATTTTGAAAATGACGCCCGAAGAACGCGCCGAATTCGCCCGCCGTTTCGAAAAGGGATTCAAGGATTGCGGCAAAGGAGGGAAAATGCCCTTTATGAAGGCTCATTTCCACGGAAAACACGGGCATCGCTTCCCTGCGCGCGGAAACGACATGCGGCCGCCGATGCCGCCGCGCGACGACAATCTGCCGCCGCCGACGCCGGAACCCGAAACCGATAACGACTGAACAAGAAAACTCCCGTCCGGCGGGAGTTTTCTTTTTTAAAGTGTTGAGCCCGCGCCCCGAACGGGCTAATATCCTTTCAAACACGGAAAGGAATTTCAAGGATGTCCGACGGCAGACCGGTGGCTTTGACGGCGGGGCTGGACCGCTTCACGATCGGGGACGCGCAGGGGAACCTGACGCGCATCGATTCCGCGCACGGCGTTTTCGCCGCGACGGCAGACCGTCCCGTTTTGCTGTGCAACCGCCCGATGATGAAAAGCAGGCTCGGCGCCAATATGCCGCGCGGCGTGCTGGACGTTCTGGAACTGTACGCTTTCGTTTGTCCCGCCCGTCCCGTCGTGCCGACCGTCCGCGCCGTCGCCGTCGATTTGGGACTGTCCGAACCGCGCATCGCCGAAGACGAAATAAAGGCGCTGTTTTCCGTAACGGGACGCCTGCTGTCCAAGCTGGCCGCTTTTGAAAAAGAGGACAGGCAAAAGGCCGTCGGGCTGGCTCTGACGATGACACGCAAAGCCGAATGGGTGTGGGGCGTCGACGTTCTGGCCGCTCTCGGCGTCAATCCCGACAGAGCCGGAATCGCCGGCCTGACGGGGTTTGCCGTATGGGATTCCCTGCCCGAATGGCAGGAAAGCGCGCCGCCCGATCCCGCCGGTTCCCTGCCGGTGGAAACCGCGGAAGCCGAATCGAAGCTGGCGGAGCTGTTGTCCCGTTCGAACGGCGCGGAACGGCGCGACGATCAAACGGCGTACGCCAAGACCGTCGCCGCCGCTTTCGATCCGCGCGAAGACGAGGGGACGCCCGTCGCCGTTCTGGCGCAGGCGGGGACGGGCATCGGCAAAACGCTGGGGTATCTGGCGCCCGCCGGCGTTTGGAGCGGCAAGAACGGCGGGACCGTGTGGATCAGCACGTTCACGCGCGCTCTGCAGAAACAGCTGGACGCCGAACTGGCGAAACTTTATCCCGACCCAAAGATTCGCGACAGGGACGTCGTCGTGCGCAAAGGGCGGGAAAACTACCTCTGTCTGCTGAATTTCGCCGAAGCCGTCGGTCGCATTCAGGCGTCGCCGCGCACGGCGCTGCCGCTCGGTCTGATCGCGCGCTGGGTTTCCGCGACGCGGGACGGCGACCTGAACGGCGGCGATTTCCCCGGCTGGCTGGCGGACATGCTGAACGCGCAGGGATTGGCGGGGCTGGCCGACAAGCGCGGGGAGTGTCTGTTCGCGCAATGTCCCCATTATAAGAAATGCTTTATCGAAAGGGTCGTCCGCCGTTCGAAGCGCGCGAAGATCGTCGTCGCCAATCACGCTCTGGTGATGACTCAATTGGCGGGCGCGACGGATGACACCGTTCTGCCGACGCGTTTTCTGTTCGACGAAGGCCATCAGTTGTTCGCGGCGGCGGACGACATCTTTGCGGGCGAGATCAACGTGCGGGAAGGACTGGAGATCCGCCGCGCTTTGTGCGGTCTGGCCGACAAGCGGCGAAGCGCCGGACAGGGACGGGCGTACGGCATAAAAAAGCGGTTGGAAGACCTGATCATGTTGGATCCGGATATTGCCGCCGCCGTCGAAGACGTGATCGAAACGGCGTCTTTCCTGCCGCAGCCCGGCGCTTTGACGCGGCTGAAGAACAGAACGCCGTCCGGAACGGCCGAAAAGTTTTTGACGCAGGTTTACCGGCAGGTTTTGGCGCGCGCCGAAAAAACGGACGCGCTGTATTCGCTGGAATGCGAACCGCGTCCGCTCGATCCGTCGCTGGCGGCCGCCGCCGACGAACTGAACGGCGAAGTCGGATTGCTGGAGCGGCAGATTTGCGTGCTGATGACGCTGATCGAAAAATATGTCGACAAGAACGCCGCGACGCTGGAACCGGCGGACAAGACGCGCTACGATTCCGTTTTGAAGACGTTGCGCAAATCGGCGGCGGAACCGCTGTCCGTGTGGCGCGTCATGCTGGAGCAGCTGGCGCTGAAAACGCCGCCCGATTTTGTGGACAAGCTGGAGGTCACGCGCGTTGAAGGCTTTGATTCCGATGTCGGTTACCATCGTCATTGGATCGATCCGACGATTCCCTTTGCGCACGTTTTGGGACAGGCGGCGCACGGCGTTCTGATCACTTCCGCGACGCTCAAGGACAGAAGCGGCGACGACGAAAAGGATTGGCTGAACGCGATGAAACGGACTGGATTGGTCCATTTCGAACGTCCGGACGCCGCGTTCCGTCCGGTCAAAGCCGATTTCAGGTCGCCGTTTGATTACGCCGACTGCGCGCGCGTTTTCATCCTGACGGACGTGGACAAGCGGGACGAAAATCAGGTCGCCGCCGCGTATCGCGAGCTTTTTCTGGCTTCGGGCGGCGGAGCGCTGGGCATCTTCACCGCCATCAGACGGCTGAAAGCCGTTTACGCGCGCATCGCCGATCCTCTGGCCGCGGCGGGACTGCCGTTGCTGGCGCAGCACATCGACGCCGTGAACCTGCAAACGCTTCTGGACATTTTCAGGGCGGACGAGAACTCCTGCCTGCTTGGCACGGACGCCGTCCGCGACGGGATCGACGTGCCGGGGCGGTCGTTGCGGCTGATCGCGTTCGACCGCGTGCCGTGGAACAGGCCCGACATCGCGCACAGAGCCAGAAAAGCCGCTTACGGCGAAGAGGGCGAAGCGTACAACCTGATGATCGTCCGCATGAAGCTGGCGCAGGCGTTCGGCCGTCTGATCCGCAAAAAAACGGACAAAGGCGTCTTTGTCATGCTCGATCGGGCGATGCCGTCCGAAACGCTGACGGCTTTTCCGGAAAACACGCCCGTCGAACGGATCGGATTGAAGGACGCCGTTTTGAAAATCAAAGAATTTCTTTAACGGCCGCCCTTTTTTTCGCCTTTTCATTTCCGTCGGATTTGTTATACTGAGCCGCCTTAAGTTTTTTACGGAAGAGAGGAATGAAATGGCGGCGGTCGGTGCGAAGGAATGCGATTTCGTTTTGACGGGCGACGAAAACATCATGCTGGTTTTCAAAGGGCCCGAAGGCGCGGCGAAAGATCCGTTCCTGACTCTTGAAAACCGCAACGGCGATTTCGAAGCCCTGCTGATGCGCGATCCCGCTTCGCCGTTGATTTCTCTGGGAACGGTTCCTCCTTCCTTTTGCGAAAAAATACGCTCTTCGGAACAGATTTTGGTGTGCGAAACGGACGCGGACGGCGAACCGCAGCAAATCTACGACGCCGCCGTTCTGAAAAGCGTGTGAATGCCGGAAGGATTGAAAATGATTAAAGCGAACGCTCATTATTTTGATTTGTCCCCCAACTACCTGTTTCAGGATATCGCCAAACGCGTCAAAGCGTTTAAAGCCGAAAATCCGCAGGCGGACGTCATCAGCCTTGGTGTCGGGGACGTGACTTTGCCGATTCCCGCCGCCGCCGTCAAAGCGATGCACAAGGCCGCCGATGAAATGCTTGACGCGAAAACGATGCGCGGTTACGGACCGGAGCAGGGGTATCCGTTCCTGCTCGAGGCGATCGTCGAAAACGACTACAAGGCCATCGGCATCGACATCCGTCCCGAAGACGTGTTCGTGTCGGACGGCGCGAAGTGCGACGTCGGCAATATTCAGGAAATTTTCGACGCTTCGGTGTCCGTCGCCGTTCCCGACCCCGTTTATCCCGTTTACCGCGACACGAACATCATGGCGGGTCGTAAGGTCTCTTTCCTGCCCAGTACGGCGGAAACGGGATTTTCGCCGGCGCTTCCGGACAAGGCGTTCGACCTGATCTATCTGTGTTCGCCGAACAATCCGACCGGCGCCGTCATGACGCGCGACCAACTGGCGCAGTGGGTCGAATACGCCCGCCGGAACAAATCCGTCATCATTTTCGATTCGGCGTACAAAGCCTATATCCGCACCCCCGGCATCCCCGAAAGCATTTACGAGATCCCCGGCGCGAAGGAATGCGCGATCGAGCTGCGCTCCTTTTCGAAAACGGCGGGATTCACGGGCGTGCGTTGCGCGTACATGGTCGTTCCCGAATCGCTCAAAGCCCTGTCGCCGTCGGGGGAGGAAGTGCCGCTGAACCGCTTGTGGAGCCGCCGCCACACGACGAAATTCAACGGCGTCGCCTATATCGTCCAGCGCGCCGCCGAAGCCGTTTTTTCCGACGAAGGCAAAGAACAGGTCAAGGCCATGACCGACTATTACATGGAAAACGCGCGTCTGATCCGCGAAGGTCTGGCGGACAAGGGCTTTACGGCGTACGGCGGCGTCGACGCCCCGTATATCTGGCTCGCGACGCCGGAAGGGATGAGCTCCGTCGCTTTGTTTGAAAAATTCCTGACCGAAGCGCAGATCATCTGCACGCCGGGCAGCGGGTTCGGCGCCTGCGGCGAAGGTTATGTCCGTCTGACGTCGTTCAATACGCGTGAAAACACGCTGAAAGCGTTGGACAGAATAGGGGGACTGAACCGATGAGGGCGATACCTTTCGTTAAAATGGACGGGCTCGGAAACGATTTCGTGATTTTGCGCGAAATCGATCTGACGCCCGACGAGATCCGCGCGATCGGCAACCGGAAAACCGGCGTCGGTTTCGACCAGCTGATCGTTCTGAAGCCTTCCGACAGGGCGGATCTGAAATTGCTTTTCTTTAACGCCGACGGTTCTTCGGCGGGCGCCTGCGGCAACGGTTCGCGGTGCGCCGCCCGTTATTTCATGGACGGGCAGGGGCGCAGCCGGATCGAAATGGAAGCCCCCGACGGCCGCATCCTTAAGGCTCGCCGCGCCGAGAACGACCAAACGACCGTCAATATGGGCAAGCCCTTGCTCGGTTGGCGCGAAATTCCGGTGGCGGCTCCCGTCGATACGACCGTTTTGCCCGAAATCGTCAAAGGACTGCCCGCGCCGGTCGGCGTGTCGATGGGCAATCCGCACGCCGTTTTCTTTGTGAAAGATGTCGATTCGCTCGATATCGCGGCATTCGGGCCGAAGGTCGAAAACCATCCGTTCTTTCCGGAACGCACGAACGTCGAATTCGCCGAAGTGCTTGCACCCGACGTTATCCGCATGCGGGTGTGGGAACGCGGCACGGGCGTGACCGAAGCGTGCGGCACGGGCGCCTGCGCGACGCTGACGGCGGCGGTGCGGCGGAATTTGTCCGCGCGCAAGGCCGAAATCCGCATGGACGGCGGCTCCCTCGTCATCGAATGGGACGAAAACGGTGATATTCTGATGACGGGGGCGACTCACGCCGCTTTTAAAGGGGAGCTTTATCTATGACCAGCAAGTACATCATCGACTATGCCGACAAGCTCAAGCGCGGCGAACTGAAACCCGTCATCGGACGCAAAAAGGAAATCCGGCGCGTGATGCACATCCTGCTGCGCGACATGAAGAGCAACCCGATGCTTTTGGGACAGACGGGGCTCGGCAAAACGTCGATCGTCATCGGTGTTGCGGCGGCTCTGGCGGCGGGCGACTGTCCCCCGAAACTGCGCGGCCGCACGATCGTCGGCGTCGACGTCGCGACAATGATGATTGACTGCAAAACGCACGAACAGTACGAAGACTGCCTGAAAGAGGCTTTTCAGGAACTGCAGGCGGCGAAAGGGCAGAAGATCCTCTTCATCAACGATTTGGGATTTTTGGCGATGACGCCGAACGGCGACCACGATATCCCGAAGTTTTTAAAGCCGAAAGTGCTGGACGGCGGCATCCAATGCGTCGTCGAAGCCGAACTGAACGCGTACAAGGTCTATATCGAAACCGACCCCGACCTGATGAGCTGTCTGCAAACGATGTACATCGAGGAACCGACGCCCGCCGAGGCGACGGACATCCTGCGCGGCATCGTTCCCCGTTTGGAGGATCGCTACGGCATCAAGATCCCCGACGAAGTCGTCCAGCGCGCCGTTTCCATGTCCGCGCGCTACGTCAAATCCCGTCTGTTCCCCGAAAAGGCGCTCGACCTTCTGGACGAAGCGGCGACGGGGCTGATGATGGATCTGGACAGCGGTGAAACGACGGACAACGTTCTGACCGACCAGCACATCGCGAACATCGTGTCTTTCTGGACGGGTATTCCGATGGATAAGGTCGGCGCGGAAGACAAGCAAAAGCTGATCGACCTCGAAAACTTCATCGGCCGGCGCGTCATCGGCCAGCCGGAGGCGATTTCTGTCATTTCCGGTGCGGTCCGGCGTATGAAATCCGGTCTGCAGGATCCGAACCGTCCTTTGGGAACCTTCCTGTTCATCGGTACGACCGGCGTCGGTAAAACCGAATTGGCAAAGGCGTTGTCCGAATTCATGTTCGACGACGAAACCGCCTTGCTCCGTCTGGATATGTCCGAATACATGGAAAAGATCTCCGTTCAGCGCTTGCTCGGTCCTCCTCCGGGAACGCCGGGCTTTGAAAACGGCGGCGTCCTGACCGAAGCCGTGCGTCTGCGTCCGTATCAGGTCGTTCTGTTCGACGAATTGGAAAAAGCGCACAGCGAAATCCTGAACCTGATGCTGCAGCTGCTCGACGAAGGCCGCTTGACGGACGGAAAGGGCGTCACGGTCGACTTCCGCAACACGATTGTCATCATGACGTCGAACCTGGGTGCGAACCTGCCGCGGTATCAGCGTATGGAGTTTCTGCGCAAAAACCTGCGTCCCGAATTTCTCGCCCGTATCGACGACATCATCCCGTTCCACGGTTTGGCGGAGGAAAATCTGCTGGCGATCGTGGATATCCACCTTAACAAGTTCGTCAAACGCGCCAAAGCGGTCGGCCTGCGGGCCGAGCTGACTTTGGAGGCGCGCAAGTGGTTTGCGGACGAGGTTTTCATCGCGAAAAACGGCGTCCGTGAAATCAAGCGTCTGATCCAGCACCACATCGAAAACCCGCTGTCCGTCCTGATGATGTACGACAAGGTGTCGAGCGAGGATCTGATCAAAATCGTCCGCCCGAAGGACAAGAAAGGCGTCGAGATTGTCGTCCTTTCGCCCGAGGAGCAGAACAAGCAGATCGAGGAAGCCGTTCAGGTCGAAATCAAGATGCAGGACGACGAGGACGACAGGCCGCCGCCGCCGCCGACGTTCAAGCTGAACGAAACGGGCGACGAAAACGCCGATTTGCCGGCTTGGAAACGCGCGCAGCTCGCGGCGCAGAGCAATCAGAACGCTCAGCCGTCGCCGCAGATGCCGGTCCGCAAGTTCAAAGTTCCCGTCATCAAAGGATTCAAATCGACTTTGGGACAGAAGCTCGGCGTTCCGAAAATGCCTGCGGCGTTTATCAAAGCCGAAATCGCCGAGGCGGAAAACGAAGCCGTCGCTCCCGCTCCGGATGTCGCCCCGTCTTTGGCGCCGCCCGTTCCGGAAATCGGGAAATGAAAAACGAGGCTTGATTTTTCGTTGCAAAACGGGTATTACTGCCAAAAGTAGGGTTAACCGTATTTTTTAACGGAGCGGATAAAACAAAATGGAATCGAATGAAAACAAAGGCCGGATCAGCGCTATTCAAGGTAGCGTTGTTGATATCACTTTTCCGGAAAAGCTTCCCGAGATTTATAACGAATTGCACGCAGGGGATTTGCGCTTGGAAGTCCAAACCCATTTGGACGGCAAGAACATCCGCGCTTTGGCGATGGGGCCGACCCGCGGTCTGGCGCGCGGCGAGGAAGTCGTCGACACCGGTCACATGCTGACCGTTCCCGTCGGGGAAAAGATTTTGGGCCGGATGTTCAACGTGTTCGGCGACGCCATTGACGGCGGCGAGCAGATCACGGACGCCGAACGTCGCCCGATTCATTCGGATTCCCTGCCTTTGGCGGCGCGCGGAACGGATTCCAAGGTTTTCGTTTCCGGCATCAAGTCGATCGACCTTCTCGCCCCGATGGAACGCGGCGGCAAAGCCGGTCTGTTCGGTGGCGCCGGTGTCGGCAAAACCGTTCTGATCACCGAAATGATCAACAACATGGTCGGCCGTTACGAAGGCGTTTCCCTGTTCTGCGGCGTCGGCGAACGCTGCCGCGAAGGCGAACAGCTCTATCGCGAAATGCGCGACGCCGGCGTTTTGGACAAGACCGTCATGATGTTCGGCCAGATGAACGAAGCGCCGGGCATCCGCGCCCGTGTCGCCCACGCCGCGATGACGATGGCGGAATACTTCCGCGACGACAAGAAACAGGACGTTTTGTTGCTGATCGACAACGTGTTCCGTTTCGTTCAGGCGGGTTCCGAAATCTCCGTTCTGATGGGACAGATGCCGTCCCGCGTGGGTTATCAGCCTTCTCTGGCGACGGAAATCGCGTCGTTGCAGGAACGCATCGCTTCCACGCAGTCGGGCGCGATCACGTCCATTCAGGCCGTTTACGTTCCCGCCGACGACCTGACCGACCCGTCGGCCAGCCACACGTTCGCGCACTTGTCGTCGAACATTGTTTTGTCCCGTGCCCGCGTGGCGCAGGGCTTGTACCCTGCGGTCGACCCGCTGGCGTCGGGGTCGAACATGCTGACGCCCGTCATGGTCGGCGACCGTCATTACCGCGTTGCGACGGCCGTTCGCCGTACGCTGGCGGAATACGAGGATTTGAAAGACATCATCGCGATGCTCGGCTTCGACGAACTGCCCGAAAACGATCAGAAGACGGTGTTGAAAGCGCGTAAGCTGGAACGCTTCCTGACGCAGCCGTTCTATACGACGAAGCACTTTACCGGCATGGACGGGCGTTCCGTCGAACTGGACGACACGCTGACGGGATGCGAACGGATTTTGTCGGGCGAACTCGACGATTTGTCCGAAAACGCTTTCTATATGGTCGGCACGATCGAGGAAGCGATCGAAAAATCCAAAAAAATGAAAGAGAAGGCGGCTTGATGAGATTAAAGACCCTTTTGCCGACCAGTGTGGCGACCGACGTCGAAGTTTCCCGTTTGCGTATCGAGGCGGAAAACGGTTCGATGACGTTCCTGCCCGATCACGCCGATTTCGTTACGGCGGTGGCGCCGGGCGTCGTTTCGTTCAATCCGACGGAAGGGGAGGATAAAGGGCGCGAGCTGTTCATGGCCTGCGATCGCGGGATTTTGGTCAAAGAGGGCGAAAATATCTTTTTGTCCGTTCGCCGCGCCGTCATCAACGACGACCTGAATGTTCTGACCCGCATGATCGGCGAAGAATTCAAAAAAGTCGAGGAAGAACGTAAAACGGCGAACACCGCGTTGACGCGGCTTGAAGTCAATCTGACGCGCGGTTTGCTGAAATTGAGTCAGGGAGGCTTCTGATGACCGAAGAACGCGAACAGGGAGAGCTTTCGACCGACAAGAAAAAGGTTGAGGAAACTTTGAAAAACAAGTTGGTCAACCGTGTGGCCAGCCGTTTGGTCGGACAAAAAGCCAAACGGGAATCTCCCGCGCGCCTCGGAATCGCTTTTTGGGGATCCGCCGGATGGTATATTCCCGTTCCGACGGCCGTCGGCGCGCTCATCGGGCGCTGGCTGGACGGGAAGTATCCGCAGGAAGGGTTGTCATGGTCGCTGAACCTGATGCTGGTCGGGTTGGTGTTCGGCGTTTTTGCCGCGGCGCAGTGGCTCAAGCGCGAAGCGATCGACCAAACGTTGAAAAATCAGGCCGAACGCGAACAACAAATCGCGGAAATGCAGAAAGAAGGGGACGCTCGTGATACCAAGTAACGTTCCTTTGACGTTTCCCGTCGTCGCTTTATGCCTCGGTACCGGATTGCTGGTCGGTATCGCGTATTTCGGCGGGCTGTGGCTGACAGTCAAAAATTTAAAGGACAGCGAACATCCGACAAAAACACTGCTGACCAGCTGGTTTTTGCGCAACGGTCTTTTCGTTCTGTCTTTGTGGGCGGTCATGCGGGGGGATTGGCGTCGTGCGCTGATTGCTTTCGGCGCATTCCTGTCCGTCAAGGTCGTGATGACGCAAATGTTTAAACTTTCTTTGAAAAAATCGGGAAAAGGATTCTGACAGCATGATAGAAAATTATGATGAGGCGATCGCCTTTACGATTTTCGGTATTCCCGTCAACTGGACGATCGCGTCGACGTGGATCGTGATGGCTCTGTTGGTGCTGATTTCATGGCTGGCTACCCGCGGGTTGAAAACCGGCACGAAGGTGTCGCGTTGGCAGACGGCGATGGAAGTCATCGTCGCCGGTATGCGTTCCCAGGTTCGCGAAATGGCGAACGACAGGCCGATGAAATATCTGCCGTTGGTCGGAACGTTCTTTCTTTTTATCGCGATGTGCAACTTGCTGTCGATTATTCCGTGGTTCAAGGTGCCGACGGCTTCTTTGACGACGACGGCGGCTTTCGCGTTCGTCGTCGTTCTGGGGATTCCCTTTTACGGGATAAGGAACGCCGGAATTAAGGGGTATTTGAAAAAATACACCGAACCGACGATCATTTTAATGCCGATCAATATTTTGAGCGATTTGACGTCAACGATGGCGATGGCCATCCGTTTGTTCGGCAATATGCTCAGCGGAGCGCTGATCGGATCGATTTTGCTGATGCTCGTGCCGTTTATCGTGCCGTTGCCGATGCAAATGCTGGGATTGTTCACGGGAACGATTCAGGCGTATATTTTTGCGGTTTTGGCCGTTGTTTATCTGTCTTCCGTTGCACCGGTAAAGACGGAGGGCGGCGAAACCGAAACAACTTGTGAAAACAAATAAGAGGAGCTTAACACTATGGATATTATGGCTATCATCGGCGCCGCTACCGTTATCGCGGCCGGACTGTGCATCGGCTTGGGCGGTATGGGATCCTGCTTGGGTGAAGGTAACGCGGCGGCTTCCGGTTTGTCCGCCATCGCGCAGCAACCGGACGAAGCGGGTATGATTTCCCGTACGATGTTCATTTCGTTGGCGATTATCGAAACGGGCGCGATTTACTGCTTCGTCGTTACGATGATTTTGCTGTTTGCCAATCCGTTCTGGCAGCAGGCTGTCGCCGTTGCCGCGAAATAATTGACATCTTCGCCGAAAGGGTGCGAGCATGGTTTCGATCCACAATATTACTTTTATTGCGCAGATTGTCAATTTGACGATCTTGGTTCTTTTGCTGTACAGATTCCTGTACAAGCCTTTGTTGAAGGCCATTGACGCCAGAGAGGCGAGCGTCGCCGAAAAAGTAAGCAAAGCGAAAGCGTTGCAGACGGAAGCGGAATTGCGTTTGGCGGAACTTGACCGTCGGCGCGAGGAAATGGACAACGAACGCCGCGCTTTGTTGCAACAGGCGCAGGCCGACGCCGAAACCTTGCGCGCCCGTTTAGAAAGCGAAGTGCGCGCCGGCGCCGCGAAAACGCGTGCCCGCTGGGAAGAGGATCTGCGTCAGGAACGCGTTATGCTCGAAACGGAAATGTGCAATCAGATCGTCGAAAACTTCAATCGGTTTGCGCATAAGGCTTTGGGCGAACTGGCCGGCACGTCTCTGGAAGAACGGATCGTCGCCATCGCCGAAGAGCGTTTCAAGGCTTTGCCGGAATCCGATCGGATCAAAGGGGATCACGCCGTCTTTACAACGGCTTTTCCTCTTGAAGAGAAGTCCAAAGCCGCTTTGATCAAGGCGGCCGGCGTGAAAAACGCCGACTTTAAAACCGATCCGCATATCGGTTGCGGCGTCGAAATGTCTTCCGGCGGGCAGATCCTGTCGTGGACGACCGAAGCTTATGTGCGCGAATTTACCGACAACCTGAAAACGGCTCTGGATGCCGTGGCAGTGCGTTTGACGGCCGGCGATGAAGAAGCGTCAGCCGATAAAGAATAAGGGATCGAATTATGTTGAAAGAAGCAACGGATAAAGCGTTTTCCGCCGTTTTGGGGGCTGTGGACGCGACGGAGAAAAAACTCGAAAAGGAAGAAATCGGTACGATTCACTCTCTGTCGGGAACGACGGCCGAAGTGGACGGGCTGGAAAACGTTCGGATGGAAGAATTGCTTTTGTTCCCGAACGGCGTTTCGGGAATGGCGTTTACGCTCGCAAACGATTCCGTCGGCGTCGTTTTTCTGAGCGAACCCGTCGGATTAAAATCCGGCGACGAGGTCCGTCGTACGGGGCGCGTCGTTGACGTTCCCGTCGGTGACGAACTGCTCGGTCGCGTGATCGATCCTCTGGGCAATCCTCTGGATGCCAAAGGTCCGATCAAGGCTGTCAAGCGTCTGCCCGTCGAACGGGAAGCGTATCCGATCATGTCCCGCGCGCCCGTTTCCGTTCCGTTGCAGACCGGAACGAAGGCGATCGACTCGTTTACGCCGATCGGCCGCGGCCAGCGCGAATTGATCTTGGGCGACCGTCAGACCGGTAAAACGGCTTTGGCGATCGACGCCGTCATCAACCAGAAAGACACCGGCGTCATTTCCATTTATTGTGCGATTGCGCAACGCGGAACGGCGATTGCCCGTGTCGTTGACAACCTGAAGAAATACGGCGTTCTGCAGAACACGATCGTTGTGGCGGCGTCCGCCGACGAAACGGCCGGTTTGCAGTACATCGCCCCGTATGCCGCGACGGCGATCGGCGAATACTTCATGCAGCAGGGCAAAGACGTTCTGGTGATTTACGACGATCTGACGGCGCATGCCCGCGCTTACCGCGAAATGTCGCTGTTGCTGCGCCGTCCGCCCGGACGTGAAGCGTTCCCCGGCGACATCTTCTACATTCACTCCCGTTTGCTGGAACGCTCGACGCGTCTGCGTCCCGAATTCGGTGGCGGTTCGCTGACGGCGTTGCCGATCGTCGAAACGGAAGCGCAAAACATTTCCGCGTACATTCCGACGAACATCATTTCCATTACGGACGGACAGATTTATCTGTCTTCGCCGATGTTCCAGAAGGGCTTGTTGCCGGCCATCGACACGGGGCGTTCGGTTTCCCGCGTGGGCGGCGACGCGCAGTTGCCTGCTTACAGTTCGCTGGTCGGTCCGCTGAAGTTGTCGTTTTCGCAGTTCGAGGAATTGGAAAGCTTTGCCAAATTCCGTTCTTCGCTGGACAAGGAAACGGAACGGCAGCTTAAGCGCGGTCGCGCCATCCGTGCCGTTATGCAGCAAAAGCAGTTCCGTCCCGTTCCCGTCGTCGATCAGATCGCGATTTTGACGGCGACGGTCGAAGGCGTGCTGGACAACGTGGCCGACGAAGATCGGGAAATGGCGTATTCGACGATTTCTTCCGTGATGAAGACTGAAAAGAAAGACGTTGCGGATATGATTCTCGATCGCAAAAAACTGTCGCCGGAAGTCAAGGCTGATTTGCTCGACACCTTCAGAAAAGCACTGATCGGTGCCGGCGTATTGAAGGAAAGGTGATCCGATGGACGGGTTGGAGGCTCTGCAAAAACGCATCAAGACGACGCAAGATATGCGTGCGATCGTTTCGACGATGAAGTCTTTGTCGGCCGTCAGCGTCGTGCAATATGACGCGGCGCTGAAATCCCTGTCCGTTTACGGTGAAACGATCGACGCCGGTGTTTCCGTGCTGATGCGGCACGGCGTCGTTTCCATTCCGAAGCCGAAGACTTTGCCGCCGGCGCAGCGGAAGGTTTTGGCCGTGATCATCGGATCCGATACGGGCTTGGTCGGACGCTTGAATCGCGATGTCGTCGCCGAAGCCGGCAGAGTGCTGAAAAAAGAGGGCTATATGCCCGAAAACGTCAGGTATCTGGCCGTCGGGCGGCAAATCATCGGTTTGTTGGAGCGGGCGGAGAAAACGATTTCCGGCGCCTATCCCGTATCCAATTCGGTCAAGGCGATCTCTACGACGGCGATCGCGGTCCTTGTCAAAATCAACGAATTGTTGCAAACGGAAGGCCTGTCAAACGTTTATCTGTTCTATCAGCGCAAGCGGGGCAGCAATATCCAGCCGTTTTCAAGTCTGATGATCCCGATGGGCGACGAATGGCTGAAGAATCTGCGCGGCCGGAAATGGAAATCTCGTCGTTTCCCCGTGTACACGATGAATTCCGGCAAGCTTTTCTCATCGCTGATGAGAGAGCGTCTGATGATGACGTTGTCCATCGCTTTGGCCGAAGCTCTGACGGCGGAACACCATATGCGTTTGACGACCATGCAGGCCGCCGAAAAGAACATTGACGACAACCTTGAAAAAATGAATCAGGTCTATCAGCAAATGCGTCAGGAAAACATCACGACGGAATTGCTGGATGTCGTCAACGGTGCCGAAGCGATGAGGAAAAAGAAAACGGCATGACTTTCAGACGCGATCTGATCAGGCGGTTTCGGCGTGTTTGGGGATCGCTGTTCTGGCTGACATTGATTGCTTATTTCGGATACCATGCCGTCAACGGCGAACGCGGTTTGCGCCGTATGTTTGAATTGCGTCAGGAAATCAAAGCCACCCGTCGTATCGCCGAAGAAGTGGCGATGCGGCGGGCGGAAACCGAACGCAAGGTCAAAGCTCTTTCACCGCAAAGTCTGGATGTAGATATGTTGGAAGAATCCGCCCGTTCGTCCCTGAACATGGGACAGGACGGCGATTTCGTCGTTTTGGAAAACGTGGAATAAGACGGTCAGAACGGCAAAAAGCCCAACCATTGCGGCGGGACGAAGAAAAGAATCAACGCGCCGTACATTCCCGCAAAAACGTCGTCAAGCATGACGCCCGTTGCCGAATGAAGCTTTGAATCTGCCCAGCATGCCGGCCACGGCTTTGTAATATCGAACAGGCGGAACAGGGCAAAAGCCGCCAGATACCCCGCTAAAGTGAACGGCGCCGTCATCAGGACGATCCATTGTCCGACGACTTCGTCGATAACGATCAACCCGGGGTCTTCGACCTTCATATCGTCCATGACGACGCGGGCCGCCCATGTTCCGGCGATGTAAACGACGATCGCCGCAACGATCAGCCCCGTCAGTCCCGAAAACAGCATAATCAGCCAGCCGAACGGCAACGCGACCAAAGATCCCGCCGTTCCGGGCGCGAACGGGGATCTTCCCGCGCCGAACCATGTTCCGAAAACGAAAGCCAGTCTTTTTTTTATGTCCATTTTAACGATCCGTTTACAAAAAAAACTTCAAAAACGGCTCATTGTATAGTATGCTGTCCGAAAAGCCAAAAGGATTTTTGCAAGAAACGGAGTTGTTGTGCGTAAAGTTTCTTTTTTCCGAAGCTTGTTTGTTCCGCGGGATTTGATTATTCGGACAAACAACGGTGTCCGGTGCTTTACTTTACCCGTATCGGTACAGGCCTTTGTTTTCGCGTTCGCTCTGCTTTGCGTTTTATGGTGCGGTCTGACGACGGCTTTTTTCGTTAAATCCGAAGGCGTGCTCATCCAAAAGGTCAAAGAGGCGCAAACCGTTTCGACGGCGTATGACAATCTTGTCGGGGAAGTCCGCGTTTTGAACGACCGGCTGGGCGAAGTCCTGTCGGGATTGGACGTCGGCATCGCCGTTATGGAAGACGCGGCCGAAAAAATGCCGGTGTCGGTGAAAAAAAGCGATGAGGACGCCGACGAACCCAAAGAAATACAAACATTGAAAAAAGCGGAAACCTTGCGTTCGGACATCGCTTTCGTCCGCGAACGGCTGGCGGGGATGATTGACGGCGGCGACGCCGGACGGGACAAGACGACGCTCTATAAAACCGCTTTGCAGCGTGATCTGGCCATGTCCGAATCCGTTTTTTTGCAGCGTAAAGTCCGCAAAATGGAAAAGCTGATCGCCAATATGCAGGACGCGCAGGTGTTGGCTTTCCGTAAAATGGCGGATGTGGCGGGGAAAAACATCG
>DGGW01000033.1:0-7976 GCA_002393065.1 Alphaproteobacteria bacterium UBA3864 | reverse complement strand
GGAAAAACATCGACGTTATCGAAAACAATCTGGACGGCATAAAGCAGTCTTTGCAAAACGCGGGGATCGGCATGTCGTCTTTATTGTCCCGCGTCCGTCGCGACAAAGAAACGGCGGGGACGGGCGGACCTTATATTCCCGCGCCGATACCCCGTTCGGAAAACAGGCTGAATATTTCTTTGGTCAGCTTGAACAGAGAGCTGGATCGCTGGTACGATCTGTCGTCGTTGCAGGAAGCTTTGCCGATCGGTCAGCCCGTTAAAAGGATTCGGGTCACGTCGCCGTTCGGCGCGCGCGAAGACCCGTTCCAGGGGGCGCCGGCTCGTCACGAAGCCGTCGATTTGGGCGGTATGACCGGCGAACCCGTTTTTGCGACGGCGCCCGGCAAGGTCATTCGCGCCGGACAATGGGGATGGTACGGCAACATGGTCGAAATCGACCACGGCTTGGGGTTCAGAACGCGCTACGCCCATATGGACAAGCTTTTCGTTTCAAAAGGCGACGCCGTCCGCGCCGGCGACAGAATAGGGACGGTCGGCAATACGGGACGCAGTACCGGGGCTCACTTGCATTATGAAATTCGTGTCAGGGGTTATCCCGTTGACCCGATGACTTTTATAAAGGCTAAAAGAAATGTTTTCAAAGGTTAAACGCGAAGCTGAAACAAGAATCAAAAACAATGACCGCCGCCCGACGACGCCGACGATTATCAGTTCGGATCTGACGATAACCGGCGATTTGGTGTGCGACGGCGAAGTCCATGTCGACGGCGTTATCGAAGGCGATATCCGTTGCCGCGTTCTGGTCGTCGGGGCGAACGCGCAGATTCACGGCTCCGTTCAGGCGGACGTGGCGAAGATCCACGGTCACATCGACGGTATTTTATGCGCCCGCTCCATCTTTCTGGCGACGACGGCCAAGGTCATCGGCGACATCACGCACGAACGTCTTGAAATCGAGCAGGGCGCGTTTTTGGAAGGGCATTGCCGTCATACGGACGATCCGATTCCCGCGGAACAGGCGCCGTCCGACCTGATGCTGACGGACGCGCGCAAAAAAGACTGACGGAAAACGGCGAATTTTTTCCGTTGTGTAAAAAATATCGTTTTCACGCATATCAGCTTTTGACTTTGAGGGCGATTTTGGTCTATTCTGCCCTAAAATGTTTTTTACTTTGAAAGAGGAATAAAAAATGGCTTTACCGTTAATGCCCAAGGCAACCGCCGTGTGGCTGGTTGACAACACGACTTTGACTTTTGAACAGATCGGCGCGTTTTGCGGAATGCATTCGTTGGAAATTCAGGCGATTGCCGACGGCGACGTGAATATCGGCATGATGGGACGCAATCCGATTGCTAACGGTCAGTTGACGGCGGAGGAAATCAAGCGTTGCGAAGCCGATCCGTCGGCCGTTTTGCAGATGAAGGAGTCGGAATTGCCGACGGCAAAGTCTCGTTCCAAAGGCGCGCGTTATACCCCGATGGCGAAACGGCAGGGCAAGCCTGACGCGATCGCGTGGATTTTGAAGCATCATCCCGAAATCCCCGATACGGACATTCGCCGTTTGTTGGGAACGACGAGCAATTCGATCAACGCGATTCGGAACAAAACGTACAAGAATATTTCGACAGTCGTCGCGCGCAATCCGGTTTTGTTGGGACTTTGCACCGAAACCGATTTGAAAAAAGCGATCGCCGATGCGGCGGGCGCCGTCGCTTCCGCGCCGCTTCCGCTTGACATCGAAGACGCCGAAGAACCGGTCGATTAAGGAGAGGTTTCATGTCTGAAGAAAATCAGGAAATCAAGGACGTCAACGGTGTTGACGCTTCCCGCTTGCTGTCGTTCATTGAAAAAATCGAACGGCTGGAAGAGGAAAAAAAGGCCATCCAGTCCGATATCAAAGACGTTTTCGACGAAGCGAAATCGGCGAATTTCGACGTCAAGGCGATGAAGGAGATCATCAAGCTCCGTAAAAAAGACGACATGGAACGTCAGGAAGAAGATTTTATGTTGGATACGTACAAGACGGCGCTCGGCATGGTTTGATTTTATGATTATAAAGGGGGAAGGATGACCTTCGACGTTTTTTTGGCGACTTTCGGCTTTCTGTTGTTGAGTTGCCTGTTCGCTCAAAAAATTTTGTTTAAAACAGGGCTTCCTTCCCTTTTGCTGTTTTTGGGCATCGGTATGCTGGCGGGCGAAGACGGTCCCGGCGGCATCAAATTCGAAGACGCAAAGCTGGCGAATTACATCGGAACGGTGGCGCTGGCTTTTATTTTGTTTTCGGGCGGTCTGAACACGGATTGGAAAGCGTTCAAATCCGTTTTGTTCCGCGGGTCGCTGCTGTCGACGCTGGGTGTCGCGCTGACGGCTTTTTTTATGTTCTGCGGCGCGTATTGGCTGTTCCGTCTGCCGTTGGACGTGTCGTTGCTGTTAAGCGTCATTCTGTCGTCGACGGACGCGCCCGCCGTGTTCAACGCATTGCGGTCGAGCGGCTTAAAGCTGAAGAACCCGAAGTTGCAGGCGTTGCTGGAAACGGAATCTGGCAGTAACGATCCGATGGCGGTGATTTTGTCGATGGCGGTCATCGGCGTTTTGACGACGCATCAGTTTTCGTTGCGGGATTCGTTGCTCCAATTCGGCGCTCAAATGGGTATCGGCGTCGTTTGCGGATATTTTTTTGGCCACGTCTTTTTGCATTTGTTGAAAAATATCGATATTTTTCAACGCGGCGTTTATCCGGTCATCGGCGTCAGTTCCGTTTTTCTGATTTACGCGTTGACGCAATTTCTGGGCGGCAACGGTTTTCTGGCGCTGTATCTTGCCGGTATTTTGCTCGGCAATAAAAAGTATTATTACCGTGATGTTTTTAACGAATTTCACGACGCTCTGGCGTGGGTGATGCAGATCACGATGTTCCTGACGCTGGGATTGCTGACGACGCCGCACGAGTTTTCCCATGTTTTCTCGACCGGTTTGGGGTTGGCGGTCGTTCTGATGCTGATCGCCCGTCCGCTGGCGGTCGCGTTGTGCCTGATCAAAAGCGGCTACACGCCGAAAGAGCAACTTTTCATCTTTTGGGCAGGGTTGAAAGGCGCGACGCCGATCATTCTGGCGACGTATCCGTTGATGATTTCCTATCCGGCCGCGCCGTTTCTGTTCAACATGGTTTTCTTTCTGGTGATCATTTCCGTCTTTGTTCAGGGAAAGACGTTGCCCGAACTGGCGAAAGCTTTCGATTTGGCGGAAGACGCTCCCGTCAACGGCGCGGAAGGTTCCGTACCCGGAAAGTTGAAAAACGCGAAGGAAAGCATGAGCCGGTTTTTAAAGGACGTGTTCGCTGAAGTGTATGATACGACCCGCGTGCTGTTTTCGCGGAAGAAGGACGATTAGTCGCCGGGGCGCTTTTTGTACGGATCTTTGAATTTGAAAAGCTTGTCGTCAAGCGGCACGTCGAATTCGGTGTCCGTCAGCGTTACAAGCGTCACGTTCTGTTGAGCGTCGACGACCTGCCATTGTTTCAGCGCCAGAGGCCTATCCTTGAAAATCAGCGTGATTTTCCCCATTTGTGGCGCTTCTTTTTTGGAAACGGTAACGGAAATCAGACCGTCGGCCTCTTTGACGTTTTCAACCAGCAGACCGTCCTTTTCAAAGGAAAAGTTTTCCTTTAACAGCATGGCGGCCGGATTTTCATCGGGGTTCAGGTAAGTGACCTGTTCCAGCTTTTTATCGTGGAAAATCAGATAGTATCCGTCTTCAACGACTTCGATCGGCGTCGGCGGGTCGTAATCCAGCCGCATTTTATTCGGCTTCATCGCGTAAAAGCGTCCCTGTGCCGACGCTCCGGACTGCGTGACCTGATAAAAGCCGCTTTTGATGGTTTTGATGGAATTGACATACGCTTCGATTCGGGCGGTGACGCGTTCCTTTTTATCCTGAACGGGCGGTTGTCCGGCGAAAGCGGACGTTGCGCAGGACAGGGGCAAAAGCAACAAAAAAAGCGTTTTTACAAGCATGGAAAATCCTTATTCGTTACGATGGTCGGGGACGAGGATGGAGCGCTTTCCGGCGACGTTCGGGGCGGAAACGACGCCTTCGCGTTCCATTTGGTCAATCAGGTCGGCGGCGCGGTTGTACCCGATGCGCAGTTGGCGCTGGATGTAGCTGGTGGTCGGTTTCCTGTCGCGCAGGACGATGTCGACGGCTTTGTCGTACAACGAAATGTCGTCACCGCCCGCGTCGGAAGCCGATGCCGAGCTGGCGCCGTTTTCGACAACCGTTTCCTCGACTTCCTCGACGACGGCGCTGACGTATTGCGGCGTGCCCTGCGACCGCAGATAAGAGGCGACCTCTTCGACTTCGGCGTCGCTGACGAAAGGTCCGTGCAGACGGACGGCGCGCTGTCCCTGCGCCAGATAAAGCATATCGCCGCGGCCGAGCAACTGTTCGGCGCCCTGTTCGCCCAGAATGGTGCGGCTGTCGATTTTAGACGTGACACGGAAGCTGATCCGTTCGGGGAAGTTCGCTTTGATCGTGCCCGTGATGACGTCGACGGACGGACGCTGCGTCGCCATGATCAGGTGGATGCCGGCGGCGCGGGCTTTCTGCGCGATGCGCTGGATCGCGACTTCGATGTCTTTGCCGGCGGTCAGCATCAAATCCGCCATTTCGTCGACGATGACGACGATGTACGGGAACGGGCGCAGGTTCATTTCCTGCGTTTCCCAGATTTCGTCGCCGTTTTCGTCGTGGCCGGTCAGGACTTCGCGGGTCGTTTGACCGTTTGCGATCATTTCCTTGATTTTCGTGTTGTATCCGTCGATGTTGCGCACGCCGATCTCGCTCATCAAACGATAGCGGTCGTCCATTTCGCGCACCGCCCAGTTCAGCGCCAGAACGGATTTCTTCGGGTCGGTGACGACGGGTGTCAACAGGTGCGGGATGCCGTTATAAACGGAAAGTTCCAGCATTTTCGGGTCGATCATGATCATGCGGCATTGTTCGGGCGTCAGGCGGAACAGCAGCGAGAGGATCATCGTGTTGACGGCGACGGACTTGCCGGAACCGGTCGTACCCGCGATCAACAGGTGAGGCATTTTCGCCAGATCGGTGAACGTCGGTTTGCCGCCGATGTCTTTGCCCAAAGCCATGGTCAGCGGTCGTTCGGCGTTTTTGAACGCGGGATCGGCGACCATTTCGCGGAAGTAGACGTCGGCGCGCTTTTCGTTCGGCATTTCGATACCGATGACGCTCTGACCGGGGACGACGGCGATGCGGACGGATAAAGCGCTCATGGAACGGGCGATGTCTTCGGCCAGATTAATGACGCGTGTCGTTTTGATGCCGGGGGCGGGTTCCAGTTCGAACAGAGTGACAACGGGGCCGGGGTGCGCGGCGACGATTTTTCCTTTGACGCCGTATTCTTCCAGAACGCTTTCAAGCTGACGCGAGCGCTTTTCCAGATATTCGGCGGAAACGGCGGTGTCGGCGTTTTGTTTCGGTTTTGCCAGAAAGTCGATTTTCGGCAGATGGAAGACGCGCTTGTCTTTGATGGCTTCGACGATGGCGTTCGGTTTGACTTTCTTTACCGTCTTTTGCGGCGCGGGTTGAGGGCTTTCGGGCAGCGGGAGTTCTTCCTGAACGGGTTCAAGCAGGCTTTCGGGCAGTTCGTCGGGCAGGTCGGTTTCCGTGTCCGTTTCCTGCCGTTTGCGACGGTGCAGAAGCGCGGAACATAACGCTTTGGCGCTCCGGTAAAGCGCGGCGATCCAGCGGCGGACCAGATAGAACGGGATGCCGAACGTCGTTGCCGCGGCCAACAGAAGCGCGACGAACACGAACGGTTGGACGATGTATTCGATGAACGGAACGTACAGCCTTTTCATCAAATCGACGACCGGATCGTAAAAGGCCGGCATGACCGCGCCCGACAGACCGGCGTAAAGCGGCCAGACGGCCTTGTTCGGAAAGGCGGACAGGAAAATCAGGGCTAGCAGGAGAGTCGGGACGAAGCATAAGACACGCAAAAGCTGATACTTGTGCCATTTCCCGCGAATGATGATGATGCCCCACGCGATCAGCGCCGCGGGGAACAGCAAAGCGCCCAGTCCCGTATACTGCCACAGCATATCCGCCGCGTACGAACCGAACGAACCGGCAATGTTTTCGGCGACGTCGCCGGTGGCGGTGTTGAATGACGGATCGGTCGGATGATAGGTCAAAAGCGCCGCGGCAAGAACGACGCCGAAACCGGCTACGGCCAGTCCCGTCAATGTGACGGCGGTTTTGCGGAAGGACGCTTTGATGCTTTCGGGCAGAAAATTTTTTACGGAAAACATTGTTCGGATACCGGTTCGATTACAGGGATGCGGCGTTCATTTCAAGCAACAGAACGAGCGTGTCGTAAAATTTTTCACGGGTCTCGCATTCGATCAGCGCTTGTTTTTCGGCGCAGGTGAGGGGAAGGACGGACGCCAAAGTCGTCAAAACGCGATCGGGCGCGACGTTTTTCAGGTCCGCCGACGAAAAATCCAGCTTCATCGCGGCCGCGTAACGGTCGAGAGCTTTATGCAACCGCTTTTTGTCATAGGAAAATCTCGTTGTCGAAAAATCCGTTTCAAACGGGGTATAGTCCGCTTCGACGCTCTTGTACGCCGTTCCGGGATACTCCGTTTCGCGAACGATCCTGAAACGCGACAGTCCCGTCAGCGTTACGAGCAGCAGATTGTCCGATTCCGTAAATCCCGTGATCCGGCCGGCGCACCCGACGGAATACAGCTTCGGGCTTTTCAGCGGCAAAGGCTGTTCGGACGGATGGACGACGCCGATGATGCGCGTGTCCGCCAGTGCGTTGAAAATCAGGTGGATGTAGCGGCGTTCGTAAACGCGCAGGTCCAGTCGCGTCCCCGGGAACAGGAAAACGCCGGAAAACGGCAGGGCCGGCAGAAAGGCCGGCATTTGCGAACGGGGCGTGTCGAAAATCGATTCGGTCATCAAAGCGTCCTTTACGCGTACAGCAAAGATGTCATTTTGCGCCGTCCCGCTTTCGCGACGGGATCGGCGGGGCCGAGCGCCGCGAATTGCTTGAACAAAGCGTCGCGGATCTTTTCGTTCGTCGTGTCCTTTTCGAAAACGGCGAGCAGGAGTTCGACCGCTTTTTCCGTCTGTGCGTCGGCGAACAGAGCGGTCGCGTAAGCGATTTGCGCGTCGGCGTCGTCGGGACGGGCTTCGGCGGCGGCTTTCGCGTCGGCGATGGCGGGCGCATCCCTGTTCTCAAGGGCGAGCTTCAGCGCGGTCTTCGCGGCGTCGAGGGCGGGGCTTTTGACCGAATCCTCCAGTCCTTCGGCCAGATCTTTGGCGGCGTCGAACTGTTTTTGCGCGATGAAGCAGCGGATCATGCCGGCGAAAGCGTCCGGACAGGACGGGTCCTTTTCCAAAACGGCGGAATAGGCGGCGAGCGCGGCGTCGGCATCGCCGGTTTTCATCACCTCGTCGGCTTTTTTCAGCAGCTCGTCGGCGGAAACGGCGTCTTTGCCGAGCAGAGAGAGCATGACTTGCTTCAACTGCGATTCGGGCAGGGCGCCGGCGAAACCGTCCAGCATGCCGCCCTTGGCGAAAACGAGCGTCGTCGGCACGCCTCGGATTCCCAACTGCATCGCCAGTCGCTGACAGGCGTCGATGTCGTATTTGACCAAAGCGGCCTTTCCGCCCGCCATGGTGACGTATTTTTCCAGCAAAGCGGCGAATTTGGCGGACTGATCGCTTTTCGGCGACCAGAAATACGCCAGAACGATTTTGTTTTTGGATTCTTCGACGACATCGGCGCGGAACGCTTCCTCCGTTCCCGTTTTGACGGCGGCGGAAGAGGCGGGCGCGGTTTGACCGGCGGTCGGCAGCAAAGGCATGATCTTCTCCTTTAAATAAATAAAGCCATCTCTGCCGCCACTATACCCGAAACGGATTCGAAAAGAAACAAAACA
>DGGW01000076.1:577-4641 GCA_002393065.1 Alphaproteobacteria bacterium UBA3864 | reverse complement strand
GCGTTTTTTCTGACGGGCGCGTTGTTCGTTTCGTCCGTATGGTAATGAATGAAGGCCGCGTTTTCGCCGGAAGCGGCGATGGTGGCGAAGCTTTCGCCGCGATAGAGCGGATTTTCGGCGCGGAAATCGTGGAGCTTTTCGACCGTGTCGATCTCGGTCAAAGCGCCTTTTGGCGCTTCCCTGTCGAACCAGGCCAGAAAACGGCAAACGGCGGCGCCATCTTTGATATGGGCGGTCACCGCGCCGTCGCGTTCGACGACGTTCTTGCAGGCTTTGCGGAGCAGGCACGGATCTTCCTTCTCATGCACTTTCGCGCCGCCGGCCGACAGAATAGAATAAATCAGGTCGGAGCATCGCGCCGTGTCGAGTTGGACTTTGACGCCGTGCGCGCCGAAAACTTCCAAAATATGGGGCAGGGCGGACGGCGGGACGATTTCGACCAGCGGGCTTAATTTTGCGCGCAAAGCGTCGGTGATCTTGTTTTCGTCGACAAGCCACTGGAAAGTTCCGTTTTTATATAAAACGCCGAACGATTGGACGATCGGCACGTAAGGGATGTCGTTGCCGCGCACGTTCAACAGCCACGCGACGGACGCCGGATCCGTCAGAATGAGGGCGTCGTCGCCGTCCACGTTCAACGAAGCCGTTACGTCCGCGATCTTTGCCGTGCTGTCCAGCCCCGTGTATTTTTCGGGCAGATGCACCGCCCAGCCGGCCGCCGTTTTCGGGCGGTCCGTCCAAAGCGTGTCAATCGGACCGAACGCCAACGGCGTCAGCACGGCGCCGTTTTTAGCGGCCGTTTTCATCCGGCTGACGTCTTTCGGTGTGAAAAATCGGGCGTCGTAGCCGATGCGGGCGTCTTTCGGAAAAGCGGCGAACAGCCAATCGGCGGTCCGTCCGTCGTTTGTTTGAATGACGGTGATTTCTTCGGGGTTCGTTTCCTTTTGCGCCTGCAGGATATAGCGGCCGTCCACGAACAGAAACGCGCGGTCGAGCAGGATGACGGCTTCTCCCGTTGAGCCTTTGAACCCCGTCAGCCAGGCCAGCCGTTGGTCGCACGGGGCGACGTATTCGCTTTGATATTCGTCGGCGGACGGCACGACAAAGCCGAAAAATCCGTTGGAAAGCATCCATTCGCGCAGGGCGGTCAGTTTTTCATTCATGCGTTTTCCCCCTTTGTCATCGTCCGACGATCAGCGTTGACCATTCGTCCCGACGGAAACGTTTTTTGACGGTCAGTCCGACGGCCGTATGAGCTTCTTCGACCCAGCTTTCCTGTTCGGTCAGCATGCCGGACAGGATGCCAAAGCCGTCCGCGGCGAGGTTCGCGGCCAGATCCGCCGCCATCATCGTCAGCGGGCGGGCCAAAATGTTTTCAAAGACCAGATCGTACGGGCCGTTTTCTTTGACCCGTTCGTCCTGATATCCGTCGCCGGTCAACGCCGCGATATATTCGGACAGATTGTTTTTAACGGCGTTTTCGCTTGTAACGCGGACGGATTCCGGATCGATGTCGACCGCCAGAACGCCGGTATGCAGAACGGCGGCGGCGGCCAGACTCAAAATGCCGGACCCGCAGCCCATATCCAAAACCTTTTGCGGCGTTTTGGTTTTCAGAATCTCCTCGAACGCTTCCAGACAGCCTTGCGTCGTGAAGTGTTCGCCGGAACCGAAGGCGGTCGCCGCGTCGATCATCAGCGGCGTTTTGCCGGCGGGCGGAGCGTCCTTGATGTGCGACCCGTAGATATAGAACCGGCCGATTTCGACGGGCTTGAAGCTTTCAAGGCTTTCGCGCAGCCAGTCGTGCGCCTCCATTTGTTCAAGCGTGTAAGCGGGCAGGGCGATGCCGGCGGCCGTCGCGGCGATTTCCAGATCGGCGTCCAGAGCGGCCGTGTCGGGCTTGCCGTCGAAGATGGCTTCAAGCCGCCATTTCCCCGCGTCGGCGCCTTTTTCGATCTCGTTCGCCAGCAGGGCGGTGTCGCCGAAATCGAGCGCGCGTTCGAAAAACGGCACGGCGTCGGCGGGAAGGATGAAGGAAAGGTACCAGTTGTCGGAGTATTCTGTCATGATATTTTTTCCAAATAATCGGCCATTACTTTTTTTGTTCCGAAGTCGTCGAAATAAACTTCGACGCTTTTTCCGTTGCACGCGCGGACGATGCCGTGCCCGAAGCCCGAATGAAAAACGTCGGTGCCGCTTTTGAACGCGTCGCGTTTTGGGGCGGTGAAAAAGCCCGTCTTTCGGGCGCCGTAAACGGGGGACGGCTTGTCGTAATAGTATCCGTCGTTCAGGCGGTAATCCGTCGACCGTCCGCCGATGGCGCTGACGTGTTCGTCGGGCAGTTCGGAAACGAAGCGCGACGGCATTGCGTTCTGCCATTGATTATACACGCGGCGGCATCCCGCAAAGCTGATGAAGACCCTCTTTCGGGCGCGGGTGATGCCGACGTAAGCCAGACGGCGTTCTTCCTCCAAAGCGGCGGAACCGCCTTCGTCCAACGCGCGTTGATGCGGGAAAAGGCCTTCCTCCCAACCGGGCAGGAACACCGTGTCGAACTCCAACCCTTTGGCGGCGTGGAGCGTCATCACGGAAATATAGTCGCCCGTCGCGGCGGCGTTCGTTTCGTTGTCGGTAACAAGCGCGATGTATTCCAGAAAATCGTCGAAGGATTCGTAATCCTGCTTGATGTTGCCGATCAGTTCGCGCAGGTTTTCAAGGCGGCCTTCGGCGTCGGGCGACTTGTCCTTGCGCCACATTTCCGTATAGCCGCTTTCGTCGAGCATACGGCGCAGGATGTCTTCCGGCGGTTCGTTGTCGTCAAGGGCTTTGCGCCAGTCGCCGAACAGCGCGAAGAACCGTTCCAGCCCCGTTTTCGCCGTTCCCTTGAACGCTTTTTCCTCTAACATCCGTTCGGCGGCTTCATAATCGGAGATATTGTCGGCGCGGGCGCGCTGATGAACGGCCTGCAGCGCCGCGTCGCCGATACCGCGTCGGGGTTTGTTGACGATGCGCGAAAAAGCCATGTCGTCCTTCGGGTGGACAAGAACGCGGATATACGCCGTCGCGTCGCGGATCTCCTCGCGTTCGTAGAACCGCATGCCGCCGATGACCTTGTAGGACAGGCCGTAGTTCAGCAAAGCGTCTTCGATGGCGCGCATCTGAAAGCTTGCCCGCACCAGCACGGCGATTTGCGACAAAGGCGTTCCGTGACGGTGTTCGGCTTCGATGCGGTCGCAGATCTCGCGGGCTTCGTCCTCGCCGCTCCAAACGCTGACGACGGCCACCTTGTCGCCGACCATGTTTTCGCGTCCCGGCGCGGTGCGGAGCGTTTTGCTCAAACGTTGCGTGTTGTGCGCGATCAGGCCGGACGCCGCGCCGAGGATGTGCGCCGTCGAACGGTAATTGCTTTCAAGCCTGATGATCTTCGCGTCGGGAAAATCGCTCTGAAAGCGCAAAATGTTGCCGACTTCCGCGCCGCGCCACGAATAAATGGATTGGTCGTCGTCGCCGACGCAGCACAGGTTGCGGTATCCGCCCGCCAACAGCCGGAGCCACAAATATTGTACCGTGTTCGTGTCCTGATATTCGTCCACCAGAATATATTTGAATTGGCGGCGGAAAGCGTTAAGGATTTCCGGATTTTTGACGAACAGTTCGACGCAGTACAGCAAAAGATCGCCGAAATCGGCGGCGTTCATCGCCTTCAGCCGTTCCTGATAAGCGGCGTAGAGGCGCATTTCAAAGGCCGACACGGGCAGGGGGGACTGATGCGCTTTTTCGGGCGTCAGTCCCATGTCCTTCAGCCGCTGTATCTTTGCGATCAAGGCGGCGGGTTGGTTTTCCTTTAAATCGGCGCCGTCGGCGACAAGGATCTGTTTGACCAGACGTTCCTGATCCGACGCGTCCAAAATCGTGAATCCGGCGGACAGACCGATCTTTTCGGGATGCGAGCGCAAGATCCGCAGCCCGATTTTGTGAAAAGTGCCGAGCCAGACCGCGCGCGCGTCTTCGCCGACGATGGAACGCAAACGTTCGGTCATTTCGTTGGCGGCCTTGTTGGTGAA
>DGGW01000076.1:0-536 GCA_002393065.1 Alphaproteobacteria bacterium UBA3864 | reverse complement strand
CCTTGTTGGTGAAGGTGACGGCCAGACATTGGAACGGCATCGCCAGCCGTTTCTGAATGATGTTGGCCAGCCGCGCGGTCAGAACGGTCGTTTTTCCCGACCCCGCGCCGGACAGAACAAGGACGGGACCGTCGGTCGTTTCGACGGCTTCGCGTTGTTCGGGATTCAAACGGCTTAAATCGACGGGTTGCATAATTTCCTCTGCAAAATACTACTCTTTTTTAATAAAAAAGAAAGCAAAAAGCAAGCGGCGCGAAAGGCGTAAAGCCTCCCGCCCGCTTTTTAACGACGGTATAGATATTTTCAATGCTTTTTATGAAAACGGTAAAGCGTAAAGTTTTACTTTTATAATTATTTTATTTTAATCGGTTTGCGGCGTTTGACGGGGTTGACGCGCGTTTCCGTTTCCTTTGGCGCGGTTATGCGTGGCGCAAAGCATTTCGCAGTTGGAAATATCCGTCGCGCCGCCGTTGCTCCACGCTTTGACGTGGTCGGCGTCCATTTCCGATATTTTCCATATCTTTGTTTTGTTCGCG
>DGGW01000070.1:7174-7391 GCA_002393065.1 Alphaproteobacteria bacterium UBA3864 | reverse complement strand
CGTCAAAGGGCGATATGCGCACCAGACGATGAACGCCGCTTTCCGTTTTCAGCCAGCCGAACGCGTTATGGCCGCTGATCCGGATGACGGCGGATTTGATGCCGGCCTCTTCGCCGTCGCTTTGTTCGAGCAACTCGACCTTGTAATTGTGTTTTTCCGCCCAACGGGTGTACATGCGGAACAGCATGGACGTCCAATCCTGCGCTTCGGTGCCGCC
>DGGW01000070.1:0-7020 GCA_002393065.1 Alphaproteobacteria bacterium UBA3864 | reverse complement strand
CTTCGGCTTCGGCGATGATTTCCTCGTCGTTTTCGGCTTCGCCCATTTCGATCAGTTCTTCGGCGTCCCTGATGCCCTGATCGATTTCACGGCAACGGGAAACGGAATCCTCCAAATTGTTCCGTTCGCCCATCAGCTTTTGAGCTTTTTCGGGATCGTCCCACAGGTTGGGATCGGCGGTCAGCGCGTTGATTTCTTCCAAGCGGTAAAGAGCGTTGTCCCAGTCAAAGATGCCTCCTCAGCAGTTCGAGCGACTGCTTGATTTCGGCAATAAGAGCGGCTGTTTCGGCTTTCATTGTTTCAAGTCCTTCATTTTGTTAAAAAACGCTTCCGATATCGGGGATGTTTTCGTTGATGTCTTCGGTTTGACGGAAAACGCCGTCCGACGCGTCGGGATCGTCGGCATCCCGGGGATCGTTTCCGTCCGGAACGGAGGAATCGCCGTCCGAACCGTCGATATACCCTTTGATTTTTCCGCGCCAGTCCTCGCCGACCTTGAACGCTTCCAAAACGACGTTGGTATCGGTCGCGGCGGCGGGCTTGCCCGTTTTATGATTGACGCGGACGAGCCTGATCCCCGAAGGTATCCGGAACGGGATGCGCGGTTCGTCTTTCAGCGCCGTTTCAACGAAATTCTTGAAGATGGGCGCCGCGATCGTTCCGCCCGTGTCGTGGCGGCCGAGCGTGCGCGGTTCGTCGAATCCCAAAAACACCGCAACGACCATGTCGGGCGAAACGCCGACGAACCAGCCGTCCAGCGAATTGTTCGACGTTCCCGTTTTACCGGCGAACGTGCGACCGAGCTTGCGCAGGTTCGACGCGCTGCCGCCGGGTTGCAAAACGCCGATCATGATGTTGATGATCTGGTACGCGCTGCGCGGATCCTCGATTTGTTCGCGGATATCGGGGATGTGCGGCACTTTTTCGCCCGCCCAGCCGTAAGAACGGCATTTTTCGCACGGTCGCGAATCGGAATTGTAAACCGTCGTGCCGTTTCTGTCCTGAATGCGGTCGATCAGCACGGGTTCGATCTTTTTACCGCCGTTGACCAGCATGCCGTAAGCGGTCGCCAGTCTTAAGACCGTCGTTTCCCCCGACCCGAGCGCGATGGATATCTGGTTCGGGATATCGTCCGAAATACCGAACTTTTTCGCGTATTCGACGACTTTTCTGATACCGACGGCCTTGGCCAAACGAACCGTGATCAGGTTGCGCGACTTTTCGATGCCCATACGCAACGTCGTCGGCCCGTAGAATCGGTTGGAATAGTTTTTCGGCTTCCATTTGCCCAGCCCGTTGCCCTGATCCATCACGAACGGCGCGTCCAAAACGAGCGACGACGGGGTAAAGCCTTCATCCAGCGCCGCCAGATAAACGAACGGTTTGAACGACGAACCGGGTTGGCGTTTTGCCTGAACGGCGCGGTTGAACTGCGATTTTTTGAACGAATATCCGCCGACCATGGCCAAAACGCGGCCGGTATGCGGGTTCAGGACGACGATCGCCCCTTCGACCTCGGGCAGCTGGCGCAACGCATACGACGGATTTTCATAGGCGACGCCCTTTTCGTTTTTCTCGACCCGTTCGACAAGGATGACGTCCCCTTCCGACAACACCTGTCCCGGCGCCGTGATTTCGGGCCCGAGCGTCTGATCGGGCAGATTCCTGCGCGCCCAAAGCATTTCGGCCAAAGGCAAATCGGCTTCCGAGCCGTCTTTCAGGCCGATGACGGCTTTGTCGGCCGCCAACGATAAAACGACGGCCGCGTCCCATTCGGCGGGAGCGTACGGAGGAACCGCGATTTTCTTCAGCGGATCGAGCCAGGCGGGAACAAAAGCCTCTTCCCCCTCCTCCGGCGCGTCGATCGTTACGATTTCGCCCAAAATATCCTTGTCCAAACGGGCGAGCGGCGCTCTGAACCCGTGGCGGCGGTCGTATTCGATCAGGCCTTTGCGCAACGCCTGCGCCGCGTGTTTCTGCAGTTGAGGATCGACGGTCGTCCGAACGGCCAAACCGCCTTTGTACAAAACGTCTTCGCCGTATTTGGAAACAAGATCGCGACGGACTTCCTCGGCGAAATACTCACCGTCCTCAACGCCGGCTTTACGCTGGCGTTTCGAAACGACCAGCGGTTCCTGCGCCGCCTCGCTCGCTTCCTCTTCGGTGATATATCCCTCTTCCGCCATGCGGGTCAGCACCCAGTTGCGGCGTTTGACGGCTTCGTCATACCGTTTGTCGGGATCGTAGTTGTTCGGCCCTTTCGGCAAAGCCGCCAGAAAAGCGCATTCCGCCGTCGTCAGTTCGTTCAGCGACTTGTCGAAATAATTGAGCGCCGCCGCCGCCACGCCGTACGCGTAGTGCCCCAGATAAATCTGGTTCAGATACAGTTCCAAAATGTATTCTTTGGAAAAAGCGTGCTCGATGCGGACGGCCAGAATGGCCTCCTTGATTTTGCGTTCGAAGGAGGCTTCGTTCGTCAGAAGGAAGTTCTTGGCGACCTGCTGCGTGATGGTGGACGCGCCGATCATGCGCCGACGGCGGTTGATGTTGCGGACGTTTTGCAGAACGGCGCGGATAATGCCGACGAAATCGACGCCCCGGTGCGAAAAGAATTTTTTGTCTTCGGCGGACAGAAAAGCCTGAATCAGTTTTTTCGGGATCGCTTCGTACGGAACGAAAGCGCGCTTTTCGGAAGCGTATTCGGCCAGCAAAGCGCCGTCGGACGCGTACAAACGGCTGGTGATCGGCGGTTCGTACGTCGCCAGCTGACGGTAATCGTCAACGGTCCGCCCGTAATGCGAAAAAATCAGCAACACCCCGACAAAACCCAGAATGGCCAGAAACAGCGCATAACTGAATAATGTGGAAAAAAGCTTCGACATAACGGCAATCCCTTAATTGAAGTTGGCCTTGTGGCGTTCGGCGAAATAATCGTCGATACCGCGCACGACGGCTTGCGCCAGTTTTTCACGATACGACGCCTGACGCAACAGCTTTTCTTCCTCTTTGTTGGAAAGATACCCCATTTCGATCAGAACGGACGGCACGTCGGGCGATTTCAGGACGGCGAATCCGGCAAAGCGGTGGGAATTGGGCAGAACGGTGATGACTTTGCGGATCTCGTCCGTGATTTTTTCCGCAAAGAACGACGAATGGTTGTTCGTTTCGCGGCGCGCCAGATCGATCAGGATATCGGTGACTTCCTGCGTTTCGTTCGACAGGTCGATACCGGCGATCAAATCGACTTTGTTTTCCGATTCGGCCAGCTTTTCCGCTTCCTTGTCCGACGCTTTTTCAGACAGTGTGTAAACGGACAAACCGCGCGTTTCCGGTTTGCGGATGCTGTCCGCGTGAATGGAAATGAACAGATTGGCGCCGACGGAGCGCGCATAACGGCGGCGGGCGTACAAAGCGATGAAAATATCGGTTTCGCGGGTCAGCTTGACGCGATACTTCCCCGTTTTTTCCAACAAAGCCCTCATCTGCTTCGCCATCGCCAGCGTCAGATGCTTTTCATAAACGCCGGAAACGCCGATGGCGCCGGGGTCTTTACCGCCGTGTCCCGGATCGAGAACGATGAGCGGTTTTTCGACGTCCGTTTTCGCCGCGGAGGGTTGTTCGCGCCGTTCGACGGCGGGTTCCGACTTTTTCGATATCGAGTTGTCGTACCATTCGGAACCGACGGCGGCCGGCGCTTTGTCGGACGAAGACAGTTCGATGTCGACGACCAGCCGCCATTTGAAGCCGCTCTGCGGTTTTAACAGAAAAGACTTGGCGATCGAAAAACGGCGGTTGAGTTCCAAAACGATGCGAGCCGCCGTTCCGCCGCCCAAACGGGCGCGAACGGCATAAGACGGCAATCCCGTCAGATCTTTTTCGGAAACGGCGTGTTTGCTTTTTTCGACATCAATGACCAACCGCGACGGGTTGGCCAGCGAAAAAGCCCTGAAATCGGCTTTGTCGGACAAATCGACGACGATACGTGCCCCCGATCCCGCGGGCACGCCGAACCGGACGCCTTCGACCGTCGCGGCGCAAACGCCGCGAACGACCAGCAATACCGCCAAAAATAAAAATCCCGCAAAAGCCTTCATTCGACTCTCATCAGCGTTTTTTCAAAAAACAACATTATCATACTAAAATATTGTTGTCCTTTTCTTAATAGACGGTTATTCTGTTTTCGCCAATAAAAAAATGATGCGCGAACGGCGAACAATCGGGTTCGGCGGCACCGCGCGAAATGAAAGACATCACAGATTCAACTTTTTTACGGAAAAACCGCGTATCGATTTTAATTTTTCGGGATTCATCCAGTGACTTTCAATGATAATCATTGCATATCCGATTCTTCCGCCGGTCTTTTCCGTGATACAACAAACCGGCCGCGCGTCAACGGACGCCCGTGCCTGCGGAGCTTAATTTTTAATGACAAAACGTATGCTGATCGATGCGACGCACGTCGAAGAAAAACGTGTCGTCGTCGTGGACGGAACCAAACTTGACGAACTCGATATCGAATCGTCCAACAAAAAACAAATAAAAGGAAACATCTATCTGGCCAAAGTGGCTCGAGTCGAACCGTCGTTGCAGGCGGCTTTCGTCGATTACGGCGGAAACCGTCACGGTTTTTTGGCGTTCGGGGAAATCCATCCGGATTATTACCAGATTCCCGTCGCCGACCGCGAAGCCCTCAAGGAAGCCATCATCGCCGAAGAAGAATCCGACGACGATGAAAACCGTTCGCGCCGCCGACACGGGAAACATTCGCACGCCGACGCCGCCGATCCCGCCCCGGAAACGGAGAACGACGCCGACGAAAACGGCGGCGACGCGGAATCCGATCCCGAACGCATCGTCGAAACCGTCAGCGAAAACGAAGCCGACGAAGCCGTCGAACGGTCTCGTTTCCGCCAAACGAAAAAATACAAGATTCAGGAAGTCATCCACCGCGGTCAGGTCCTGCTTGTCCAGGTCGTCAAAGAGGAACGCGGCAACAAAGGCGCCGCGCTGACGACGTACCTGTCGCTGGCGGGTCGTTATTGCGTGCTGATGCCGAACAATTCCCGCGGCGGCGGCGTATCACGCAAAATCACGAACGCAACCGACCGGAAACGTCTGAAAACGATCGTATCCAAGCTCGCCCTGCCCGAAGGCATGTCCGTCATCGTCCGCACGGCCGGCAAGGAACGCACCAGTCTGGAAATCAAGCGCGATTTCGACTACCTGATCAAAACGTGGGTCCAGATCCGCGATAAAACGATGGAATCTTCCGCCCCCGCTCTGATCCACGAGGAAGGAGATATCATCAAGCGCGCCTTGCGCGACATCTACACCCGCGATATCGAGGAAATCCTGATCGAAGGCGAAGAAGACTACAAAGCCGCCCGCGACTTTATGAAACTGCTGGCGCCCAGCCACGCGAAAAAAGTCAAACAGTACAAAGACACTTTGCCGCTGTTCTTCCGCTATCAGGTCGAAAGCCAGCTCGAGTCTTTGCACAGCAACGTCGTTCAGCTGAAGTCGGGCGCGTGGCTGGTCATGGACCAAACCGAAGCGCTGGTCGCGATCGACGTCAACTCGGGCCGCGCGACGAAGGAACGAAGCATCGAGGAAACGGCGCTGAAGGTCAATTCCGAAGCCGCCGACGAAATCGCCCGCCAGTTGCGCTTGCGCGATATGGCCGGTCTGGTCGTCATCGACTTTATCGATATGGAAGAACCCCGCAACAACCACGCCATCGAACGGCGGATGAAAGAAGCGCTGAAACAGGACCGCGCCCGCGTCCAAATGGGACGCATTACCGGTTTCGGCCTGATGGAGCTGTCGCGTCAGCGGTTGCATTCCAGCTTCATCGAAACCAGCTATTCGGTTTGTCCGCACTGCCGCGGCAAAGGCGTCATGCGTTCGACGGAATCCGTTTCCATCCACACCTTGCACGTGTTGGAAGAAGAAGCGATGAAAATGCGTTTCAGCGAACTGCACATGACGGTTTCGCCCGCAACGGCCTTGTACGTTCTGAACAACAAACGCAACGACATCCGCGACATCGAATCGCGCTACAACATCAGGATCTACATCGAAGCGGACGAATCCCTGATTTTCGCGACGGATTACAGGATGGAACGCGTCATTCGCGAAGAACAGCCCGCCGATCTGCCGCCCGCGGTTTCCGAAACCGAGGAACAAAAGCCGGCCAAACCGTCCCGTCGCCGTAAAAACGATAAAGCGCGCCGCGACAACGATGAAAAGCGTCCGGTCGTCGAAACGCCCGAACAGCCCGCCGACAACTTCGACGTCATCACCGAAGACGTGATCCGCGAAGAAAACAACAACGGCGGCGAGGAAATCATCAAAGCCGACGATATGTTCGAAGAAGGTTTGCAACACGAAGAACGCGCCGCCGAAAAGACCGGCAATTCCCGTCGCCGCCGCTTCCGCCGCCACGATCGTTCGCATCAGCAAAACAATGCTCCTGCTACGTCCGAAAACCGGCAATCCGATGAAAACCTACCGGAACAGAAAGCCGAGCAGACGCCGGAACAGGACGAAAACAAATCCGAACAAAAGCCGAATCGTCGTCGGCGCTGGTTCAGACGCCGGCGCGGGAACCGGAACAACGGCGACCGGTCTTCGGGCGGGAACGCCGCGGAATAAAACAGAAGGCGGAAGATATTTATTTTCCGCCTTTTTTATTGCGGGAAAAGCGCCTTGCCATAATTTCGCCATAATTCCCGCCATAATTTCGCCACACTTTCATGATACTTCTAAAGATACAGGGATTCCTTCATTTGCAAAAATGAAAACCTAAATATCCCGGTTTGTCTTTGCGGGAGGATACCGAAATTTGATCTGTAAAGATCCCGGACAGATTTTTATCGGATCGCGCTTTTCCGTTTAAGAAAAGCAAAAAGGACGACCTCTTATCGTCCCGGACAGACGATAAGAGGTTTTTTTTCACTCCCGACCGTTCCGCTGTTTTTAATCCGTTCCCCACCGCCAAAACGAAAAAACCGCCCCGAA
>DGGW01000028.1:18632-19001 GCA_002393065.1 Alphaproteobacteria bacterium UBA3864 | reverse complement strand
CCCCGTAATCAAGGAACGACGGCTCCTGCGTCGGCGGTATATCGGGCGGCAGTTCCGGGCCGTCTTCGTCCGGCGCCGGATTGTCATCGCCATCGGAAAACAGCAAACTGTCAATGCCCGACGGCGTATATCCCCCTTGCGGATCGTCCGGCAAAGGCGTGTCGTCGTAAGATTGGTTGATTAGATCTTCCTGTTCTTCATCCGGCGTTTCGGGAACATAATCGTCGGGCGGCAGATCCGGTTCGGTGTCGGCTAAAGAATCGTCGTTTTTATAAAGCTGTTCCGGCTCGACAAGATAATTACCGCTCCCGATCTCGTCATCAGGCAAAATCTCTTCCTCGTCATCGGAAGGGGGAACAGGCGTTTGCG
>DGGW01000028.1:5273-18605 GCA_002393065.1 Alphaproteobacteria bacterium UBA3864 | reverse complement strand
CTTCAACGGTATCGTAAACGGTTTCCTTGACCGGAAGTTCGCTTTCTTCGTCGGAAGGGGGAACAGGCGTTTGCGCATAGGCGATATCGTTGTCTTCAACGGTATCGTAAACGGTTTCTTCGACCGGCAATTCGCTTTCTTCGTCGGAAGGAGGAACAGGCGTTTGCGCATAGGCGATATCGTCGTCTTCAACGGTATCGTACAGGGGCTCTTCGACCGGCAATTCGCTTTCTTCGTCGGAAGGAGGAACAGGCGTTTGCGCATAGGCGATATCGTCGTCTTCAACGGTATCGTAAACGGTTTTCTCGACCGGAAGCTCGCTTTCTTCGTATTCCGACTGTTCGTAAGAATACGCCTGATCGGTTTCGTCATTTCCAACGGGCGGCGGGACGGGCGACGGAGCGGACGGAGTGTCATCCTCGTACAAAGCGTTCAGGGAAACCCCCGTGCTTTCGAACTTTTCGTCGGCGAAATCGTCGTCATCATCCAGCATCGGTTCGTTTTCGGACGCCGTGGCTCCGCTCAAACCGACAACGCCCGTTTCCGTCGGTTCGTCGTTGTGCATGGCAGGCTTGTTCGGCTGGCTCGTCGGGACGAAATAGAACGGAGCCGCCGTTTTCGCGCTTTCGATCCGTTCGTCGGTCGCGACCGTAAAGCTGCGGTCGGGGCCGTTTTCGCCGTAAACGACAACCTGGTTTCGTCCGTGTTCTTTCGCTTCGTACAGCGCTTCGTCGGACATTTTCAGCATATCGGCCACATTGTCCGTAACGGTCGACGGAACGAGCCCGATGCTGACTGTAAAGGAAACGTCTTCGTTTTGTTCGTTTTTAACGATGATTTTCGAAATATTGATACGCAGACGCTCGGCGACGCGATAGCCGTTTTCAAGCGTCGATTCGGGCAGCATGATGACAAATTCTTCGCCGCCGAAACGCGATATGATGTCCGATTCGCGCAATGTCCGGCGGCAACAATCCGCCAAAGCCTGCAACACGAGGTCGCCGACCGCGTGCCCGTGCGTGTCGTTGACGCTCTTGAAATGGTCGGCGTCAATCATGAACAAACAGAACGGGTGGTTGTAACGACGCGAACGGGTAACTTCGTTTTTGGACAGTTCCTCGAACTGGCGGCGGTTGTAGCATTGCGTCAACGGATCGCGCGTCGCCTGATTGAACAGCTGTATTTCTTTTTTCTTGCGGTCCGTGATGTCCTGGAAAGCCATGTACAGAGCGACTTCGTATTCATAATCGAACACGCGCGCCGAAACCAGCAACCAAAACGGTTCGCCCGTGCGCGGCTTGACCTGAAATTCGAAATCGTCGACGACGGGATTCTTTTCAAGCTTCGCCAGCAATTCCTGCCGTTTGTTCGGTTCGGCGAAATAGTCCACCATTTTGAAGTTGGACAGTTTGCGCGGATTGACGCCGAACAATTTGGCGGCGCTGTCGTTAATCAGCATCAGCTGGTCGCCTTTTAAACGGGAAATGACGATCGGGAAAGGCGACAACTGGACCATCAGGCGCAGACGTTCTTTGTTGTCTTTGATTTCCTGCATCAAAGAATCGTACTGCATCGCCATCATGTTGTTTGAAATCAGCAACCATCCGCCGATGATCGCGATGAACATGAACGTTTCGAACGACGGCGGCAACAGGCTTTGCCCCCAGCGCGTCAAACGCAGGATGTTGTAAAGTGTCAGAAGGATGCAAAGCCATGCGGTCAGATCAAAGCCGATGGCTTTTCGTCCGCCTTTCCGGCTCCACAACGGAATGGCCAGGATCGCAAATCCGAACGATGCGATGAACATCGACAGCATCAACAGATGACTGTCCCCCGTCATATAGATGACGTACCAGTCCCATCCGATAATCAGTCCGATGCCGAGGATATCGGTGACAAAATTGAAAAATTTGATGCCTTTTAATTCGCACGCGGCCGCGGCCATGAACAGAGCCGTCGTCAGATGAAAGAAAAGATTGAGAAAATAGAAAAGCTGCTCGCCGAGATGGGCTTGCGCCGGCGCCAGCAGTTTTGTTATGAAAACGCAAAGAAATCCGCTGAACAGATAATTCAGCGCCGAAGAAAAATCGGACAATCCCTTCAGATAGCGCAACGCCAGCAGAACGCCGGTCAGAGCAAACAGAACGGGAACCGATTCGGAAAAGGAGATGATGTTTTCCATGTTTCTTCCGTAAAAATATTTTCTATTCCCTTATTTATAGTATAATATCCTTGCGACTCAAAGCCGAATTTGTCATAAATTGAAAAAATTTCCAAAACGGAGCTTGAATTGATGAACCAGCCGGAAATACAGGACAGCGAATTGGATGAAATCGACAGTCTGCAGGTCTTCGATGAAAGAAAAGTCGAAAAACGCCGGTTGCGACCGTTGACGTCCTATTTGGATTTCGATGTGACGCATCGACCGACTTCGGCGCGGGACAGAGTTTCGAAAAAGCGCGTGATAACAGGCTTTTTATTCGGGCTTTTTTTGATTGTCGTCGGTTTCGCCGCCGAATTGAGCCATGTCGATGAAGACTTTTTCGGTATTTTGAGCGACGCCGGTTCCGAAACGGTCGAACCGGGATGGCTGTCCGCCGCCTGGTTGTTCGTCGGGTTGGGGCTTTTTATCATCCTGACGCAAGTGATGTTGTTGTTTTACGGACGGGATTTCTTTATCGGTCATAACTTCGCCGCCGTCATCATTCAAAAACCGTTTGAACAAAGCCTGCGTATGACGGGGGCTCTGGACGATTATATCGGTGTGCGCTACCGGACGCGAATCGTCAGCGTGCTGGGGCTGACTTCATTTACGCAACATATTATCGACCTGCAACATTCCAATGAAGCGAAATCGATTCCCCTTTACATCACCAAAAACGGCGAAGGCGTTTCGAAAAAGTGGGAAGAATTGGCGCGCGCGATGAATATGCCGGCGATTTTCAACACGGCGGACGGCATTGTCGAAATCGCGCCCGAGGATATTCAGAAATCGTTGCCCGAAATGATTAAAACCGGAAAAATCAAAATCGACGATAGCAATTTGTACAAGGTCCCTCATTCTTTCCGCATCGTCGAAGACAGCACCGCCTGCAGGATCGATCCGTTGATTCGCGACAGCGCTTTTTCCAAAACATCGGCTTTTTTGTGTCTGGTGACGTTTTTTTGTTTGGCTTTTATCGGTTTCGTTTTCGCAATGCGCGCTCATGATACGGCGCCCGTCATGATGCCGTTGCTGGCGGCGGGATTGCTGTTGTTCGGATTGATCCCGACGGCTTTGTTTTTCCGCAGAAGAAGAATCATCATCGGTAAAAACGGTATCCGTATCAAATCCCGCTGGTTTTTGTGGCCGTCGGTCGGCATTCAGATTCCGCCCGAAAAACTGGAATTTGTCATCGTTGTGCCGAACAGCTACGATTTCAAGTATTCTTTGGTCGTCGGGGCCGACGGCCAAACGACGCATATCGGTCGCGGTCTGCCAAAAGAAGATCTGAACTGGTTGGAAAACTTTATCAACGCGCAGGTGCGCCGCTTTATCGTCGGTAAAAAAGGCTGATGAAAGCGGAGCGGACGAACGCCGTCTTATTCCGCTGTTTTGTTTTCGATGTCCAACGCTTCCCGCGCATCCGATTTGTCGCGAATCGAACCTTCTTCGGCGGTTCGGGCGATTTCGTCCATATAACTTTTGCGAATTTTAACGGCCGCGTAAAACCATAATCCCGCAAAAAGCAGACCGGTGTACGGCAAAACGCGTTCCAGAGGAAACGGTGTTTGCGCCCGCAGTTTCGTCAACGCTATGATCGTCAAAGATCCGACAACGCCTCCCAACGGATTGATGACCCCTTCCAACAGCGTTCGAATTTTTCCGCGTATCGTTGACGCGAAAACGTTGAAAGACACATTGACCGAATTGGCTTGAACGGACATTCCGATCAGCGTTTGCATGAACATCATCGCCACGATCGGCGCCAAGCCCGGCGTAAACGCCAGTAAAACGAACCCGAGGATTTGAGACGCCGGTAAAAACATGAATCCGTCTTTGACGCCGATCAGTTTTACCAGTTTAGCCCCCAGAAAAAGTTGGACGAACAAAGCCGAAAGATTAACGATCGTCGTATATTTCCCGTAAAAAGAGGCCATCCCTTCGCTGGTGGGATACACTTTTTCCAACGCCCTCGCGTAGCAAAAATCGACGATGGTGCAAACCAGCCAGAACGACATGAAAACAACGCTTAAATGAAGGGCGAAAGACGATTTTCGGTAATGCATAAAACCGTCTTTGAAGTTTTGCACGAGTTCCCGCGAAGAAAGTCGCGGCGTGTCGTTCGTCGCGACGGGTTTAAGCGTTCTTTTAAGGAAAAAAGTAACGATAACGGCGAACGATATGGCGGAAATCCAGGAAACGATCAGGCTTTCCGTCGTGAAAAAACGGGGCAAAACTCCCGCCACGGCTCCGCCCGCCATGCTGCCGATCAGCGGCGCCGTCGCCAGAAACGGATAAATCCGGGCGCCGCTTTTCGGGGAAAAGGTTTTGTTGATCAAATTCCATGTCTGAATGATGTATACGGACGGAACGGAGATGATCAGAACAGCCAGGAAAATCAGCGACGCGGTGAAAACGGGAGCGGAAAACGATTGCTCCGCGTGCAACAGGGCCAACGTCGCAATCAGAATGGCGATGAAAGTCAGAAAGGATAACTGAACAAGCTTTTCATTGCTTAACACGTCGGCAAAGAACATCAGGCAAAGGTTCAGCACAAAACCGCCCAGTGCGGAAAATAAAAAGAAATCCGCCAGTGTTTCGGAACCGATCTTTTTTATTAAAATGGAATAAACGCCCGCCCAACCGGCACCGTGGCCGATATTGATCAGAAAAAGAACGGACCAGAACAGAAAAACGGTTCGATGCAGATGGCGCATATTAAGGTATCTCCAAATAATCCCGAACCGAATTTGCCGGATAGTTTTTATTCGGGAACGGCGTTATGCGTTCAACGATCGGCACGGGTTTCCCTTCAGGCGGACGATCGCCCCACACGCCGCCCGCGCTCCATACGAACGGCGCGGCAAAAAGTTTCCCTTTCGGAAGAACGGACAAATCGGCAAGAGCGTAGAAGGAGTCTATCGTTTCGAAAATCATGGACGAAGGTGCGTTTGTTACGCCGAACGGCCGGGACGGCGCGATATCCGTCTGGAAGTGTCCCGATTTGATATGGCGTTCGTATAAAAGCAGAGCCGTTGTCTGTTTTTGCGTATGAACGGGCGGCAAATGCCAGAAGGACAACGGTTCTTCCGAACCGGAGCTTTCTTCGTCTTTCGCCAACAGAATGATGAAATCCAATCCGCCGTTTTTGACCAGAGCGTAATCGCCTTTTTTCATTTTGAAGTAAAGGAAATTCCGATCGCGTCCGACCGAAAAATCCAGCAGGGATACGTTCTTCGGCGTCGAAACGACGCGACGAACCTTGTCTTTGAAAACGGCAGCCGGCTTTTGTCGTTCGTAAGCGATCCGGACGGGCTTTTCGCTTTCGATCCGGAGGGCGTTGACCGGCGGGCGAACCGGCAGGACGACATCGCCTTCGTCCGTGGAAACGTTAGCGGAAAAACGGAGTATGTAATTGCCGTCTTTCGTTAGTTCGTACAGTCTTACGGGCACTTTTCCCTGTTTTTCCGACAAGGTGAGTGACGTGTCGGCGGGATCGTTCAGCAACAGTATCTTTCTTTTTTGCGTCGTCGTCGCTGTTCCGGGCTTGATATCCGCGACCGAAGCGCGTTTCGGATCGTCCGATTTGAACAGCTCCTCTCCCGCGCCTTTCAGTTCAAAAACGTATGTGCCGTAAGGCTCAAGAGCTCCCGTTTCAAAGGTTTGATTTTTGACGGAAAAAGAAGTTTTCCCGAACAATCGTTTTATGCGGCGGCTTTCGGCGAACGCTTTATGATCCGCTTTGAATCTTTTTGTTTCCGACGACAGGTTCATCAAAACGAAAACCGATCCTTTCTTGTTCGTCAGGAAATACGCGTACAGTTTGTTGTCGTCAACGGGCAGGGATGTCCGCTCGCCTTTAAAAAAGTATTCGGGGTATTTGTTTTTCAGGGCGATAAGGGCGCGGTAATGTTGTAAAAGCGAATCAGACTGCGCTTCCTGATCGCGGACATTCCAGAACAGGTAATCGTCAGTGATCGGAACGACGGCGCGGTCGGACGTCGTAAATCCGCCGTTTTTCGTATTGTTCCAGGCCATCGAAGCGACGGACGCATGAAACCATTTGTCTTTGCCCGCCGAAAACGGAGTGAATCCTTTGATGCCGATTTCGTCACCCGCATATACTTTAAGATGGGCGGGCGTTAAAATCAGAACGGATCCGGCCAGTTTCAGTTGTTTTTCCGTCGGAAAGGACAGTCGCGTTGCGAGCCTGGCGCCGTCATGGTCGGAATGGTACATCAAACGATCGTGCAAACTCGTGCTTTTATAAATTGCGGGATTGTCGAAAAAGGAATGTAAAAAAGATGCCACGTACAGTTCGTTCATCTTTGTTTCATGATACGGATAAAAATCGTTAATGAACGTCGAATCAAACATTATATCGAACATTTCCCGTTTCGGTACGACATAGGCGTAATTTTCGGGAATGGGAACGGTTTCAGCGATCAGAATTTTGTCGGGACCGTATTTTTCCGTGATATGGCGGCGGACAAGTTTCCAAAATTCGAAATTCTCGGGTTGATGGTACTGATTGTGTTCGCCCGGACCGTTGATATAAAGGTGTTTCGTCGCATCAATGCGGAAACCGTCGACGCCCAAATCCAGCCAGAAATCGAACACGGACAGAATATATTCGCGCACTTCCGGATTGTGATAGTCCAAAAACGGTGAATTGCCCCATAAAGAATAATAATATCCGCCGTGAGGCAGGGGTTTCCACGCTTTCGATTTGAACTGTTCGCTGTAATCGTTGAAGTTCATCCAATCGCCTTCGGGGATTTCGTCGGCGGTGATAAACCATTTTTTATACCGGCTGTCGGGATTTCCCAGAACGTCCTGAAAAAACGGGTGTTCAACGGAAATGACCGTTGTAATGAAGTCGTTGACGATGTGCAATCCGCGTTTGTGCGCTTCTTTGACGAAGGTTTTGAAATCCTCAAGCGTGCCGTAATCGGGGTGGATGTTTTTGAAGTCGGTGATTTCGTATCCGTAGTGGCTTCGCGGCATGGAATCGACGTTCAGAGCGGGTGTGAGAGGCAACGGATGAATCGTATTGACGCCGAGCGCTTTGATGTAGTCGAGTTTCTGCGTCAGTCCTTTTAAATCGCCTTTGCCGTCGCCGTCCGTATCGTAAAACGATTTGACCAAAACATGGTACATCGTAACAGTTTCGTACCATTTATAGGACGGTCGGGATTTAACAAGGAAGACTCCGGCAATAAGGACTAAAACAACAACGACGGGCAGAAGGATTCTTTTTATACGGGACACGGCACACCTTGAAAAATAAAACATCACGATGATAATGATAAATAATAAATTATAAAAATCAAACGGGTATTATAAAAGGCTGAAAAAACTTCAGCCTTTTGTCCGGTCAGGAAAACATTTCAAAAATCAAAATATTCGTGTTTTTTTCCAATCCCTTGATTTCGGCGATTCCCATTTCGTCGCTGACGGACAGTCCGTCTCCCGCTTTCAGATAAAGGGAGTTGACTTCCGCGCTGCCCGCGGCGATCTGAACCCAGATGAGGCGACCGTTGCTTAAATTGAACAGAACGTTCTTTCCTTCGTCCAGAATTGTTTGATAAACGTTGATATTTTGATTGATGTGGACGGAATCGCTTTTCCCGCCGTTTGACGCGACCAGCCGGATCTTGTTTAAAATGTTCGGTTTGGAAAACGTTCTTTTTTCGTAATCGGGCAACAGGTTTTTGCGGTTTGGTATCACCCACACCTGCAAAATATGCGCGGGGCGCGTCAAAGACGGGTTCGTTTCACTGTGAATGACGCCCGTTCCCGCCGTGATCCGCTGAACGTCGTGCGCCTGAAGGACGACGCGGTTGCCGAGGTTGTCTTTGTGTTCCAGCGATCCGCTGATGACAAAGGTCAGCAATTCCATATTTTGGTGCCGGTGCGACGCGAAGCCCTCTTTCGGGGCGATGATGTCGTCGTTGATGACGCGCAGATCGCCGAATCCCATTTGCGCCGGATCATAATAATCAGCGAAAGAAAACGTGTGCCGGCTCTTCAGCCAGCGGAGCTTCGTTTCGCCGCGATCGTTTTTTGCTCTGAGCTGCAACATCTCATCCTCCTTTCGTTTCCGAAAAGGAAATGAGGTGCGGCGTCTGTTCGTTCAATCTGAAAAAACGGATGAACGGGAAAGGTCGTCGGAAGCGGAACGGGGTTTCTTTCCGGATAATTTACGGTAAAAACGTTGCAAATCCCGTCCGAAACGGAATATGACCGCCCCCCATACGGCGGAAAGGAGCGAACCGCAAATGACGCCTAAGCGGATCTCCTGCTGGGCCGCTTCGCCGGGGATGGCGAGCTTGCCGACAAACAGCGCCATCGTGAACCCGATTCCCGCGACGACCGACACGCCGTACAGGTCGAGCTTCGATACCGTTTTCGGAAATTCGGCGACTTTCGCTTTGATCAGCAGAAGTGTCGTCATGAAGATGCCGGCCTGTTTCCCGAAAAACAGACCGAAGATGATGCCCAATGTCAGAGAATCTGCAAAAGTGTGCTTTGTAACGCCGCCCAGATACAATCCGGCGCTGGCAAAGGCGAAAATAGGCAAAATCAGGAAATCGACCCACGGTTTGATGACTTTCATCAATCTGTCGAGCGGTGATTCCCTCAATCCTTTGACGGTTTTCGGATACGCCAGAGCGACGACGACGCCGGCCATCGTCGTGTGGATCCCGCCGTTGTAGAAACAAAACCACAGCACGACGCCCATCAGCAGATACGGAATGAAATTCAAAACCTGCATTTTATTCAAAGCGTACAAAACGCTCAACGCTATGCACGCGTAGCCGAGCATGGAAACGGTCACGCCCTGATTGTAAAACAACGCGATGATCAGAATGGCGCCCAAATCGTCGAAAATGGCGATCGCGAGAAGAAACGTTTTCGCCGCCTGTGAAATATTTTTGCCGACCAGCATCAGCACGCACAGGGCGAAAGCGATGTCGGTGGCGGTCGGGATCGCCCAGCCGTTGATATATTCGGGCGTTTTGTTGTTGACGATCGCGTAAATGACCGCCGGACAACAGATTCCGCCCAAAGCCGCCAGACACGGCGCAAGAATCTGCCGGATATCGGGTTCCGTGTCGCGTTTTAATTCCAGACCGACTTCCAAAAAGAAAAACACCATCAGCGCGTCGTTGACCCACCATTCGATCGATTTGACGAACATGGTCGATCCGACGCCGAGCGTTACGGGTTGATGCAAAAAGCGTTCGACGGGAAAACGGGCCGAAGTGTTCGCGCAGATGATCGCGGCGAACATTGCGGCGATCATGACCAGACCGCCGGTCGCTTCGTTGTTGATAATCTTCATCAGCGCTGCTTTGGTCAGAATTTTTTTTCTTTTCTTTGCGGGTTCCGTAGGCATCGGGAAAATCCTGTCGTTTATAGGTTAAAATTTTCCCGATTATGTCCGTCCTTCGCCGAAAGTTCAAGCTCTTTTACGCGCCGTGACCAACAAACCGCGCACGGGGGCGTTCATTTCGTTCCGTAAATCGACGCGTTTGACGGCGACGATGTCGAAACGACCGGAAAGAGCCTGTTCGATGTAGTCTTTGCCGTGTTTGAAGCGGCCGGACTGTTCCATGGCGTACCGGTCCGGATCCGCTTCGTTTTCAGAAACGGTCAGGACGAAATGGCCGCCCGGTTTCAAAGCGTCGGCGGCGCAGGCGAAAACGCCGGCCAGATCGCCTATGTACGTCAGCGCGTCGCCGGAAACGATCCAATCGACGGGCGCGTCCAAAGAAAAAGCCGTCGCGTCGGCGCAGATCAGGCGCGTATACAAGCCGCGTTGGCGCGCCTTTTCCATCATGCCTTCGGATAAATCAAGACCGGTCAGCGAAGAAAAACGTCTCTTTTCGCTTAATTTCAAACCGCACAGTCCCGTACCGCATCCCAAATCCAGAACGTTGGGATTTTCGGGGGGCAGGGCGGCGCAGGCTTCGGCGATCAGTTCCGGCGCGCGGTAATTCAAATCGGCCAGAACGGAATCGAACGAATCGGCAAAAGCGTCGAACAGCTCCTTCACATATTCCGCCGACGCCCGATCCGCGTGACCGCCGACGGTCTTTAAGGCGTGCAAAGCGACGGGGTTGCTCGGAAAATCCGTCAGCCATTCGTCCAGCAACGGCATGATGTTTTCGCCGTTCAAGGTCATCGCGTACAGGCAACTGCCCAGCGTGACGTGCGTCGCCGGCGCGTCGTCCAAGCGCAATAACGCCAGATACGTTTCGGCGGCTTCGGCGTATTTTTCCAACCGTTCGCAAACGGCGGCCTTGGCGGAAAGCGTGTCGGCGTCGTTCGGGTTTTCGTCCAGCATCGTCTGATAAAGGGCCAAAGCTTCCTCGTCGCGGCCGAGTTCGCCCAAAGCGTTCGCTTTGTTGAAACGGATGACGGGATCCGCGGGATCGAGGGCTTCGGCCCGTTCGTAAGCGGTCAAAGCGTCGGCGCTCTTTTTTGCGGCGATCAGCAGGTTGCCTTTATGGATCCACGCGTTGACGCAGGTTTCATCGCGTTTGAGGGCTTCGTCGCACGCGGCGATGCCTTCCGGAATATTTCCCCGCTCGTAATAAATCCCCGCCAAATTCGTCCAGGGCAAAGGGTCTTTGCCGTTCAGCGCTATGGCTTGACGATAAGCGGCTTCGGCGTCGTCGTAGCGCTTCATTCCGTATAAGGCGTTTCCCCGTCCGACGGCGTAATCGGCGTTGTCCGGCCACAGGGCGGCCCCTTTTTCCGCCAACCGCAAAGCCGCTTCGAAATCGCCGGCGGCGACGGCGTCGTTGATTTGCCCGATGTCCGTCATGATGTCTTTTTACCGGCCAGAACGACGTAGCCGTATTGCGGATAATTCAGTTCCGTTCGTATCGCGTCGCGCAGGGATCTCCTGATTTCCAGCGACGAGGCGGCTAAAGCGTTTGTGATGAAATCAAGCGAATGCTTGTACGTTCCGTTTTTTTGAAGTTCCGATTCTTTTTCCGGCGATTCCGCTTCCGTAAAGCTGAAAACGAACAGTCCTTTTTCCGTCAAAGCCCCTTCGACCCGCTTGAACAGAACCGACGGGTCGGGAAAGTAAAGCAAAACGTCCGTCGCGGCGATCAGGTCGTACGCCGCCGGATGTTCGGGCAGAAAATCGAGGACGTTTGCCTGAACCAGATCGGTATAGATCGCTTTGTTCCGCGCTTCGTCCAGCATGGCGCCGGACAGGTCGACGCCGGTCAGCGTCGATGGTGTCAGAAGGCCTTTGTTTAAAAAACGGAGCAAAACCTTCCCGCCCAATCCGGTGCCGCATCCCAGATCCAGAACCGATCGGAACGGTGTGCCGCGGACGGCTTCCTCCAAAACGGTCCGCATCATGTCCGGCGCTTTATAATTCAGGTTGTCGAGCAGGACGTCGTCAAAATCCGGCGCGAAGGAATCAAACATTTCTTTTACGTATTCGTCGGGAACGGGTTGCGGTTCGTCGCAAACGGAAGCACAAACGTATCCGACGAAAGGATCGTCCGGAAATTCGTCACGCCATTTTTTCGCGCGTTCCTTGGCTTGTTCCGGATGTTTGTGAGCGGACAGATAAATCGTTTTTTGCAAAAAGGAGCGTATGCCGTCATAAAAGAAATATTCGGGCGATATTTCCAGCGCCGTGTCGAAGGCGCGCAAAAAATCCCCCGCACCGAAAAGGGCGTCGGCGCGCATGGATTTCATTTTGTCGTCCAGAGGACCGTACAGATCGTCCAGACGGGCAAAGCTCCGTTCGGCTTGTTCATATTTGCCCAGAAGAGCCGACAATGTCGCTTTTTCATACAAAACGATGAAATCGTCTTCCTGAAATCCGGCGGCTTCCTCCGCATATCGTAAAGCTTCGCGTTCTTTGTTCAGAGAGGTGAGGACGATGTATAATTCCTCCTGAAGAATCGTGAAAACGCGGTTGATTTTCAGGGCTTTTTTTATCAGATAAAGCGCCTGGTTCGTCTGGCCGTATCCGACGACGTAAGCGGCGACGGCGCACAGAACGCGCTCGTCGTTCGGAAAATCGCGCAACAGTTTTTCAAACAACGCTTTCACGTCGTCCCCGCGATTCAGCCGTTCGAATATCTGCGCCTTTTTCAGCAACATATCAATGTTGCGGGGTTCTTTTCCCAACGCCGCATCAATCAGTTCCAGCGCTTTTTCCGGTTCGGCGTCCTCCAGCATGGCCGTTGCCAGATAGAACAACTCCCGCGCATCCGGATCCGGTTTGGCGGAAAGCGCCGCCGTCATGTCCCAATCGGGTTCGCCGTTCAGCGCCGTCGCCCATAACCGGTTGACGCGCATGGACGGATCCGCGTCGGACAACGCGGCGAAAGCGTCACGCGCCGCATCGAACTTTCTTTGCAGAAAATAACCGAAAGCTTCCGATTTGTTCATTATCCGCACATCGCCAGCAAAATGCCCGCCGCCACCGCCGAACCGATGACGCCGGCCACGTTCGGACCCATCGCGTGCATCAGAACGAAGTTCGTCGGGTCGGCTTCGCGCGCGACTTTATCGGCGACGCGCGCCGCCATCGGCACCGCGGACACGCCGGCCGCACCAATCAGCGGGTTGACTTTTTCTTTGGAAAACGCGTTCATCAGCTTGGCCATCAGAACGCCTGCCGCCGTCGCGATGACGAACGCCGTCAATCCCAAAAACAGGATCCCCAGCGTTTCCTTGACGAGGAATTTGTCGGCGGACAGCTTCGATCCGACCGTCAGACCGATGAAGATCGTAACGATGTTGCACAGCTCGTTCGCCGCGCATTTCGCCAAACGGTCGACGGCTTTGCATTCCTTGATCAGGTTGCCGAACATCAGCATACCCATCAGCGGCGCCGCCGACGGAACGATCAGAATGCACAATCCCAGAACGACGAAGACGAACACCAGTTTTTCCTTGCGCGACACCGTCCGCAGCTGCTTCATGCGGATCTTGCGTTCGGCTTCGGTCGTCAGCAGCTTCATCACGGGCGGCTGGATGATCGGCACCAGCGCCATGTACGAATAAGCGGCGACGACGATCGCGCCCATCAGTTCGGGCGCCAGCCGTCCGGTCAGGAAAATCGCCGTCGGGCCGTCCGCGCC
>DGGW01000028.1:5058-5218 GCA_002393065.1 Alphaproteobacteria bacterium UBA3864 | reverse complement strand
GATGATGCCGATGGACGCGGCCTGCGCCGTCGTGAAGTTCAGCACGCCCATGTCCGTCAGCGCCAGCGCGCCCAGAACGGTGAAGAAAATGCCGAACTGCGCCGCGCCGCCCAGCAAAGCGACCTTCGGGTTCGCCAGCATCGGGCCGAAATCGGTCATG
>DGGW01000028.1:2649-5004 GCA_002393065.1 Alphaproteobacteria bacterium UBA3864 | reverse complement strand
TCATGGCGCCGACGCCCATGAAGATGATCAGCGGGAAAATGCTCGGCGGAGCGATGCCTAAATTATAAATGTAAAGCAGGAAACCCGTGACGCCGTCGCTGACTTCCGCGACGCCCGCTAACGGCGCGTTCGACAGAATGCCGCCGAAGCCGATCGGAATCAGCAACAGCGGTTCGTATCCTTTCGCGATGCCCAGATAAATCAGCAAAACGCCGATGGCGATCATGATCAGCTGTCCGGCGCCGGTCGAAATGACCATGCCGTCTTTCGCGGCCGCGGTCAGAAAAGCGTACAGCCCTGTCGAACGGATCATTTCGCCCAACGCTTCGTGGTTGTCGAGGAAGGTTTCCATTCCTTCGGAACGGAACAGGACCGTTCCCAGATTGAACAGGACGACCAATACCGCCAAAACGGCGACCGTCCATGCGGCAAAGGTCTTCCGACGTTTGATTTTCAAAGCTTCATCCATGGCAAAAGCTCCCGTTTACGCATACGTCATCAATGTCAGCCCCGCCGTCACCTGATCACCCTTTTTGACGGCGATTTTGACGATTTTTCCGTCTTCGGGCGCCGGAATCGGGCTTTCCATCTTCATAACTTCGACAATGGCGAGGGCGTCGCCCTTTTTAAAGGACTGTCCTTCGGAAACATTGATTTTCGTGATCGTTCCGGGGACGGGTGAAACGACCGTTTTTTCGGCGCCGGAAGCGGCGGGAGCGGACGCGGCGGCGGCTTCGCCGACCTTGACCGTGTAATCGTGTCCGTCGACCGTTACGACGTCGCCGTTCAGGCCGACTTTATAGGCTTTGCCGTTGACCGTGACATCGAAGTTTCCGGCGGTCGCGGCAACCGGTTTCGCTTTTTCCTTGTAGCGGACGCCGATCTTGCCTTCGCCTTTGAGGAACGCGATGCCTTTGTCGCCGCAGGCGGCGGCGATGAAGATGTTTTCGTCCGTTTCGGGCAGACCGTTGTCTTTCAGGATCTGTTTGAAATGGCCGATCTGCTTGTTCGGGTCGGCGTCGTTGATTTCAAGCGGCGTCTTCGTCGTCGGTTCGCGGCCGAGCTGCTCCGCGGCGATTTTGACGACTTCGGGGTCGGGGGCGTGTGGCGTGCGGCCGAAGTAGCCGAGGACCATCTTGCCGTATCCTTCCGCGATCTTTTTCCACGGGCCGAGCATGACGTTGTTGAACGCCTGCTGGAAGTAGAACTGCGACACGGGCGTGACGGACGTGCCGTATCCGCCTTTGCGGACGACTTCCTCCATCGCATCGACGACGGCGGGGAACTTGTCCAGAATGCCGTTGTCGCGCATCATTTGCGTGTTCGCGGTCAGCGCGCCGCCGGGCAGGGGACTCCACGGAACGCGGGCGTCGACCTTCGTCGCTTCGGGCGGCAGCAGGTATTCGCTCAACGCTTCTTTGAGCATTTCTTCGGTGGCGCGGACTTTGTCGACGTCAATGTCGATTTCAAAGTCGGTGCCGCGCAAGGCGTGCCAGACCGTCAAAATATCCGGCGAACAGGTCCCGCCCGACACCGGCGCCATCGACGCGTCGATCGTGTCGGCGCCGGCTTCAAGAGCAGACATGATGCACAACAGCGACGTGCCCGCTGTTTCGTGCGTGTGGAAGGAAATCGGCTTGTCGGTCAGCTTGCGCATCCGCTTGATCGTTTCGTGGACGATGACGGGCGTGCAGGTGCCGGACGCGTCCTTTAAACACAGGGAATCGAACGGAATGTCGGCGTCCAGAACGGCGCGCAGGCGCTGTTCGTAAAAATCGGGGTCGTGAGCGCCCGTGCATCCCGGCGGCAGAGACATGATGGCGATCGTCAACTGATGCTTCAATCCCGCTTCGACGATGGCGCGGCCGCTGACGATCAGGTTGTTCGGATCGTTCAGGGCGTCGAAGTTGCGGATGGTCGTCATGCCGTGCTTTTTGAACAGCTTGGCGTGCAATTTGATCAGATCCGTCGACATCGAATCAAGACCGACGACGTTGATGCCGCGCGCCAGCGTCTGCAGGTTCGCGTCGGGGCCCGCGGCGCGACGGAAATCGTCCATTACGTCGAACGCGTTGCGGTTGCAGTAGAAAAAGGCGGATTGGAACGCCGCGCCGCCGCCCGCTTCGAAATAGCGGATGCCGGCGTCGCGCGCGGCTTCGACGACGGGCATGTAATCCTTGGGAAGGACGCGCATGCCGAAAACGGATTGGAAACCGTCGCGGAAGGCGGTGCACATGAAATTGACGAGTTTTTTAGCCATGACAGAGATTCCTTAAAAAATGAAAACCGTTCAACCGTTTTTGATCTTGACGGCGATCGCCGCGGCGATTCGGGCGCCTTCGTCGTCCGATGCGG
>DGGW01000028.1:0-2589 GCA_002393065.1 Alphaproteobacteria bacterium UBA3864 | reverse complement strand
GCGGCGGGGGAGGCCTCCCCGTCCGTTATGCCCAGATATTTGAAAACGGCGGCCGTCGCGTACATGACGGACACCAGCAACAGTAAAAACAAAAAGACGCCGCCCATACCGGCCGCGGTGATTTGCAATCCTTCCGTAATCATTCCGTATCACCCTTCAAATTTTTCCTCGTATCTAATCTATAACATTCCGGTTTCTTTTTCCAACCTTCTTTTCGGGCGAAAGTTTTTTTTCTGGACACGATATTTGATATTGATGACAATACGGCGAACGGGGAGGGAATGTCATGCCGTCTTTTTATGTCAAACACGAGTTTTTTCTGATCGCTCTTGCGTTCGTGCTGTTTTCCCTTGCCCAAACGATAGGCTTCATGCCGGTTTACGACGATACGGATTGTTATACCCACGCGTTGCGCGTCGTTGATTTTTTGCAAAACGGCGTGTGGAAGGAAACCGTTTTCCCGTACTACAATCATCCGTTCGGCGACATATCGGCTTTTACCCGTTTTCCCGACGTCATATGGACCGTTTGCGCGTTGCCGTTTTTGCTTGTGACGGATTTGAAATCGGCCGTGTATTACGGCGGATGCACGATGCAGGCCGTTCTGACCGTTTCGACGGCGATCGCGTTGTTGTGGGCGGTCAAACCTTTCCTGCCGCCGGTTTTCCGGTTGGCGACGGTGTTCTTTTATTTTTTGCAAAAACACATATTCATGCTGTATCCGCTCCACAGACCGGATCATCATGCCCCGCTGAACCTTTTGTTGATTCTGATCTGCGGTTGTTTGATTCGCTATTTTTCGAACGAACGTCAGAAGAAATATCTGACCGCCGCCGGTTTTCTGGGCGGGCTGTGCGTTTGGAACTGCATAGAAGGATTCCTGATTTTTTATATCATTCTGGGAGCGTTGGGCGTCGTTTGGCTGACAGGAGCCGTCAAACTGAAAGTTCTGCGCCGCATATCCGCGGTTTTGGCGCTGACCGTCGTGGCCGCCTGGATTTTGAATCCGCCGCTTCAGGGCTTTTTTTATCCGGACAGAAACCGCATTTCCTTTTTTTATGTGGCGATAACGCTGATTACGGCGGCTGTTTTCTTTGTGTGTGAAGGGATTTCGCGAAAATTCCGTTTATCCCGTAAAAAGGAAATCCTTTCCGTTATTCTGATGACGGGTGCGGGAATAGGCTTTTTTATCCTGCTGTTCGGGGCGAAAACCGTTTTCGCGCCGGTTTATTCGCCGGAACTCGTCCGCGAATGGGCGTCTTATATCGGTGAACTGCAAGCCGTACCGTTCGCGCACTTCTTTAAAGGGATGAACCTTGTTTATCCGCTGTTGATGATTGTTTCTCCGTTTTTCTGCCTGCGACGCTCCTTTCCGAACCGCAAAGCTTTCGCCGTTATTTTGACTGCGGCTGTTGTCACAATGATTTTGACGCTGAAGGCAAACCGTTTTTTCAGGGATTACGGCGTTTTTTTCACTTTTTTGCTGGCGTTTGCGTTCGGCACCGTGAGAATGCCCGCGAAAAAAAGTCCGATATGGGGTACGGCGTTTGCAATCGGCTTTTTCATGTATATGGTTTGTAAGGGGTTGTTCTATCCTTCTTTCAACGGTGAGATTGTTTTTTCTTTCGTATCGCAATTGTTGCCGCCGCCGTCGGGCAGCGTCCTTGCGGCTTCGTCCCTGACGCCCGCCATCGTTTGGCACACGGGATACAAGGGGATCGGCGCGCCGTACCACACGAACGAGGAAGGCATTCTGGATGCGGCGAAAATGCTCAACGAACCGTATAACGGAAAAACAAAAGAGCTGATGATCAAACACGAGGTCCGTTTGATTCTGATTCAATGGCCGCCTTTTGGTAACGATTTTATTGGAAAGGAGCGGCAGGAAAAAGAAAAGCTCCTGATCGAAAGCATGCGAAACGACGCGGACTTTTTCGCAAACCGGCTTTTGCTAGGAAAGGTTGACGAATGCGGCATCAAACCGTATCCGCTTCCCGCCGATTTTGATTATATCCTGACGGCCTATACCGTTGATTTTTCAGGTTGTCCGTAAGCGCGGGATCGTTTTCCTTTGACAAAGGTGACGGACGGGCTAATCTACGATATCGCTTTTTTGCACGGAGGAACAGCTGATGAAAGGCGCGCTTGAAGTTTTTGCCGGTCCCATGTTCGCCGGGAAAACGTCGGCTTTGTTGAAAAAAGCCAGAGAGCTTCGGGATGAAGTCGTCCTCGTCAAACCGTCGTTTGATACGCGTTACGGCATCTGCGAAATCAAAACGCACGACGGCGTCGCCGCCGAAGCGTTCAATTTGAGCAACACGGATGAAATTTTATCGTCGCCGGCCGTCGCCGACGCCCGTGCCGTTCTTTTCGACGAAATACAGTTTTTTACGGAACCGAATTTCGGCGGGGACATCGTTGCCTGCATTTTGACGCTGAAGGAACGCGGAACTTCCGTTTATTGCTGTGGATTGGATATGAACTGGAAGGGCGAACCGTTTCCCGTTTTTTCGCGCTTAAAGGAGGTCGCCGATCGCATCGTCATGCTCAAAGCCCGTTGCGCGATTTGCAACGAACCGGCGATTTATA
>DGGW01000064.1:5044-7160 GCA_002393065.1 Alphaproteobacteria bacterium UBA3864 | reverse complement strand
CCCGCCGGATTGAAGTATTCCAGCTTGGCCAGAACCGTCGCGTCCAACGCTTCCGCCTTTTCGATTCCCGCCAGTTCCAACAGCGGCGTGTGTCCGATCAGATCCGTGATTTTCCGATAAATCCTCATCTTTTTCCCCTTTTGTTTTGCTTTTCGGCGGAGAGCTTTCCCGCGACAAGAGCACTATAACCGTCCGCCGTATTAAAGTCAACCGTTTTAGTAGAGTTTTATCATCTTCTTTTTTCCGGCGAAAAATGTTATAGTCCGTTTGAAAGGAACGGAGCTGATGAGATTATCGACAAAAGGACGTTACAGCGTTCGGATCATGGCGGATCTGGCGCGCCATCCGGGGGACGCGCCGCGATTGATCCGCGAAATCGCCGACAGCCAGCAGATTTCCGAAAAATACGTCGGACGCTTGTTGCTCGAGCTTCAGAAAGCGGGATTGGTCGCCTCTTTGCGCGGCGTCAAAGGCGGATACCGTCTGACGAAACCGGCGGCGGACATTTCCCTGCTGGACATCGTCGAAGCGGCGGAAGGCCGGCTGGCCTTGGTCGAATGTGTTTTCAACCCCGCCTTCTGCGCGCGAAGGGACGCCTGCCCTGCCTGCCCCGTTTGGAAAGACCTGTCCGACAAGATGCGCACAAACTTTGCCGCCGTCCGGCTGGACACGCTGGCAAACAAAGGATAAGAAAAAAGCCCTTCGTCGCGGAAGGGCTTTTTGATTTCAGCGCTCGTTCTGTCTTTTCACGGGCGGACGGGGCGGCGGGTTCGCCTGCGCCGATTCTTTCACGGCTCTGGAAAGGTTCAGCGTCGGGCTTTCCAGCCGTTTCGCCAGCTGGCGCAAAGCAAGTTGTTCGTGCTTGATGCTGATATAGGCGCGGGCGGACATTTTTTCCACGGTGTTATCCGGATCGCCGACGACGTGCGCCGCCATTTTCGATCCGAAGTAAGCGGCGCCCAACGCGGCGGCCGTATGGAACATTTCCGGCGGCAGAGCCGTCGCCACCGAAACCATCGTAAAGACGGCGCCGACTTTCAGCATGACTTCCTCGCCGTGATCGCCGGCAAGAGCGTTGGCAAAATAAGCGGCTTTCTGCTTAAGACCGTAGCGCTTTTTCTCCGCTTCCAGCTGTTTGTAGCGGGCGTCCAGATCCTTCTTTTCTATTTTTTCCAAATCCTTGAACGGTATCTTGTCGGCCCACTCGTTGATTTGCGAATACGCCTGCAGAATCGACGATTTATGCGTCATTTCAACAGCGCCTTTCAGGTATTTTTTCAACAAATCGGAGGATTCCGTATCTTTATCGAATTTCTTACCGGTATAGATTGCGATCATGGCAAAGCTCCCAAAAAAAATCTTATTGTTTTTATAGTGTAAAAGAATGTTTTTTTTGTCAAGCGTTTTGTCAAAAAATATTTTCAAAAAAAAGCGGCTCCGTTTGACCGGAGCCGCCCTTTTCGGTTCAACCGTTTCAGCGCAAAGCCGAACGGTCGGTGTAAGTCGTGTGCAGACATTCGTGCGCTTCGTGCGTTCCCGGCTTGCCGCCGAAGAACTTGTCGTAGCATTCCTGCAAAGCCGTGTTGTCCTGCGGACGGCGTTTTTCGCACTTCAGATCCGCCGCGTACAAGCCTTCGGTACGCGCCGCTTTCTTCGTGCGGCCTTCGCTGATCGGCTGACCCGCGCCGCCGATGCAGCCCATCGGGCAAGCCATGACTTCGATCAGGTCGTACGGGCAGTTGCCGGCGACGGCCAGGTCGCAGATCTTGCGCGCGTTTGCCAAACCGTGGACGATCGCCAGACGCAGCTTCTTGCCTTTCAGTTCGACTTCGGTCGACAAGATGCCGTCGCTGTGACGGACGTTTTGGAAATCGACGACGTTCATGCCGCCGACCTTGTCCGCCGCATAACGCAACACGGCTTCCATAACGCCGCCGGTCACGCCGAAAATCACGCCGCCGCCCGAATACATGCCGTACGGCATATCGAGTTCGGTGTCTTCCAACTTCGCCAGATCCAGACCGGCCAGACGGATCAGGTCCGCCAATTCCTGCGTCGTCAGAACGTGGTCGATTTCGTACTTGCCGTCATGTTTGAACTGGTCGCGGCGGGCTTC
>DGGW01000064.1:2916-4973 GCA_002393065.1 Alphaproteobacteria bacterium UBA3864 | reverse complement strand
TCGCCGTGCAGGGCATGATGGAAATCGAAACGATGTCCGCGTTGTCCTTGCCCGTAACGGCCGGCATCGTTTTGCGGACGACGGCGCCGAACATACCTTGCGGCGAACGGCAGGAGGACACGTTTTTCAACAGGGACGGATAATACGTTTCCGCGAATTTCACCCACGCCGGGCAGCAGGAGGTGAACATCGGGAACACGCCGCCGTTCGTCAGACGTTCGACGAATTCCGTCGCTTCTTCCCAAATCGTCATGTCGGCGGTGAAGCAGGTGTCGTAAACGTAATCGACGCCGATCTTCTTCAACGCGGTAACAATCTTCTTGGTGCAATCGACACCGGCGGGCAGACCGAATTCTTCGCCGATCGCGACGCGGACGGCCGGAGCCATCTGAACGACGGTCGCTTTGGCGGGGTTCGAGATGTCGGCCATCACTTTTTCGACTTCCGACTTGATCTGCAAAGCGCCGGTCGGGCAAACCGCCGCGCACTGGCCGCAGTTCACGCATTCCGATTCGTTCATCGGTTTGTCGAACGCCGTCATGACCGTGCTGTTCGAACCGCGGTAAGCGAAGTTCACAGCGCCGACGCTCTGGACTTCCTTGCACACGCGGACGCAGTTGCCGCACAGGATGCACTTGTCGGGATCGCGAACGAGCGAGTACGACGACGCGTCGACCGGACGGTCTTTCGTCGTATGCTTGAAGCGGATGTCGGTAACGCCGACCTTACGGGCGATCGCCTGCAGTTTGCACTTCGTATTCTTGCCGCATTTCAGGCAGTCGTACGGGTGGGAAGCAAGCAACAGCTCCATCGTCATTTTGCGCAGGCGACGGATTTCTTCGGTGTTCGTCTTGATCTTCAGTCCGTTTTCGGCGGGCGTCGAACACGACGAGTTGATACCGCGTCCTTCGATTTCGACCAAGCACAAACGGCAAGCGCCGAAAACGCTCAATTCGGGCTGGTAGCAGAACGTCGGAATATCGATTCCGGCCTTGCGGCACACTTCGAGGATATTGCGTTCATTGGTAAATTCGACTTCCCGTCCGTCAATGAACATGGATTTTTTCTGTTCAGTCATTTTTCACCTGCTTTACTTAGAGATGGCACCGAACTTGCACGTCTGCAAGCACGTTCCGCAACCGATGCACGCCATTTGATCAATCACGTGCGGATTCTTGACCGTTCCGCTGATGGCGTTGACGGGGCACTTGCGCGCGCAAGCCGTGCAGCCTTTGCATTTGGTCGGGTCGATGTGCGGCTTGCTCAACGCCTTGCACTGACCGGCGGGGCAAACCTTGTTGTTGACGTGCGCCATGTATTCGTCGCGGAAATAACGGAGGGTGGACAGAACCGGATTCGGCGCCGTTTTGCCCAAACCGCACAGGGACGCTTTGGAAACCGCTTTCGCCGTTTCTTCCAGCAGAGCGACGCTTTCGGGCGTTCCCTTGCCTTCGCAGATATCGTCCAACAGGGCGAGCATCTGCTTCGTGCCTTCGCGGCAGGGCGTGCACTTTCCGCAGGATTCGTTCTGCGTGAACTGCATAAAGAAGCGCGCGGTGTTGACCATGCAGGTCGACTTGTTCATAACGACCAGGCCGCCCGAACCGACCATCGCGCCGATCGAACGCAACGAGTCGAAATCCATCGGCAGGTCGAGGTGTTCCGCCGTCAGACAGCCGCCCGACGGACCGCCGGTCTGCGCCGCTTTGAACTGCGAATTGTCGACTTCGCCGTCGGGGCCGATAACGCCGCCCGCGATGTCAAAGATGATTTCGCGCAGCGTCGTGCCGAACGGAACTTCAACCAGACCCGTGTTCGCCACACAACCCGTGACCGCGAACGTCTTGGTGCCCGGCGAGTTTTCCGTACCGACGGAGCGGTATTCGGCCGCACCCTTCAGAATGATGGAGGGAACGGAGGCAAGCGTTTCGACGTTGTTGATCGTCGTCGATTTTCCCCACAAACCGGAAACGGCGGGGAACGGAGGCTTCGGCGACGGCATGCCGCGCTTGCCTTCGACGGAGTGCATCAACGCGGTTTCCTCACCGCAGACGAAC
>DGGW01000064.1:0-2876 GCA_002393065.1 Alphaproteobacteria bacterium UBA3864 | reverse complement strand
ACCGCAGACGAACGCGCCCGCGCCTTCCATGACATGGAGTGTGAACTTTTCGCCGGTTCCGAACACGTTGTCGCCCAGAACGCCGGCTTTCGTCGCTTCTTCGATGGCTTTGCGCATACGCCTGACGGCCAGCGGGTATTCCGCACGGACGTAGATGTAGCCTTCGTCGGCGCCGATGCCGCGCGCGGCGATCATCATGCCTTCGACGACGGCGTGCGGGTTGCCTTCCATCACGGAGCGATCCATGAACGCGCCCGGATCGCCTTCGTCGGCGTTGCAAACGATGTATTTCTTGTCGCAAACGACTTTGCGGGCGATATCCCACTTGCGGCCGGTCGGGAATCCGCCGCCGCCGCGTCCGCGCAGACCGGAGTCGAGCATTTCCTTGCAAACGGATTCGGCGTTCATTTCCAAATACGCTTTGCGGGCGGCCTTGTAGCCGTCATGGTAAATGTATTCGCGGATGTCTTCGGGGTCGATGTGGCCGCAGGCCGCCAAAACGCGGCGGTTCTGCTTCTTATAGAAGGGGATTTCCTTCGCGCCGCGGCACAGGTTGCCGTCGGGGGCGCGGTACAGCAGACGGTCGATGACTTCGCCGTTCTTCAGCGTCTTTTCGACGATTTCGGCAGCGTCGACGTCGTGCGCGTGGCAGTACAGGATGCCGTCCGGTTCGATCGACAGAAGGGGTCCCTTCTGGCAGAAGCCCTGACAGCCGCTGCCGGACAGCAGGCTCTTGCCTTCGTTGCCTTCCTCTTTGAGTTCGACGATGACGTCGATGCCGGCTTTTTCGGCCTCTTTGATCAAAGCGTCGTGCAGTTTGAGGGAGCCGTTCGCGATGCAGCCCGTTCCGGCGCACACAATCAGGCGGCGCTTAAGCTGCTTGTATTCCTTGCCGTATTCCTCGGCGATTTTTTCCAAGTCGATCATCAGGCTTTCTCCGATTCCAAAATTTTATCAATCAACGCGAGGGCTTTTTCCGCCGTCATCTGACCGTGGGTTTCCTCGTCGACGACCATGACGGGCGCCAGACCGCACGCGCCGAGGCAGGACACCGTTTCAACGGTGAACATCAGATCGTCGGTCGTGTTCTTGCCTTTCGCCAATCCGAGTTTTTCGCGGACGGCGGCCAGAATGGGTTCGGACCCGCGGACGTGGCAAGCCGTGCCGTTGCACAAACGGATCACGTGTTTTCCCTTCGGGTCGAGGGCGAAGTGCGCATAGAACGTCGCAACGCCGTAAACTTCGCCGGCGGGCATGCCGAGTTCTTTGGCGACGTAGCTCATCACTTCCCTGGGCAGGTAGCGATAGATTTCCTGAACTTCCTGCAAAATCGGAATCAGGCGGGCGGTCTGAAAGTCGTTCTTTTTCAGAATCGCCTGCACCTTATCAAGATGCTTGATGGTGGGTTCTGTCATGTTAAAAGCTCTCCAAGTAAAATTTTTCAAAAAAGCCCATAGGCATCGGATCTTTTTGATAGTGGTATTTCTATCATCCCCGACCGCGGAAAACAAGTTTTTTTAACACCTCCGCAAAAAAGAATCGTGATTCAAAAATTCGGGATCGCGCGGACAAAGTTTTACGTCTTGTAAAGCTTTATCTTATATCCTTACATAAGTTTGGCGGTGCGCCGCGTAAAGAGGACGGAATGAAAAACGGCAAAGTCATCGTTGTCGGCAATGAAAAAGGCGGAACGGGGAAATCCACGCTCGCCATGCACCTGATCGTCTGGTTTCTGCGGCACGGAAAATCGGTTTCCTCCGTCGATCTGGACGGACGGCAGGGCACGCTGTCGCATTACATCCAAAACCGCGTCGCTTATTCGGAAACGCACGGGATATCCCTCGGTCTGCCCGAACATTTGAGCGTGTCCGTCCGCGATTACGCCACGACGGAAGAACGCGAAACGGACGAAAAGACCTTTTCCGGAACGATAGAGCAGCTGCGCCGCGAAAACGACATCGTCATCATCGACACGCCGGGGTCGGATGGCGCCCTGTTCCGCACGGCGCACGAAACGGCGGACATCCTGATATCGCCGATCAACGACAGTCTGCTGGATCTGGACGTTCTGGCCAAAGTCGAACCGGAAAGCCTGACGGTCAAAGCGCCGGGGCGTTACGCGCAAACCGTCTGGCGGGCGCGTCAGAAACGCGCGGCGGAACACCGGCCGCAAATGCAGTGGTTCGTCGTGCGCAACCGCGTCATGCACGTCGCGACGCGCAACGAAAAAGTCATGTGGAAACTGCTGACCGCCCTGGGCGGCAGAATCGGTTTCACGCCGCTGGCGGGATTGGGCGAACGCATCATCTATCGCGAATTGTTTTTGAAAGGTCTGACACTGCTCGATCTGGGCGGAAAGAACGGCGCGGCGAAACTGTCGGCCGCGCATTTGGCCGCCAGACAGGAGCTCCGCGGGATTCTGGCCGCGCTCGGCGAAGACGTTTCACCGTTGACGAATCCGCAAAACGACTTGAAAAAACAAGGATAACTTGACACGGGCGCATAAATCCGCAAATCTGTTACCAATCTTTCTTTTTTTATTTATATACGGAGAAATGCCATGATTATAAAAACCGTCCCGACAAAACCCTTCGAAGGTCAGCGTCCGGGAACGTCGGGTCTGCGCAAAAAAGTTCCCGTTTTCGAACAACCCGGCTATTTGGAAAACTTTGTTCAATCCGTTTTCGACAGCGTCGAAGACTTCCGCGGCAAAACGCTGGTCGTCGGCGGCGACGGCCGTTACCATAACAGAAAAGCCGTTCAGACCATTATCAAGATGGCGGCCGCCAACGGATTCGGCGAACTGATGATCGGCAAAGGCGGTCTGCTGTCCACGCCGGCGACGTCCTGCGTCATCCGCAAATACAAAACGTTCG
>DGGW01000044.1 GCA_002393065.1 Alphaproteobacteria bacterium UBA3864 | reverse complement strand
TCAGCGTGGCGATTGTCATCGGGCCTACTCCGCCGGGTACGGGGGTTATGTATGAGCACTTGTCCTTGACGTTTTCAAAGTCAACGTCGCCGCACAGCTTGCCGTTTTCGTCGCGGTTCATGCCGACGTCGATGACGACGGCGCCTTCCTTGATCCAATCGGGCTTGACCAGTTTGGCTTTGCCGACGGCGACGACCAGAATGTCGGCCGTCCGGCACAGAGCGGGCAAGTCTTTCGTTTTGGAATGGGTCGAAGTGACCGTGCAGTTTTCCTTTAACAACAGCTGCGCCATCGGTTTGCCGACGATGACGGAACGGCCGACGACGACGGCGTTCAATCCCGTCAAATCCTGCTTCGCCAGATGAATCAGTTTCATACAGCCTTTCGGGGTGCAGGCGACGGGTGCGGGTTCGCCGATCAAAAGCTTGCCGAGGTTGAGCGGGTGGAAACCGTCAACGTCTTTCGCGGGGTCGATGGCCTGCAGCACCTCTTTTTCATCCAGTCCGGCGGGCAGGGGCAGCTGGACGAGGATGCCGTCGACGCCGTCATCCGCGTTCAGTTCGGCGATCAGCGACATCAATTCCTTTTGCGTAATGGAATCGAAGCGGTACATGGCGGAATCCATCCCGACTTCGGCGGCGGCTTTTTCTTTGTTGCGGACATAAACGGCGCTGGCGGGGTCGTCGCCGACCAAAATGACGGCGAGCTTCGGTTTGCGCGGGAAAGTTTTGATTTTTTCCGCCAAAGCCTCCCGACAAGATTTGGCCAGTTCGAAACCGTTCAGCAATAATGTCATTGAAAGAACTCCGTCGTTTTTTGTGTCAGTAAAGCGGTGTCGCCCGCAATCATCAGCGTTTTGTTCCGATCCGTCGCGCCCGAAATCAACGTAACGGAACTTTTGGCGATACGCAAGGCTTTTGCGACGTATTTGATCAGCGCTTCGTTGGCTTTTCCGTCGACGGGCGGCGCGTTGACGGCGATTTTGGCGCGTTCGCCGCCCTCGGGATCCGCGTAAATGCCGTCGAAGCCTTCGCGCTTGGCCTTCGGCGTCAAACGAATAAGAAGCTTTATGCCTTCGGGAACGGGGATGATGAAATTACAAGCCATCGGCAAGAGCGATCATGATGTTGGGAACGAAAGCTTTGAGAAAATAAAGGGCGAAAAAAGCGAGAACCGGTGAAAAATCGAAAGCGCCGACAGGTTTGAAAAAACGACGGAACAATCTGAAGTACGGTTCGGAAACGGTATGCAGGAAATCGCAAATCCCGTCAACGATCCTGTTCCCGCGATTCAGGATGTTGAACGCGGTCAGCCAATTCGCGATAATGGCGCCGATCAGCAGTTTTTCATACAAAGTCAGAAGATTGAAAACAATCGGCGCCAGAGCGGTCAATAATTCACGCAGAACGATCATCGGTTCGTTTCCTCCAGACAACGCGCCATCGCGCAAAACGCTTCGACGGATACGGTTTCGGCGCGGGCGGTCGGTTCGACGCCGGCCGCTTCGCACAACTTTTCGACGTTTCCGATCGTTTTGAGCGACGAACGAAGCATTTTCCGCCGCTGACCGAACGCGGCCGCCGTTATCCTTTCCAGCAAATCCGGACGGGCGGGAGCCGCCGGTTTTTCCCGCGGCCGCAAAAAGACAATCGCAGACGTTACTTTCGGCGGCGGCGTGAAGCACGACCGGTCGACGGTGAAAAGAATTTCAGCCTCGCACAGCCATTGTGTCAAGACGGACAACCGGCCGTATCCGTCCGTTGCGGGCGCGGCGACCAAACGGTCGGCGACTTCTTTCTGGAACATCAGCGTAAAGGATGAAAAGTCTTTCGCGTGTTTCAGCCAACCGGTCAGCAGCGCCGTTCCGACATTGTAAGGCAAATTGGCGATGACGCACCGCGGCGCGCCGCCCAATTCCGCGGGATCGACGGTCAGGGCGTCCGCTTGCAGGGCGGTCATGCGATTCGGATAAGCTTCTTTTATGTCGTTCAGCACGGGCAGACAGCGCGCGTCTTTTTCAATGACGGCCAAATGCTTCGCGCCGTTTTCCAGTATCGCACGGGTCAATCCGCCCGGACCGGGACCGACTTCGACGACCGTTCCTTCGTTAAAGGGGGCCGGATCGCGGCTCTTGGCGCTTCGGACGATTTTATCCAGCAGGTTCGTGTCGAAAATAAAGTTTTGACCCAACGCTTTTTTCGCGATCAGGTCGTATCGTTCGACAACTTCGCGCAAAGGGGGGAGAATCATCGCCGGATCTCCGTTATCGAAGAACGGCGCAGTTCGCGCAAACGTCTGTCCGCCGCGGTTTCAAGCGTTTTATTGGTCAGTTGTTCCTTGATTTCCTCCTTTGACGGGAAAGGGGATATCTTTTCGTAAGAACAGGGCATCAAAAGCAATTCTCCGCCGTCAACGGCGATCGGCGCCGACAACGTCGTCGGTTTCAGGTCTTTCAGCGCGCGAATAAACAGCGGCGGAATATCTTTGAGCGGCACAAGCCCCGTATCGACAACGGGAGTCGTTCTCAATTGGACCGACAGAGCCGCGAAAGATTCGCACGACCCTTTGGTCATGGCGGCGTCGCGCAGGATTTCTTTGCGCCGTTCGGCGTCGAAGGTTGACGGGATGAACAACTGCATCAGACGGACGGCGTCCTGTTCTTTGACGTCTTCGGGGCGACGGACGGCGTGAACGGCGTAAATTTTATAAAAGCCGCCGACGCGGACGGGGGCCGAAAGCTCTCCGGCATCGGTCGCGTCGATTTCCTTCGCCGCGTCCTCCGGCAGGTCCGCTTTGGCAATCCAACCCGCCATACCGCCGTTGGCCGCCGTCGGATCCGCCGAATTTTCGGCGGCCACTTTTTCAAAAGACTCTCCGTTCCGCAGACGCATCAGCAGTTTTATCGCTTGTCCGTAAACGGCGGGGTCGTCTTCCTCGTCTTTGACGGGCAAGGCGATTTCGGACAAAAGATATTGAACGCTTTTCGCTTTTTCCTTGATTTCGTTCAGGCGTGTTTCGATTTCGGCATCCGACGGTTCGATTTTATGAGCCTGCGTTTTCCGGATGGCGCGGGCGAATTCCATGTCCGTTTTGATTTGATCGCGCAAAAGGGAAAAGGGGATTCCGGCGGAACTTAATTTTTTTGAAACTTCGGCGCGGGTCGTCCCGTTTTGACGCAGAACATCGTCCAAAGCGCGGTCGATTTCCGCGTCGTCCGTTTTGATTTCCTGTCGAGCGATTTCCTGCCGTTTCAAACATTCGTCAATCAGCCGGTTTAAGACGGCTTCTTCAAAACCGGTTTCGTTTTCGGGTATGTTTGCCGTCGCTCTGATCAAACCGATTCTGTTTTTCAAATCCCGTTCGGACACGATATCGTCGTTGACTTGCGCGACGATGCGCGTTTGAGCCTGTGCGCAAAAGGGCAGAAAAATCAGAAATCCGATAATGAAACGACGCATTGACTTTCCTTTCGATTACAAGGCGAGGGCGCCGAACGGTTTGAATTCGACCCCGATCTTGAAAGACATTCCGTCTTTGTAATCGCGGTCGCGCGTGTATTCGCGGGAAAAGCCGATTTCGAAAGCGAAACATTCGTCGTCGTAACGGAATTTCCCCGATGTTGACAACAGCCCGCCGCCTTCCGACAAGTCGATGTTTTGGGAAAAAGACGTCATCCAATATCGGGTCAGGTGCGATGTCAGCGTGTAGGCGATTTCTTCGCGGCTGTTGTATGTCAGCCCGCCGTTTCTGTTTTTCAGGTTGATGTAAGAAACGTTGGCGCGCAGCAACGCGTTTCCTATACTGGCGGAAATATCGCTTCTGTTCAATTCGAACGAATGGTTATCCATCCGGAACGCGTAGCTGAGGTTGAAGAACGATGTCGGCGCGAAAATCAGCCGTCCCGCGATATCGGACGTTTTCCGGCTCAGGCCGGAATCGGCGGGAAAATACTGGCGGTCGGAAAAACGGTAGCTTTGTCCGAGCAATAAAGAAATGTTCCTGCCGTTGTCGTTGTAAGCCGTCCATTTGAAACCGTAATCGACGTGAGAGCCGGCTTCGAAACGGTCGAAGCCGATGAAACGGCGTTCGGCGAACAGCATCGTGTCGTCGAAATCGACTTCGTTGCTGTCTTCGTTCGGGATTTTATCGTTGGCCTCGCTGTTTGGGGAAACGACGCCCATGACGATCGGTTCGAAAATTTGAGTGAATTTTTCACCGGAATAAAGGAACGGATAAGACGTTTTTAACGAAGCCTGCGCGTGAAACGATCCGACGTCGCCGTTGAACGTGTTGTTTCGCTGATAAGCGTAATCTTTGATTTTATAGCCGTTGGCGATGGCTAAAGTATCGATGCTGTACACCAGCCCCCAATCGGTGATGCCGGGCATGTGCCAGCCGCTTTCGACGGAAACGCGGGTGCTGTCGGTTCCCGTTTCGCGGTGCAGAGCGACGGCGGACGCGGCGGCGCTGAAATAGCTTCCGTTGGAAAAACGGTCGAAATTATGCGAAAATGTCATTTTCGGGAAAACGACGGGGATGGTCTTGTCGTTGACTTCGACGCGCATGTCCCGATAGTATGTTCCGCCGAAATAAAAGTACGTGTTTTCCGTCAAAGCATCGATGCCCGCGCGGGACGTCAGCCACGGATCGTTGTCGTCGCGCAAACTGTAACGGCGCAGGTAGGTGTCGTCGGACGCGTAGTCGATTTTGGATCTGAACCGCCAGACGTCGTTGAAATTCCAGTTGAAATATCCGTCAAAACTGTAACGGTTTTCATGCATGGTGCCGTGCAGTTGTGTCGTTCCCTTTTCAAAGTTCCGGCGGAAAACGCCCTGCCACAAAATACCGTTTTCGGCCAACCACGGCGAAAACGTGAAATCCGTGTAGTTGTTTATTTCCCAATAATAAGGGACGATGACGCCCATTCCCATCGCTTTGTTGGATTTGAACGAAGGGATCAGGAATCCCGTCCGCCGTTTGACGGTGGGATCCGGATACGTGAAGTACGGCATATAAAGGAACGGTACGTCTTTCATCGTCATGGTCGCGTTGTACGCCGACATATCGTGCTTTTCTTTGTCGTGCGTGAATCTTTTGGCCTTCAGTTCCCAGAAACGCGATCCGTCTTCGCAAAAATCGCAGGAAGAATAGGCGACGTCGGTAAATTCCGTGAAATTTTCGCCGTGTCGGGCGTCTTTCGCCGTCAAAACGGATTTGTCCGCCAGAATGTAGCGGATTTGCTGAACAATGCCGTTTTTCAAGTCGTCCGCCAATTTGATGTAGTTGGCGTGAACGACGCTCCCGTCGGGGGATATGATCCTGACGTTGCCGCTCGCGATGACGACGTTGTCCGTTGTGCTGTAGTTGATATGGTCGGCTTTGAGGGTCGTTCCGTTTTGAACGAAGGTAACGTTGCCGCGCGCGATGACCAGATTCAAGTCGCGGTTATACGTAAACTCGTCGGCCGAAAAATCGACGGGGGCGTCTTTCTTATCCTCCGCAAAAGCCGGACAGACCGTCGCCAAAACAAAAAGCAAAGTCAGCAGGAACTTCATTTCGAAAAAGCTCTTTTATATTTGGCGAACAGATTCGGAACAAACGTAACGACGGTCGAAAGGATGCGTTTTATCTTTACGAAATCGAACGTTCCCGCGTTTTTCAGGATATAAAGGCAAACGGGAATCGGTGTGACCGAAACGACGAACAGCAACGGGATGAACGTCAGATTCCGCATCGCCATGTTTTCGGCGTTCAGATTGGCGATTTCTACGGCGGCCATGGCCAGAACGGTCAGAACGATCCGCTTCGAATGACCGCGGCGGTTGAACGTTCCGGTCAACAACCCCGTTGCGGCAATCAGCATCAGCGACAGGTTGAAAAACGGCAGGGAAAGACGCTTGAAGGCCTCGACCCGGAAACGGTGGTAAAACTTTTTGTTCGGCAGGGCCGATTCCGGCGTCGTCAGCAGTTCCCGCATCGTCCGTTCGCCGTAGTTTTTATAGCGTTCGGCCTTCTTTTCCTTTGACGAGAAAAAGTCCATTTCGTACGTGTCGAAGTACAAAATGGAAAAGCGGTTCGTTTTCAACGCTTTTTCCTGACGGGACCCGTTCGTCATCGAAATTTGCGGCGCCCCGTCGCGATAAACGATCTTTCCTTTTTCCGCCAATAAGGTTATTTTGGCGTTCGGCGAATGCTGATCGTTCAAAATGATGCCGTCCAGCGTTCCGTCGCCGTTCTTCGCGCGGATATAGACGGTGACGCCTTTTGAAACGTCGTTGAATTCGCCTTCCTGAATCAACAGGTGCGAAACGTCGTGCTGGATTTTCCAGCGCATTTCACGGAAGTCCGTTACGGCGGCGGGGACCAGAACCAGCGATATGTAAAAACCCAATAAGGTGAAAATCGTTCCGATCAGAATGACGGGCTTCGCCAGCTGCAAAGGGCTCATGCCCGCGGCGCGCATGATGACCAGTTCGCGATCGGCGATCAGCCGGTTGTATGTGAACAAGGTCACGGCGAACAGCGCGATCGGTGATATGATGGACAGATAACTCGGGACGAGCGCAAAGGTCAATCGGACGAATAAAAGAATGGAAACCTTTGAATTTAAAAGAATTTCGAACAGGCGAAGCGATTGCGAAAGCCAAACGATCGCCAACAGTCCGGACGTCATCAGGATGAATCCGAACAGCATTTGGCGCAGAATATATTTATTGATAATCTTCATAAGGAGGAATTATAGCGTTTTGAAAAGCGTTCGTCTTCATTTTTTTATGATTTCTTTCAAAAATTCTATCTTGCCGAGGGGATGCGCCGTTTCGACCGTTTTTTTCAGGCGGGCAGGCAAAATGTGCGTATAGATTTGCGTCGTCGAGATATCGTTGTGGCCGAGCATTTGTTGAACGGAACGCAAATCGGCGTCATGGGCGATCATGTGCGACGCGAAAGAGTGGCGGATGACGTGCGGCGAAACGCGGGATGCCGGGATGCCGGCCAGCGTCGCCAGCTTTTTCAGACTTTCGTAAACGGAAAAACGGGTCAGATGCCCTTCCTTCGCCATGGACGGGAACAGCCATTTGGATTCCCGCTGAAGATTCTTTTCCCGTTCGGGAAGCCAGTCCTGCAACGCCCGTTTTGCCGAATCGGTCAGGGGAACCATACGGTCCTTGTCGCCTTTGCCGCGGACGATGATGACGTTTTCGCGGGCGTTGACGACGGACAGCGGCAAGGTGACCAACTCGCTGACGCGCAACCCCGACGCGTACAGGATTTCCAGCAAAGCCCTTATCCGGTAACGTTCGTTTTCGGGCAATTTGTCAATCGCTTCGAATAACCGTAAAATTTCTTTTTCGGACAAATACTTGGGCAAGGGACGGCCGACTTTCGGGGAGTCGAGCGCGTCGGACGGGTTGTCACGCCGGATCTTTTCCGTAAAAAGGAATTTGTAAAACTCTCTGGTCGACGCGAGGCGGCGGGCCTGCGTCCGCGGCGAGTACTGCCGTTCCGTCAGAAAAGACAAATAAAGGCGCAGATCCTTGACGTTCGCGGACACGAACGTGCGCCGGCGCGAAGACAAAAAATCGCTCAATGCCGTCAAATCGCGGGAATATGCCGCAACCGTGTTTTTCGAAGCGCCCCGTTCCGCGCGTATCATTTCCAGAAAAGCGGTAATCAGCTCGTTCAAAGGATAACCTCCGCCGCCCGACGGCGGCAAAACGCGGTCATTTTTGAAAACGGTCGTACGGAATGGTTTTTTCCACCGGAGTCTGTTTGATTTCGAAATCGTGAAAAACGGTGAAAATGCCAAGTCCGGCGATGACGGCGATTGCCAGATAGATATACCAACGCGATTTATTGCGGCGCATGAAAAGCCTCTTTGTCAAAAAGATTTTTTAATTTTTATAATCTATGACATAATCAGGTTAAAAGAAAGTTAGAAATCGAAAGGTTTTTATATGCCGCAACAGAAAGATTTTCTGCATTTCGATTATCCGCTGAACAGGACGCTGATGTTCGTCGGTATGCCGGGGTGCGGCAAAAGCAGTATCGGCAAGCGCGTCGCCCGCATTTATTCCGTTCCTTTCGTGGATTCCGACATCGAAGTCGAACAGGCGGGCGGCGGGTCCTGCGCCGATTTGTTCGCCCGTTTCGGCGAAGCCGAATTCCGGCGGGGCGAGGAATTGGTCATCGAACGCCTGTTGAACGGTCCCGTTTGCGTTTTGTCGTCGGGCGGCGGGTCGTTTTTGTCCGAACGGACGCGGGAAAACGCGCGGGAAAAAGCCGTTACCGTTTATTTGGACGCCGATGTGAAAACGCTGATCCGCAATACGGCGGGGCGGTCGCACCGTCCTTTGCTGAACACCGGCAATCCGGAGGAAACGATCAGGGCGCTGATGGAAAAGCGACGGCCGTTTTTTGAAACGGCGGACATCGTCGTCCGTTATAAAAACGAAACGCTCGGACAGCTTTTGCGCCGCGTTGTCGGAGAGGTCAATCAATATGCGAAACAGCATCCTTAACGTTTCTTTGCGCGACCGGTCGTATCCGATCGAGATCGGTGCCGGGCTTTTGGGCGAAATCGGAGAAAAAGCCGCGCCGTTCGTTCGCGGCAGGGCTTTCGTCGTCACGGACGATAACGTCGCGCCTCTTTACGCCGACAAGGTTTGCGCCGCGCTCGGGGCGGAAAAAATCGTCGTCAAAGCCGGCGAAGAATCCAAATCGCTCAAAACGGCGGAAGACGTTCTGGAAACGATTCTGGCGCGGGGCTGCGACAGACGGACGGTGCTTTTTTCTCTGGGCGGCGGCGTTGTCGGCGACCTGACGGGCTTTTGCGCGTCCGTTTTGGAACGCGGCGTCGATTTCATTCAGATCCCGACGACGCTCTTGGCGCAAACGGACAGTTCCGTCGGCGGGAAAACGGCGGTCAACGCCCGCGCCGGAAAGAATCTGATCGGCACGTTTTATCAGCCGAAGGCCGTTTTCATCGACACGGACGTTCTGAAAACGCTCCCGCGCCGCCAATTGCTGGCGGGATATGCCGAAGTCGCGAAGTACGGCTTGATTCTGGACGCGGATTTCTGGGATTTTTTGGAACAAAACGCGGACAAGGTTCTTTCTTTGGACGAGGACGCGCTTTGTTTCGCCGTCCGCCGTTCCTGCGAATTGAAAGCGCGGGTCGTCGCCGCGGATGAACGGGAGGAAACGGGCGCGCGGGCGTTGCTGAACTACGGACACACGTTCGGTCACGCTTTCGAAGCGGCGTCGCATTTCGATATCCTGCACGGCGAAGGCGTCGCCGCCGGTTGCGTTTACGCGGCCGGATTGTCACGAAAGCTCGGTTCGGACGTCGACGTCGACAGAATCAAACGCCATTTAAAATCCGTCGGATTGCCCGTTTGTTTTGATTCTTTTAAGACTTCGGAGCTATTATCGCTGATGAAAAAGGACAAAAAGACGGTTTCGGACCGTTTGAATTTTGTTTGCCTGAAAGCGATCGGCCGGGCCGAAATCGTCAAAGACGTCGATTCGCGGCTGGTCGCCGAAGTGCTGGAGAGTTAACATGCCGATTTCTCAACCGATTCCGGAACGGGAAAAGATTTATTTCAGACGGGTGGAATACACGGGATACCGCCGCGACGACGCGTTATGGGACGTCGAAGCCCGTTTCCGCGATATGCGGATGTATGATTTCCCTTGCGTGGACAGGGGCGGAACGATCCCCGCCGGAGAGGTTTTTCATGATATCATGCTCCGGTTGACGTTCGACGACGATTTGGTCGTTCGCGGGTTGGAAACGAGCATCGACGCTTTTCCTTACAAGCAATGCCCTTTCGCATCCGTCGTTTTTAAAAACGTCAAAGGATTGAAGATAGGCAAAGGTTTTTCAAAAGAGCTGCGCCGCCGCATTCCCGCCGAAAAAGGGTGCGCGCATTTGTTTTCTTTGCTGGTCGGCGCCGCCGGCGCGGCTTTTCAGACCGCGGTGCAAATCAGGATGATGAAGTATTGCCGCGGCGTTACGCCCGATCCGCTGGACGGTTGTCTGGCCTGGGATTCGTCCGGTGAAATGGTCAAACAACAATGGCCTGATTTTTATCGGGAAAAAGAGAATGATCCGCAAACGGAATGATCCCTTTTACGATTATCGCCGCAAATGGGAAGACGACGAAAAGCCTTTCCGTCGCTGCGATCACGAAGGGTGCGATCAACCGGGCGAATACCGCGCGCCGAAAGACCGGTCGTTGAAGGATTATTACTGGTTTTGTCTGAAACACGTTACGGAATACAACGAAAACTGGGACTATTTCGCCGGTATGAGCGACGAGGATATCGAAAAGGAGATACTGTCCGATTACGGTTGGGGACGTCCGACCCGACAGCTGGCGGATTGCGTGTCGCCGCGGATGTACGCCGACCCGTTCGGTTTGAAACGGGAGGCTTTCGGCGCCGACGGCGAGGGACGGCAGAACTTCCGCGCCGATCCCGCGAAAGCGGCGTCGCCGGAAATGGCGGCCGCGGCGGTGGCGCTTGAACTGACGATCCCGTTTGATGAAAAACAGGTGAAAGCGAATTATAAGCGGTTGGCGAAGGCGTGCCATCCCGACCTGACCGGCGGCGATAAAGAGCTGGAAGATCGCTTTAAAACGATCACGGAAGCCTACCGTCTGATCATGTCTGTTTTATCTTTTGAACGGTAAGGACCGATGAGCGCCGTTTTGGATCAAAAAATCACTTCCGCCGGGCTGTTGCGTTTCGCCGCGCCGACGATTTTCGGCATGATTTTGCTGGAAATCTTCGGCATCATCGACGGATTGTTCGTCGTGCGTTTGATCGGGACGGAAGCTTTGTCCGCATTGAACATCACTTTTCCGATCATTTTGGGCGTCATCGCGATCGGCGCGATGTTCGGATCGGGCGGCAGTGCTTTGGTCGCCCGTCAGTTGGGACAGAAAAGGGAAACGGACGCGCGGCGGAATTTCACACTGATCATGATCGCGGCCTTGGTCACGGGCGTGCTGTTTACCTGTTTCGTTCTGCTGTTTTCGGATCCGATCCTGTCCCTTCTGGGTGCGGACGGGGCGCTGATGCCGCTGTGCCGCGACTTTACGCGCGCTTATGCGTTTTTTATGCCCGTCGTGTTGTTTTGTTGCGCTTTCCCGATGTTTTACATCACGCGCGGAAAAGCGGGTCTCGGAATGTTCTTTTCCTCTCTGGGCGGATTGACGCATATCGTTCTGGACTACATTTTCATCGGCGTTTTCGACATGGGGCTGTTCGGCGCCGGTTTGGCGACGGGCATAGGATATTCCCTTATCGGCGTGATCGGCTTTTTCTATTTTTACTTCAACCGGAACGGCAATATTTACTTCGTCCGTCCGAAGTTCCGGCCGTACGTTATCATGAAAGCCTGTTCCAACGGGTTGTCTGAAATGGTGACGAACCTGTCGATTTGCGTCGTAACGATTTTATTGAACAATATCGTGATGGGGCTGGCGGGATCTGACGGCGTTGCGGCGCTGACGATCGTTCTGTATTTTCAAACGTCGCTGACATCCGCGTGTTTCGGTTATTCGATCGGAATTTCCCCGCTGGTCAGTTATAATTACGGCAAAGGGGATTCCGACAAGCTGAAAAGGATCTTTTCCCGCAGTCTGAAAATGTTGTCCTGCGTGTCCGTCGCCGTTTTCATTCTGTGTTTGTTTAAAGCGGATCTGCTGATACGGTTGTTCGTCGATCCGCAAACGCCGGTTTATAAAGCGGCATCGGGCGGCGTCCGGTTGTTTTCGCCGTGCTTTCTGTTCATGGGGCTGAACATCTTTTCGTCGGCGCTGTTTACGGCGCTGTCCAACGGAAAAATATCGGCGATCTTGTCGTTTTGCCGGACTTTTCTGTTCGTCGCCGGCGCTTTGTTCCTGTTGCCGCGTTTTTGGCGGATGACGGGCGTGTGGCTGGCCGTTCCGGCGGCGGAAGCGCTGTCTTTCGCGATGGCGTTTTGTTTCTTTAAAAAATACGGTTCCGTTTATCGTTTTGCCTGAATAAAGGCTTTTGTTATTTCGCGTCGCGTATTTTTTGCAGGTAAGGTTCCATATCGAACGCACGAATCCGTTCGCTGAATGCGGCGATTTTTTGTTTGTAATTGCTTGCGTCCAGAATATGCGTTCCGTCTCGGATCGCGTCCAGTTGCAACGAATTGACGGATTGGTGATAATGAGGCAGATCCTTATACTGCGAAATGTCGAACACGTAATCGTCATCATAAAACCAGTATATTTTGACGTTCGGACTGTTTTGCGTTTTTTCGACAAGATATTCGTAAGGGCGCATCATTTCTTTCAGTTCGTTTTTCCTTTTTACCCACCAAAAAACACTATATGGCGGTATGATGAGCGAGAAAGATGTTTCCGTGTTTTCAAACAACGGAAGGATTTCATTGTCGATCACTTTTTGGTATTCTTTATAGGCTTGTTTGTGATCGTTGTTATCCTGCGTCATTTCGTACAAGGTCGCTTGAATTTGCTTGTCTTCTTTCCGGTATTTCAGCCAGTTGTCAAAGCCGCCGAAACGCCGTGCGTGTTCCGTTTCGTTCATCCACGCTTTCGGGCGATCCAGCGTTCTTTTTATAAAATCGCATTTTTTCCGCAGAAGGGTGCAAAGGACGGCTTTGCCCGTCAGGTAGGTTTTGATTTTTCCCGATATTTTACCGGCATACAGTTCCGGATGAAAAGAATTTCTGACTTCTCGTTCTTTATCAAAAGGATAATCGATCGATGAAATGACTGATTTGATTTTCTTGTTTTTCAAAGCGAATTGCAAAATGAGGAATCGTTCATAAAAACTGGAACCCGTTACGGACAGGTTTGCATACATCCCGCCCAACTTTTCCGACGCTTCGGCGGCGGACGTGTTTTCCAGCATGGACGTTCCCAGAATGATACTGTCAAACCGTTCGAATTTGATCAGCCCGTAATTCTGAATCCGCAGATTGTCGTACATTTTTCCTTTGTCGAACCACGGCCGATGGAACAAGGCGTACGGATCCGAAACGTAAAAAACGGCCGGTATGAAAACAATCAGAAATAAAAGAACGCGCATATAGGCGAAAATGGCTTTCTTGAACGTCATGGATCACCTAAAAATTGAAGTAGATAAATTCACTGTAAGGGACGATGATCATTTTCGCCAGCAGGAAAACCGAAAACACCGCCAGTGCGACGGAAAAATACAGCCGGTTCCGGCCGGATATATTCATCAGCCGTTCCGATACTTTCAGTGAATTCGGCAAAACGGTACAAAGCGCGATGATCAGCAACAGCGCGTAAAATGTGTTCGATTTGATGTGAAAGTCCGTCAGGAAGAGCATTATCCGCCAGAACGGTTGGGCTTTTCCCGAAGACGAGTTAAGCGATGAAAAATCAATCATCGCGGACAGCACCTTTTTCGCGTCGGTGAAGCTTTTGGCGCGGAAAAAGACCCAGGTGATGTTGATGAAGTTGAACGTGATGAACCACGCTACGGCTTTGCCTAGAGTGTGCCCCGTCTTTTTCCACAACCGGTAAACCATGTTCGCCAAACCGTGCAGACATCCCCAGACGACGAACGTCCACGCCGCACCGTGCCACAATCCGCCGATGACGAAAATCGTGAAAATGTTGGCGTAAGTCCGCAATTCGCCTTTTCTGCTGCCGCCCAGCGGGATGTAGAGGTAATCCCGTAGGAATCGCGACAAAGTGATGTGCCAGCGTCGCCAGAAATCCTGAATATTCAAGGCCTTATACGGGCTGTCGAAATTGACCGGAAGACGGATGTTGAACAAAAGGGCGCATCCCGTCGCCATGTCGCAATAGCCGCTGAAATCGAAGTAAATCTGCGTCGTATAGGACAGGGACGAAAACCATCCGCCCCAAAAGGTTAGCGACGGCAACACATCGAAACCCAGCGTCGCGTATTGCGCGAACGTATCCGCGATGACGGCTTTTTTGAACAGGCCGATGTTGAACAGAATGATGCCGTGCAGAATATTTTTGTAATTTTTGACCAGATTGGCTTTTTTGATAAATTGGGGCATCATTTCGTAGTGGGCGACAATCGGTCCCGCGATCAGTTGCGGGAAAAAGGAAACGAACAGTGCGTAGGACAGAAAGTCGTAATCCTTGACCAGCCGCTTGTAGCAATCGACCAGATAGGCGATCTGCTGGAACGTGAAAAAGGAAATCGCCAGCGGCAAAGCGATGTTCATCCGCGGCGCTTTCGTGTGAAAAATCGCGTTGACGTTGTCGATGAGAAAGTCCGTGTATTTGAAATATCCCAACGCCAGAACGTTTAACGCGATGCCAAACGACAATAGGAGCTTAGAGTTAACTCTAACTTTCGGGGGGGTAAAGACAGAACTGAACCGATGGAAAAATTGACGGCCATCGAAATCAAAATCAGCGGCAGGTAGTAAACGTTCCAATACGCATAGAAAAACAAGGACGCACCGACCAGAAAAACGCGCGCGCCCAAAACCGCCCTGCGCCGGATCAGCGCGTAATAGACGAGGACGGAAACGGGCAGGAACAAAAAGATGAAGGGCAGGGAATTGAAAAGCATTTTATAAAAACGGCGGGAGGTAAAGAAACCCCCTCCGCCGTGAAAAGCGGAGGGGTGAGGTTCAGGCCTTTTCGACGGTGAAAGTCACTTTTTCGCCGCCGACGTCTTCGGTATCGCCCGACAGCGTTTCAACTTTGTCGAACGCGACGGCCAAAACCTGTTCGCAGATATAGGCTTTATGTTCGTTCAACGCTTCCGGAACAATGGAATTGTCCGTAGCATACGCCACTTTGATTCTGTCGGACACGTCGAATCCGCTGTCTTTGCGTTTCTGCTGAATGACGCGCACGAAGTCGCGGGCGATGCCTTCGCGTTCCAATTCGGGACGTAACGTGACGTCCAGAACGACCACCGCCGTGTTGTCCGGCAGGGCTTGTCCCGCGTTGCCGTCTTTCAGGACAAGGCGCAGTTCGAATTCTTCGGGCAATAAGGTCTGTCCCGCGATCGACAAAGTGCCGTCCGCGTTTTTCGACCACTCGGTCGTTTTCGACGCGGCGAGGATATCTTTCATGAACCGTCCCAAACGCTTGCCGACCAGCGGCGTGATGATGTAAAGCGTCGTGTCCGCCAGATCGGAAACGTCTTTGCCGAACGCGACGTCCTTGACGTTCACTTCGTCCCTGATCAGATCGATGTAATCCGCCAGACGTTCCGCGTTGTTGCCTGCGACCGTGACGGACGCGAGCGGCAGACGGTTGCGCAGCTTGTGGTCTTCGCGGATCGACTTCGCGGTCGAGCAGACGGCGCGCACGAAGTCCATGTCGGCGACCAGTTTGTCGTCCGCTTCAAACATCGCGTAGTCCGGATAATCGGTCAGATGGACGCTTTCTTCGCCCGTCAATGCGCGATAGATGTATTCGCACGTCAGCGGCATCAGCGGCGCGATAGCCTTCGTCAGCGTCACCAAAACCGTGTAGAGCACGTCGAACGCTTCCTGTCCGTTCGAAACGTCCCAGAAACGGGCGCGGGAACGGCGGATGTACCAGTTGTTCATCAGCTCCAGAAAATCGGATACGTCGGAACACGCGGCGACGATGTCGCAGGCGTCCAGCTTTTCGGTCAGACCTTTGACCAGTTCGCGCGTCTTCGCCAGAATATAGCGGTCGAGAACGTCTTTTGCCGTCGTCGTGAACTTCGCTTTCAGCCCTTCCGCGTTCGCGTAGAGCGTGAAGAAGTAAAAAGCGTTCCACAACGGAATCAGCGCTTTGCGGGACGATTTCGCGATTTCCTTGCCTTCGCGGTCGATCGACAGGTTGCCGCCGCGCAAAATCGGCGAAGACACCAAAAACCACCGCAAAGCGTCCGAACCGAGCGTGTTGAACACGTCCGTCGGGTCGGGATAGTTGCGCAGACGCTTGGACAGCTTCTGCTGATTCTCGTCCAGAACGACGCCGTGGCACAGGCAGGTCTTGAACGGCGCGCGGTCGAACAGAGCCGTGCTCATCACCATCAGGGTGTAGAACCAGCCGCGGGTCTGCGCCAGATATTCGACGATGAAATCCGCCGGAGAATGATTTTCGAACCATTCCTTGTTTTCAAACGGATAATGCACCTGCGCGAACGGCATCGAGCCCGATTCAAACCAGCAGTCCAGAACGTCTTCGACACGGCGCATCATCGACTTGCCGGTCGGATCGTCCGGATTCGGACGGACGAGCGTATCGATGAACGGACGGTGCAAGTCGGTCACTTTGACGCCGAAATCCTTTTCCAGTTCGGCGATGGAGCCGTAAACGTCCGTGCGCGGATACTTCGGATCGTCGGACTTCCACACGGGAATCGGCGTTCCCCAGAAACGGTTTCTGGAAATCGACCAGTCGCGCGCGCCCTCAAGCCACATCCCCATCGCGCCGTTTTTGACGTGTTCGGGAATCCAGTTGATCGTCTGATTGTTTTTCACCATACGGTCGCGGAACTCGGTCACTTTGACGAACCAGCTGTTGATCGCCTTGTAGATCAGCGGCGTGTCCGTGCGCCAGCAGTGCGGATAGTTGTGCTTGTACATTTCCTTGCGGACGAGCTTTCCTTCCGCTTTCAGGCGTTTGATGATCGGTTCGTTCGTTTCAAAGACCTGCATTCCTTCGTAATCCGGCACTTCTTTGGTAAAGCAGCCTTTGCCGTCAACGGGGCAAATGACCGGAATATTGTACGGTTGGCAGGCGTTCATGTCGTCTTCGCCGAAACCGGGGGCGATGTGAACGATGCCGGTGCCGTCTTCTGTCGAAACGTAATCCGCCTGAATGATTTGGAAGCAGTTCTTCGTTCCCGCAAAGTAATCAAACAGCGGCTGATACGTGCGTCCGACCAGATCCGCGCCCTTGACCGTGCGGACTTTTTCCGCTTTGGCCAGTTCGCGCTTGTATCTGCCCGCCAACGCCTGCGCGATGACGTACTGAATGCCGTCCTCTTCGTAAACGTCGTAGTCGATATCCTTGTTGACGCACAAAGCCAAATTGGACGGCAGGGTCCACGGAGTCGTCGTCCAAGCCAACACTTTGACGGGCTTTGTTTCGCCTTCGGCCGGATTCAGCGTGAACATCACGGTTACGGACGGGTCTTCGCGTTCGCGGTACGAATTGTCCATACGCGTTTCAAAGTTCGACACCGGCGTTTCGGCAGCCCAGCTGTACGGCAAAATGCGGACGCCTTCGTACATCAGGCCTTTTTTGTACAGCTCTTTGAACGCCCAGATGATGGATTCCATATACGGCAGATCCATCGTTTTGTAATCGTTGTCAAAAGAGACCCAGCGCGCCTGACGGGTGACGGTCTGTTGCCATTCGTTCGTGTACATCAGCACGCGTTCTTTGCACGTTTTGTTGAACTCGCCGATTCCGAATTTGGAGATCGCGGCGCGTCCCGAAATGCCCAGGAACTTTTCCGTGTCCATTTCCGCGGGCAAGCCGTGGCAGTCCCAGCCGAAACGCCGTTCGACGCGGCGGCCGCGCATCGTCTGATAGCGGGGAATGATGTCTTTCACATATCCCGTGACCAGGTGTCCGTAGTGCGGCAGGCCGTTCGCGAACGGAGGACCGTCGTAGAACACGTATTCGTTCGACCCTTTTTCGCCGGCGGCGCGGTTATTCACGGACTTTTTAAACGTGCCGTTGTCGCGCCACATCTTCAAAATGTCTTCCTCCAAAGCCGGAAAGTCGGCTTTCGGAGTGACTTCGGGATAATATTTGACCTTTTCAGACATCGTGTTGTTCTTTCGTAAAGTTCGTAAAGAAATTTTCCATAGTTTTTTTTAACGGATTAGAAAATAAAGTCAACATAATCCTTGACGGCGGACGGAATTTAAGGAATCCTTAATGATAAAATTTTCAGGTCAACGGTTAAAGAGTATGGCTATGGCTGATAATGAAAGTTCGCAAAACGAAACGCTGGTGCTGACGGAAACGCGTTTGCCGCCGCTTTCTTCGCGGGACAGGATCGCCTATTTGGCGGGAACGGGACTGACGGCTTTGTGGCTGGCGGCCGCTTTTGTGTATTTGGACGGTTCCGGCTGGGCGGATATGATTTTCCAAATGACGCCGCCGGAATTTTTCGGCGTGATGGCGGGAATGCTGACCCCGATCGGGTTCATTTGGATCGCGGCGGCTTACTTCGCGTCGCATCGCCGCTACGTTCGGGAAGCCGACGCTTTGCGGGCCTACATGCAGGAATTCACGCATCCGACGGACCGGAGCAAGGCGTACGTTTTCAATATGCTGGAGGATATCCGCCACCGCACGGTCGATCTGAACCTTGTTTACGAACGCCTGTCGGAATCGTCGAAGGTGATTTCCGAAACGCTGTCGAACAGAATTGCCGAACTGAACAAGGCGACGGAAGGCTTTGACGCTTATTTGTCTTCGGCGGTCCGCACGCTTGAAACCAAAAACGACGAATTGGAAACCAGTTGCGCGATGATTTTGTCGCAAACGCAGAAGAGCGCGGAAGCCATCGAAAGCAACATCGTCGCCGTCCGTTCGGCGGCGCAGGAGGCGACTTCCGCCGTTGACGCCGCGGGCGAAAAACTCGCCGGCAACATGAGCGCTTTGCGGCAGGCGGGGGATTCCCTGACGGACATCACCGTCCGCCTGACGCAAGATATGCGCGATCAGGTTCAAGTCATGCAGTCCGGCAGCGAAAGGGCTCGCGACTTGCTGATGCAGCAAACGTCGCAGGCGTCGGCCGAAATCGGCAGACAGACCGCCGAACTGATGCAGACCGCCACAACCGTTCACGACAAATTGTCCGAACGGGCCGCGACGATGAAGACGGAATTGAACGAACAGTTCGCGAGAATCAACGAAGCCGGCGAAAAAGCGTGCGACGCGCTGTCCGTCATGACCGTCGGGCTTGAGGACAAGATCGGCACGTTCGGTTCCGTTTCCGACAAGGCGCGCGATACGATTTCAGCGCTGGTCGACGTTCTGGACACCCGCGCGTCGCGGATCGAATCCGTCTTCAATTCCCAAAACGAGGCTCTTGACGCCAAAAACGAGGAAGTCGCCGGTTCCGTCCGCAGCCTGACCGAAGCTTTCAAAGACCAGAACATCATCGTCGACCGCGAAATCGAACGAATCGTTTCCCGCTTCAAAAACATCGAAACGGCGCTCGACACCTACATCGGCGAAATCAACACGGCGTCGACTTCGGCGATCGAAGGCATTTCCTCCGTTTCCGATTCCCTGTCGGAAAAATCGGAGCAGATATCGTCCGTTTCCACGCAGGCGCGCAACGAATTGACCTCGATCGAACGGGCCATCGGCGAAAAGTCGGACGCGATCACCGAAAAACTCGACAAGATGAAGGCGCAGGCGGAAACCGCGTCGAAGACGATTTCCGAACAGACCGAGGTTTTGGAACGTTCCGCGTCCGATTCGTGCGACAAACTGTCCGATATGGTCAAGAAAGTTCTGAACGGCGCGACCGTCGTCGGCGAAAACGTCGATACGATTTTCGAACGTGTCGAAACCATGTCCGGCAAGCTGAAAGGCCAATCCGACGAACTGTCCGATTTGAGCAGGGCTATCGCTTCGCAAACGCTGGCGTCCGAAACGTCGCTGACGCAACAGCAAAAGAACCTGACGGCGACGTCCGAAAAAGTCGAAACGGTCAAGGCGGAACTCAAGCGCGAAACCGACGAGCTGAACCAAATCGCGGAAACGCTTGAAGACCGCTCCGCCAAGGCGTTCCAGAATTTGTGCGATAAATTTGAGGAAACGCTCGCCCGCTCCAACTCTTTGCTGAACCAGATCGCGGAAATCGATACGGCTCTGGCCATCAAGATCACCGCCCTCGAAACGGCGGCGAAGCAGACGTCCACCGTCAACACGGAACTGTGCGATCAGATGACGCGCTACAAAGAAACGATCGACTTTTCGGTTTCTTCCGTGTCTTCCTGCACGGAACGGGCCAGCGGCGAAATCGACGAACGCCTGTCGCGTATCAACGATTTGTCCGACAAATTGCGTTCCGAAGCCGAACAGGCGGCGGACGCGATGTTCGAACGCTTCGGCAAACTGAGCGAAAACGCCAAAACGCTTGTCGAGGAAACCGAAAAAGCTTCGTCCGTTCTTGAATCGCACGCCGAAAAAACGGAAGCCGTTTTCGCCAAGCAGACGGACAATCTGTCCTCCATTTCCGAAAAAGTCGCCGAACAGACCGGCAAAGCGACGGTGTTGCTCCGCGAACAAACGGAACAGGCCGATCAGGTTTTGGAAAGCCTTATCAGCCGTATCCGCCTGATCGAGGAAGGCTTGAACATCCAGTCGCGCGAAATCGGCAATATGTCGGATATGACGATCGCCCACCTTGAAAAGGTCGGCGCGGAAATGACGACGCAGGCGGACAGCCTGATTTCCGCCAGCGAAAAGGCCAAAGAAAGCATTGCCGGATCGGTGGCGCTGTTCAGCGGCAAGACCGGCGATCTGACGTCGCTGATCAAAACGGTGACCGAACAGAACGCCGAAAGCGTCGATATCATGAACAAGAAGCAGACGGAATTCCAGGATGCCGCCGATCGCATGCTCGCCGGCGTCGAAGCGTTGAAAACGGAAATCGCCGCGCAGGAAGAATCGTTGCAGAAACAATCGGCCAAATCGACTCAACAGGCCGTTATGGTTCGCGATTCGATGCAACGCCACATCATGGATCTGGGCGACGTCGCCAACATGGTTTCCACGCAGTCGCGTTTGGGCGAAGCGGCCGTTTCGCAACAGATCGTCTGTTTGAAGGAAGCCGCCGAAGACATTATGACGCAGATTCGTTCGATCAACGAAGCCGTCAAGCAGAACACGAACGAATTGCTGTCCAATTCGTCGCGAATCGGGTTCGAACTGGATTCGCTCGGTGAAAATCTGCGCCATCGCAACGACGAAGCGACGAAGACGGCCGAAGACGCTCTCAACCGGTCCAAAGCGGCGGCGGCTTTCCTTGAAGAGCGCGCCGCGGTTCTGACCAAGATGACGCAACAGGCGGTCGACGGGATGACGACAATCAGCGGCATGTTCGATTCGCAAACGGAAAAAGTCAACGCCGCCGCGGAAATCGCGCGCGATCAAATCGAAACGACGGGCAACAAATTCCTTGTCCAGTCGCATCAGATCGCCCGTTTGTCCGAAGAAGCGCAAAAAGCGATCAAGAATTGCGGCGTCGTTCTGCGCGACCGCGCCGTCGATTTCAACAAGAGCGCCGAAGATTCCGCCGCGCGCGTCCGGACGATGTCCGACACCGTCCAGCAGATCGGCAAAGAATTGGAGGATATGTCCAACAAGGGCGTCATCCAGATCGATCTGGCCGGTCAGCGTTTGCGCGCCATGTTGAGTGAAGTCGCGGGCAATTCCGAACGCATCGCCGTCGAAGTCAAAAAGTCCGGCGAACAGTTCGTCGGCCAGTCCGACCAGTTGAGCGCCGCCGCCGATACGGCGACCAAAAAACTGCAGGATCTGCTGGCGTTGATGAAGCGTAATTCCGAAGAAATCCAGTCGTCCGGCGAAAAGATTTCCGCTCAGTCGATCAAGCTCGGCGGCGCTTTCAACCGTCAGGTGCAGTCTTTGATTTCCGCGACGCGCTCCGCCGAAGAATACATCGCGGCGCTGGATCGCAAGAAGGAGGACGCGGACACCGAACGTTTCCTGAAAGACGCGGCGTTCATCGTTGAAAAACTGCAGTCCGTCGGTGTCGATATGACGCGTCTGTTTGCGCCGAACACCGAAGAAGACCTGTGGAAACGGTATTATTCCGGCGACCGGAGCGCGTTCATTCGTTATCTGGCGCGCGCGATCGACAAAACGCAGGTCCGCAATATCATGGACATGTACACGGAAAATTCCGAATTCCGCGATTTTGTGACCAAGTATATGGGTGAATTTGAAAACATCCTCTCCCGTGCGCAGAAAAGCGAACGTTCCGACGTGCTGACGGCCTTGTTGCTCGGAAGCGAATCCGGAAAACTTTATCTGGTCCTTTCCCGCGTTTTCAACAAAGAAGCCTGAACGGTCGGACAGGATGAAATAACTATAAAAAGCCTCTTGAAACCAAGAGGCTTTTTTATATAATATCTGTTCCGGAAGAACGAGTCGTTCTGTAGAGTCATCAAGCCTGATTTACGAAAGGATTTATGACAATGAATACGACAAATGCTTTGATACCTGTTGTTTCGAACGGGATACACGCTTATCTGGCGGCCATTCGCAAAATCCCCGTTCTGTCTGCCGAAGACGAATATATGCTGGCGACGCGTTTTCGCGACCATGGCGATCTGAACGCGGCGAAACGGCTTGTTTCCGCGCATTTGCGTTTGGCGGCGAAGGTCGCTTTCGGTTATCGTTATTACGGCTTGCCGCTTGAGGATCTGATTTCCGAAGCCAATATCGGATTGATGCAGGCCGTCAAAAAGTTCGAACCCGAGAAAGGCAACCGTTTGTCGACGTATGCCGTTTGGTGGATTAAAGCCGCCGTCAACGAATTTGTTTTGCGTTCGTGGTCGCTTGTCCGTATCGGGACCGTCGCGGCGCAGAAACGCCTGTTCTACAATTTGCGCAAGATAAAAGCGAAACTCGGCCTTTACGGCGAAACGGAGCTGGATTCGTCGAAAGTCCGTGAAATATCCGAAAATCTGAACGTGCCGGAATCCGAAGTCATCGCGATGGACGGTCGTTTGAGCGGCGACGTGTCGCTGAATACGCCCGTTTATACCGACGGTTATGCGGAAAAGCAGGATTTCCTGTCCGATGAAAAGAGCATTGAAGACGATGTCGCCGACCGTCAGGAAAGCGCGATGCGGCTTCGTTTGCTCAATCGCGCGATGGAAAAGCTGAACGATCGCGAACGTCAGGTCGTTCAGGCGCGCCGCTTGGTCGAAAATCCGGAAACATTGGATATTTTGGGCGAAAAGCTCGGCATCAGCCGTGAACGGGTGCGGCAGATCGAAAACCGCGCGGTCGAAAAAATGACGCAATTCATCCGCGAAAACGCGGTCAAAGAGTAAAGCGTGAAGGCGGCGGTCATTCGTCGCCTTTTTTATCGTCGGCGTCGTTGTTTTCCGCTTCTTCTTTTTGGTTGCGGCGATAGAGGGTCAGACCGATTTCGTCCAATGTCGCGTTCATTTTGCGATTTTCTTCGGCCTGTTCTTTCTTTTCGCGGTTTTCTTGCGCGATTTCAAGCGTCTTGATTTCACGGAACGCGTCGCGGATTTCGTCGCGCATCGCTTCGATTTCGCGGCGGGCGTCCTCCAAAGCGCGGTCGACGCGTTTGTTTTCTTCGATATGCCAATCCACGTAAGCGCCGAACGTCAGCGCCGCCGTTTGATCCGTTTTTGCCGCTTCCTCTTCTTCTTTGAAGCGTTTTGCCAACAGTTTTTTACGGTTTTCGAGCGACGCTTCGAACCGGAGCAGGTTTCCCAGCTTGCGCTGTTTTTCATCCAGCTCGAACCGGTGGACCCGAATCAGCGTTTTCAGTGCTCCGCCCGCCATTATTTAGCCGCCGGCGTTTGGTTCAGGATTTCCGACAACTGCGCGTATCCTTCGGCGAAAGTGATTTTTTCCTTCTTTTTCTGCGACAGGAAAGCTTCAAGTTTGTCGTAGTAGAAAATGGCTTCGTCCACTTGCGGATTCGATCCTTTTTTATACGCGCCCAAACGAATCAGTTCCGCCATGTTTTCATAGGTGGACAGCAACGCGCGCGCCCGATTGACCAGCGCGTTTTCGTCGTCCGTGTTGCACCCCGGCATCGTACGGGAAATGCTGCGCAACAGGTTGATGGCGGGATAGCGGTTCCGTTCGGCGATGGAGCGGTCGAGAACGATATGTCCGTCCAAAATGCCGCGCACGGCGTCGGCGATCGGTTCGTTGTGGTCGTCGCCGTCGACCAAAACGGTGAACAATCCCGTGATCGACCCCGATCCGATCGGCCCGGGACCGGCGCGTTCCAGCAAACGGGGCAGTTCGGCGAAAACGGACGGCGTATAGCCTTTAGTCGCCGGCGGTTCGCCCGCCGACAGGCTGATTTCGCGCTGCGCCATCGCGAAACGGGTGATACTGTCCATCATGCACAGGACGTTCTGTTTCAGGTCGCGGAAATACTCGGCGACCGTCATTGCGACAAAGGCGGCCTGACGGCGCATCAGCGGGCTTTCGTCCGACGTCGCGACGACGACGACGCTTCGCGCCATGCCTTCGGGACCGAGGTCGTCTTCAATGAATTCGCGGGCTTCGCGGCCGCGTTCGCCGATCAGTCCCAAAACGGACACGTCCAGTCGCGTATGGCGCGCCATCATCGCCATCAGGGACGACTTGCCGACGCCGGAACCGGCGAAAATGCCCATACGTTGCCCTTTGCACAAGGTCAGGAACGTATTGACGGCGCGCACGCCCAGATCGGCTTTGCCGGCGACGCGTTCGCGCATGGCGGCGGGCGGCGGCGTCGCGTGGATAAGATAGGGCTTCGGGCCTTTTTTGAGGGGACCTTTGCCGTCGGCGGGTTCGCCCATCGCGTTGACGACGCGGCCGAGCCATGAAACGTCCGGATACAGGACCGGATGAGCGCCGGCCAGATCGACTTTGTTGCCGGGGCCGACGCCGTCCAGATTGACGAACGGCATCATCAGCACTTTGTCGCGGGTGAAACCGACGACTTCGGCGGGAACTTTTTTATGACCGCGCGCGTCGATCGAACACCGGTCGCCGACGGACAGCTCCGCCCGCGCTCCGCTCATTTCGACCAGCATGCCGCGCACGGCGGAAACCGTGCCGTACGGGTGGTTTTCGGGCAGGGCGTCAATATCGTCAATCAGGCTTTTCAGTGTATCGTTCATCATCGACCCTCCCTGTCATCATAAGAATGTTTTTATGAAAAATCACGCAAAAAGACGACTTTTTGCTTTTTCGGCTTGCATATCGGATTCTTTAAACATAAAGTTAACAAAGATTAATTTTTTCTTACCGGGAAAAGGATGGGCCGATGCGAGTTTTATTAGTTGAAGATGACAAATCTACCGCTCAAACGATCGAAGCCGTTTTGCGCAAGGAAGGAATGGTCGTCGATATCTCCGATTTAGGCGAAGACGGGCTTGAAATCGGCAGATTGTACGAATACGACGTGATCGTTTTGGATCTGATGTTGCCCGATATGGACGGATACGAGGTTCTGAAGCGGTTGCGCGCGTCGAAAGTCGAAACGCCCGTGCTGATCCTGTCGGGGCTTTCCGGCACGGACAAGAAAGTGAAAGGTCTTTCGACCGGAGCCGACGATTACCTGACAAAGCCTTTCGACAAAGCCGAGCTCGTCGCCCGCATCCGCGCTCTGGTCCGTCGTTCGAAAGGTCATCCGGAATCCGTGATCCGCACCGGCGCCATCGAAATCAATCTGGATACGCGGACCGCTCTGGTCAACGGAAAGCCCTTGCATCTGACCGGACGCGAATACGGGATTCTGGAACGGCTGTCGCTGTCCAAGGGAACGACGTTGAGCAAAGAGCAGTTTTTGAACCATCTGTACAACGGGATGGACGAACCGGAATTGAAAATCATCGACGTCTTTATTTGCAAACTGCGTAAGAAAATCGCCGAAGCGACCGGCGGCGACAATTATATCGAAACGGTTTGGGGGCGCGGCTACGTTCTGCGCGAACCAAAAAAAGACAAAACCGGCAATTAAACGGATAAACAGACAAAGCTGACAGCCTGATGCAAAAAGGCTGTCAGTTTTATACGGACGGATAAGGCAATGATTTGCATTTTTCGAAAAAAGACGTGTCCTTTGAAAAAAGGGCTGCCCCTGCTGTTGAAAGCGATAACCGGCCAGATTTTTAAAACGGCGCTGTTGGCGGTGATCGCCGTGCGGATCACGCAGTTGACGACGGATCCTGCGAACATCGTCGCCGGATTGTGGTTGTTGCCATGCTTCATGTTTTCGGCGCGCGCGACCTTGCTGGCGGAAAAATACGGACGGCTGAAGCTGACGCGGAAAGCGAAAATCGCCGAATTGCTGATGATGACCGTCGCCGGCGTCGTTTTTTATACGGAAAGCGTCGGGTTGCTGGTGGCCCTGCCGGTCGTGTTCATCGCCGTTTCCGCGTTTTTCGGGGCTTTGCGCTACGCTCTTCAGCCTGAACGTCTGGATGAAAAGACTTTTGTCGGCATCAACGCGTATACGACAAAGATGACGTATGTTTCGATTATCGCAGCCGTCGCGATCGGCGTTCTGTTACCCGTTCGCGCGGCGGCGGTCCTTTTGGTCGCGTTGTCGCTGGTCAGCTTCTTTGTTACGCACGCGGACGCCGATGCCGAAGAACAGCCGTTCGTCGTCAAAGGTAACAATCCGTTCAAAAGCGTTTTCACCACGCTTCGCACGGTTCGTCATTATCCGCTGATCCATCGCAGTATTTTGGGAACGACGTGGTTCTGGTCGATCGGCGTCCTGATGGCGATCATGATCACCCCGCTGACGCGTCAGGTGTTCAACGCCGACGATCTGTCCATGTTCTATCTGCTGACGATTTACATTTTCGGCATCGGCGCGGGGATTATGTACTGCACCCGTTTGTTGCGGGGCGTCGTTCACACGACCTTCGTTCCGTTGAGCACGATAGGCATCGGTGTCTGCTTTTTCGTCCTCGGTTTGTTGTCGTTGAATTGCGCGACGCCGGCGGAAACGGTTTCCTTTGCGGATTTCGTCCTGCGCCCCCGCGTCATGGCGTTCAGCGCCGTTTTGCTTTTCCTGTCGTTTTTCAGCGGAATGTATATCACGCCTTTGAATAAGCTGATTTTGCATAAATCGACGGATGCCAACCGTGCCGTCGTGTTCGCCGCGAACAACCTGATCAACGTTGTGGGCATCGCGGCGACGACGTTGTTCATCGTGCTGATCCGGCAGATCGGTTTTTCGGTGGCGGGCGTGTTTTTCGTTATGACGCTCGTCAGCCTGATCGTGTCGGTGTACAACTGCTCGGTTCTGCCGGCGGCTTTGGTGCGTTCGATCATCCAGACGATTTTGGAATTCGCCTATCGCGTGACCGTCAAAGGCCTGCCGAATTTTCAGGAAGCGGGCAAGCGCGTTCTGATCATCGCGAACCACACGTCTTTGCTGGACGGTTTGCTGATTGCGGCGTTCATGCCGGAAAAGATCACGTTCGTCATCCGGCCGGAATGGGAACACCGCTGGTTCGCCAAAATTTTCGGATTGATGGTGGACGTCGTTCCGTTGGACACAAACAACCCGATGTCTTTGCGCACGCTGATCGACCTGATCAAAAAGAACAATAAAGTCATGATTTTTCCCGAACAGCGCATCAGCGTGACGGGAACATTGATGAAAGTGTACGAAGGCGCCGGTCTGGTCGCGGAAAAAGCGGACGCGAACATTCTGCCGGTGCGCATCAACGGCGCGCAGTATTCGAAGCTGTCGCTGCTCAAGCATAAGTACAGAACGCAGTTCTTCCCGAAGATCACGATCAACATCATGCCGCCCAAAAAGTTCGAAATCGACAAGACGCTGACGGGCCGCCAGCGTTCGCACGAGGTTTCGAACCAGCTTTACAATATGATGGCGGAAATGATGTACGCGTCGTCGAAAATCAACGAAAACATTTTCGTTTCGTTGCTGAACGCCGCGAAGATCTACGGTTCCAACCATATCATCGCGGAAGACATCACCCGCAAGCCGATGAAATTCAGCCAGTTGATTCTGAAAAGCTACGTTTTGTCGCAGGCGTTCGACCGGCTGTTCCCCGATGAAGAGCGGATCGGCGTTCTGCTACCGAACGTTCTGGCGAATCTGGTGACCGTTTTCGCGATGCAGAAAAGCGACAAGATTCCGGCCATGTTGAACTTTTCGAGCGGCGTCGGTCAAGTGCTGTCGTGCATTAAAACGGTTCAGCTGAAAACGGTGCTGACGTCCAGAAAATTCATCGAAGCCGGCAAGCTGGAAGCTTTGGCGGAGGCGATCAAAGAAGCGGGAATAAACCTTGTTTATCTGGAAGACGTCGGCGCGACTCTGCCCGTCAAGGACAAAATCAAAGGTCTTCTTTCCTACGCTTTTTCAATCAAGCCGAAACGCAGCGGCGAAGAAACGTCCGTGATTCTGTTCACCTCCGGTTCCGAAGGCGTGCCGAAAGCCGTTTTCCTGTCGCACAAAAATATGCAGGCGAACCGCTATCAGGTCATCAGCGTTTTGGATATCAACGCGAGCGACACTTTCTTCAACGCCCTGCCGATGTTCCATTCGTTCGGGCTGTGTCTGGGAACGATCGCGACGACGCTTTTGGGCGTCCGGACGTTCTATTATCCGTCGCCGCTGCACTATCGCGTGATTCCGGAACTGGTCTATTCGACGAACGCGACGATCATGTGCGGGACGGACACGTTCCTTGCCGGCTACGGCCATTCGGCGCATCCGTATGATTTCTTTGCGGTGAAGTACGTCCTTCTCGGCGCCGAAAAGCAGAAAAAGACGACGGCCGATCTGTGGAGCAAGAAATTCGGCATTCGCATCATCGAAGGATACGGCACGACGGAAGCGGCGCCGCTGATTTCGTTCAACACGCCGATGTATATCCGCGAAGGAACGGTCGGCCGTCTTGTTCCCGGTTTGGAAATGCGGCTGGAGGACGTCCCCGGCATTACGGAAGGCAAACGGCTTTTCCTGCGCGGCGACAACATCATGCAGGGCTATATGAAGGCCGACAACCCCGGCGTTCTGCAGCCGCCGCCGGACGGATGGTACGATACCGGCGACATCGTCGATATCGACAAGGACGGCTTCATTACGATCAAGGGCCGCGCCAAACGGTTCGCGAAAATCGGCGGTGAAATGGTTTCCCTGACCGCCGTCGAAGAACAGATTTCGAAAGTGTATCCGACGGCCGTCAGCGGCGTCGTCGCCATCGCGGACGAAAAGAAGGGCGAACAGCTCGTCCTGATCACGACGCAGGAGAATCCCGACCTGACGGCCATCAAGATGCAGATCAGGTCTTCCGGCTTGAGCGATCTGGGCGCGCCGTCCAAGTTCATCGTGATGAAGGAACCGCCTTTGCTCGGCACGGGCAAGTTCAATTACATCATCGCGCAAAAACTCGCGGAGGAGAAATTTTTGGACGAATAATTTTCTTTGCGACGATAAAAAAGCCCGCTTCTTCCTTGAAACGGGCTTTTTTTATGGATTGACTTTTTGACAAAAAGGCGACAGAATACGTTTAAATCAGAAATTGAAGGGGCGACTATGCCGCGCGATTTGAGCCATATCATCATAGCCGACGAGGTCAGCGGCCGGATTCCGACGCCGGCGGCGAATGACATTCGGGCGAATCGCGACGCTTTCCGTATGGGGGCGATTGCGCCGGATTCGTTCCTGTACGGTTCGTCGGCGACGCTGGCGACGCGGCTTCACGGCGGGTTGGGCGACGATACGCGCGATCCCGTTTTGGCGATGCTGGACGACGCGCGGGCTGAAAAAGACCCTGAAAAAGCGGCGGCGAAACGGGCGTTCGTGTTCGGTTACCTGACGCACGTCGGGACGGATATCGCTTATCATCCGATGGTGTACAGCATGTCGGGATCGCAGGCGAAGGAAAACAACGCGACCCAGATCGGTATTGATCGGGCGAAAGCGCGCCATCGTTTCATCGAAACGTGGATCGACCGCGATCTGATGGATAAAAGCGGCCTTTCCTTTGATACGTTCAATCCGTTGCGGGATATCAGAACATCCCGCGATTTCAAGCCTCTTTGCGGATTTTTCGCCGATTCCGTCGAAAAATCGTTCGGCTTGGACGAACCCGTTAAAAACACGTTCCGTAACAGTATGCGGATTCAGTTGCTGATCGGCCGGGCGACGCAGATCCAGCCGCTGCGCAAATTTCTCGACCGTTTGGACAATATGCTCGACGGTAAACTGAAGTTGGCAACGTCCGGCTTTTACCGGATGAACAGGTCGTTGCCGAAACCGATGAAGGAAATGAAATCCTTTGTTCATCCCGTGACGGGCGAGGTCGTTCATAAAACTTTGGACGATTTGCACAAGGATGCCGTTCTGAACGGCGTCCGTCTTGTCCGTTTTGCGCGGGAATATCTGCGGACGGGTGACAAGGAAGCCTTTAAAGCCTCCGTCAAAAACGTCAATCTGGATACGGGCGTTGAAAACACGCTGTTGAAGGACGTGACCAAAACGCACGAGCTTCCGCTTAAGGACCTGATCGGCGAAAAAGTGGCGAAGTTTATGGAAAAAACCGGTATCAAGCGGTTTTCGTGCGGCGTCAAAACCAAAATGGAAAAGACGAACGCCGCCGTCATGAAACGGTTGGGCGATATCAAACGCGCCCGTTAAGGAATGCGTTTTTAATCCGGGACAGGTTATATGGATACGAAAAGCAGACTGCTTGAGCAAGCCGCGCGGGTCTTTGCCGAAAAAGGATATGACGGGGCGTCCGTGCGCGACATTACGGATGCGGCGGCTGTCAATATTTCCGCCATCCGGTATTATTTCGGCGGGAAAAAGGAGCTGTATAACGCCATACTGGAGTCTTTCGCCTTTTTTGTCCGTCGGGAAACCGCGGATGTTTTCGACCGCGCGGAATCTTTGATCGGCGAGGGGCCTTCCGATCCGGAAAAGGCGAAAGACTGCTTGTGCGACTTGTTTAGCGAACTTTGCCGGCTTCTTTTTTCGGACAAATCCTCCGATCCGGCGATCAAAGTGTTTTTCGGCGAATATCTCAGAATGTCCGAATCGTTCAGGATTTTGGATGAAAACCTGATTCGTCCGGTCAAAGACCTGACGGCGCGGCTTTTGTTCGTCGCTACGGGACGGAAACTGACGAAACGGGAGTGCTATCTGCACGCTTTCCCGTTATTGACGCAGCTGTTTGTTTTTAAAACGCGTCAGAACGAGGTTTTAAGCGTGACGGGATGGAGCCGATACGGAAAAGAGGAACGCGCCGCAATTACCGATGTTTGTCTGGCGCATCTGCGCGCCGTGCTGAACGATTTGGCTGGCAAGGCTTAAAAAGAGATGGTTTGAAATCTGTTTTTTTAGCGTTATACTGAATACGGTCGAAATTTGAAATAGGTGCCCGATGCTGAACATTCTTTCCCAACAAACGCCGTTTACCCTGCTGGCGGAACGGGATATGGACCTGCTGGTTTTGGAGGAAATGCATTCTTCGAAACCGTTCAGGGATTGGCTGGTTTCCAAGCTGTTCAACAACACGCGGAAAATCAAGGATTTTCTGGGGGCGTACCACACGTTTTCGATGGATCCTCTCGGTTCGGTCGACATTATGTTCGTGTTCCGCGATGTATCCGGCCGCACGTGTTCGGTTCTGATCGAAAACAAAATCGACCAGCCGAAGCAGAATCTGCAGGCGCAACGCTATTTCGAATTCGGGGAAAAAGGCGTTGTTGACGGCGGTTGGGACGAATACCTTACCTGCCTGTTTTCACCGCAAGCCTATTTTGCCACGCTGGAACCGTCGGAGTATTTTTCCAGTTATTTGAGCTATGAGGAAATGGAAGGCTGGTTCCAAAATCAGGCCGTTCGCCTTTCATCGATTCTGCCGGATCGCGCGGCGTATAAAATCAAGCTGATCCGCAAGGCGATCGAGCAGGGGACCGGGGCCTTGCGTCAGCAGGACGCGTCCGTGCCGCAGTCGTTTATGCCGCAGGCGCCGGCGTTCGAAACGGCGGATCGGGAAATCGACCGGCCGCAGGAAGCTTTGCAGGACTTGCCGTACGCGCCCGAACCGCAACCGAAAAAGAAAGCGTCGGCGTCGGATTTCCGCGTTTTCCCCGGCGGCGTGTTCAACCTGCCCCCCGGCTACCGCGAAGCCGAAGACACGCTTATCGGTCATTTCTGGAACGATTATCAGGCTTTCGCGCAAAAGAAATATCCCGATTTAGGGATGAAAAAGCCGACGGGCAGCGCGGAGGAGGCGGCTTGGGTGGAAATGACGCCGGCGGCGTTCCCGCGCGAAGTCAAGATCATTCACAAGATGCCGCAGGGCTTTATGGACCTGTCCTTTGCGATGGCGTCGCCCGCCGTCATTCAACCGACGTACCGGCCGTATATGGACAGCGATATGTCCGTACGCGAAAACGGCACGGCGACGGTGATTCGTATCGGCGTTCCGCCCCTTGATCCGCAAAAGGGTTTTGACGCGCAGAAGGATATTTTGAATTTCGCCCTGCAAAAGGCGTATAAGCTGTATCAGCTTTATTTGCACGTCGTCGGCGGAACGGGCAAAATGAATACGTCTTACGCGCCCGAGGAACTGTATTTGTGACCGCGGCGAAAGCGGACAAAAAACTTGACAAAAAAATGAGAAGCGCTTACTCTGAAACAGAATTGGTTTTAGGAGGCGGGCGATGTCTGCTTATGCGGATTTTCTGGGCAAAGGAAATGTAACGACGTTTCCCTGCGGGCAAAAACGGAATTTTTTAAGCAATCTGTTCAACCGCAGCGGAAAAGGCGACGAATCGCCCGAACGGATCGAACGAATCAAGGAAACGCTGAAAAAGACGGCCGTCGGCAGGGATGCTCTCGATTTTCTGGCCGAACGGGGAACGAAGATCGGCTTTGAAAAACTGTCGTATTACGGTTATTTTTCGCCTGAAAAGAACGTTATCGCTCTGTCGTCCGATTTTTCCGACAAAGATCTGACGATGACGCTGGTCCACGAAGCCCGTCATGCAAAACAGGATTCCGTTATTGAAAACCTGTCCTCGAAACTGACGCCTGCCGCTTTGCTGAAAAACGGGTTTATGATCGAAGCGGACGCGTGCGCGGCCGAATGCGTTTTGGCCCACGAATTGAAAGAGCTGGGCGACAAATCCTTTTATAAAGCGCATCAAAAAACGGAATACGCGCCGATGAGCAAGGCGTTCGAAGACGAATTCGCCAGGTCGGGCGATGCGGACAAGGCGCGCGAAGCCGCCATGCTGAAATGGTACGACCTGTCGATAAAGAACGGCTATGCGGATTCATACGTCCGACAAATCTGGTCGACCGCCGTTCATCGTGAAGACGGTTCTTTCAAACAAAATCCGTCCGGTCGCGAAATGGCGGAAAAGCTTTGTTTGAACGGCGCGGGGAAATGCTATTTGTCCGATCCTGCCGTTTTGGATTCGTCCGACAAGGTCGTGCTGAACGACAAACAGGCGAAATCGTTGAAGCAAACGATGATCGCTTATTGTTCGGATACCGGTGTTTCGTACGCTTCTCTGGGGCTGGACGGGATTTATCACAAGGGCCGCGGCGGTGTTCGGAAAATAACGTCGGAAATGCCGTATGAAGCCCGCGAAATCAAATTGATGCTCGGTCGCGGCGGACGATAAAGGCTCTTTCCGTTTCTCCGTCCGGTAAAACGGACAAAAAACTTGACAAAAAACAGAAAAGCGGGTAGAGATTTGAATCAAACGATTCTTATTTGGAGCTTTTGCCATGTCGTCCGTCAAAGATTTTATGAACGCCGGTGAAATAAAAAAGTTTTCGTGCGGAAAGAACTTCGGTTTTCTGAACCGCCTGTTTTCCCGTATGTCGGACGCCGACAAGGCTGAAAAGCTCCGGAAAATCAAAGACCTTGTTTCCCAAAGCGAAACGGGCAGGGAAACGTTGGCTTTTCTGGAAAAGAACGAAACGAAGATCGTTTTTGAAAAATCGAAAGGATACGGTTTTTACGCGCCGGAAAAAAATACGATCGTTCTGAACCGGAAAGCGTCCGATCAGGATCTGGCGCTGACGCTGATCCACGAAGCCCGCCACGCGAAACAGGACAAGACGATGGATAACATCAGTCTTGAAATGACGCCGGAAACGTTGCTGAAAAACGGCTTTATGATCGAAGCGGACGCGTGTGCGGCCGAATGTGTTTTCGCGCATGAAATGATGGAAAAAGGAAACAGGAGTTTCTTTGACGCGCAACAGAAAAGCATTTATGCGCCGATCGGGGCGGCTTTTGAAAAGGAAATGGCCGAATCGGGCAACGCGAACAAAGCGCGCGAAGCCGCCATGCTGAAATGGTACGATCTGGACGTCGTTCGCGAATCTTACGGCGATCAATACGTTGCGCTGACGAAATTCGCGGCGGAAAAGTGGGTGGAGGACCCGTTCACGAAATCCGTTCCCGTCAAGGAAATGGCTGACAAATTGTGCGTGGACGCGCAGGGCAAAGGCTATTTGTCCGACCCGTCCGTTTTGGACAGACCGGAAAAGATCATGCTGGATGATTGTCAGTCCGTCGAACTGAAGCGAAACATCTACGGTTTTTGTCAGGCGAAAAAGCGCGGTCTGGACGGTTTGGGATTGGATAAGATCTTTACCAGACACTATGACGGGAAAGTCACGACGTTCTTGTTCGATATGAACGGCGAAACGCGTTCTCCGGTCATGACGGCCTGTCTGAAAAGGGGCGCCGAGCGATAACCGTTCGCATTTTTCGATTAAAGTGCCGCGGATCGGTCTGAAAAGCCGGTTCGCGGTCTTTTTTTTCTTTAATGAAATGACAAAAACGAGAGAAAACAAAGAGTATGGGGAGAGGACGAACGAAAAAGTTAATAAAAGGTTAAAATTATTGAAAAATACATGAAATAAATTAGAAAGCATATAAAGTATAAAAATATAAATAAATAAAACAAATACTTATTTTTAGAATATATAAAAAGACGCATAACGGTTGTTATGTTTGTTCGGAATGCGCGTACCATTCTTCGGGGTATTATCTGCTGGTCAACGGACAGTGCCAGATCCAAACGTGCAAACAGTACCACGGCTGGTGGTCGAAGAACGTGACGGTGGAAGGGAACAAATCCTCGACGACGTTCGGGACGTTCAACGTCGGCGACAGCGACGCCAACACGTGCAAGAACGCGGGCGGTCACCACGTCGTTCGGACGAAGTCGGACTTCCCGTCCGCGTGCGGAACGTGCGAACTGTGTCCGGCGGGCAAGAAAGCGGCGAAAGGCGACAGCGATTGCTCGAATTGTCCGAAAGGATACTGGTGTCCGGATACCGGCATCACGGATTGGACGCAAACGAAGTATCGTTGCAACAACGGGTACTACTGCCCGAACGAAGGCACGACGGTCAGGACGAAATGTCCGCCGGGAACGTACACGCCGGACGACGGGAAAGCGTATTCGGCCTGTATCGAAGCGAGCTGCGGCTATTATGTGCCGAGCGAAGGACAGAACCATCAGACGGCTTGTCCGGCGGGGACTTACCAACCGAACAAGAAGCAGACGGGATGCATAGAGGCGTCGTGCGGGAACTACGTCCCGACGGCGGGGCAGTGTTCGCAAACGGTTTGCGCGGCGGGATACTATCAGCCGAGCAAGAAGCAAACGTCGTGCATAGCGGCGTCGTGCGGCAACTATGTCCCGACGACGGGACAATGCGCGCAAACGCAGTGCGCGAAAGGATACTATCAGCCGAACACGGCCAAAACGAGTTGCACGGCGGCGTCGGCGGGCTATTACGTGCCGAGCGTCGGTCAGTGCGCGCAAACGGCGGCCACGTGCGGCCATTACGTTCCGACCACGGCGCAGAGCGCCATGTCCACCTGCGCGGCGGGCACGTATCAGCCGAACACGGCCCAGACGGGTTGTATCGCGGCGTCGTGCGGCAACTATGTGGCAAGCGCCGGATCGTGCGCGCAAACGCAGTGCGCGGCGGGCACGTATCAGCCGAATCAGGGCAAGACCTCGTGTACGCCGGCATCGTGCGGCAACTATGTCGCCGGCGCGGGCCAGTGCGCGCAAACGGCATGTCCGGCGGGACAATATCAGCCGGCTACGGGCAAGACCTCTTGCACATCGGCATCGGGCGGCTACTACGTGCCGAGCGCGGGCAAGTGCGAGCAAACGATATGCCCGTGCGGTAAATACTCGACGGGCGGCGCGTCGGCTTGCACGAATTGCGCGGCGGGAACGTACCAGCCGAATCAGGGCAAGACCTCGTGCACGTCCGCATCGGCGGGCTACTATGTGTCGAGCGCGGGATCGTGTTCGCAAGCGCAATGTTCGTGCGGTAAATATTCCGGCGCGGGTGCGTCGTCCTGTTCGACTTGCGCTGCCGGAACGTATTCCGGCGCGGGCGCGTCGAGTTGTACGTCCGCATCGGCGGGCTATTACGTTGCGAGTGCGGGCTCGTGTTCGCAAACGCAATGTCCGTGCGGTACGTATCAACCGCTGACCGGCAAATCATCCTGTAATTCCGTTCCCGCGGGCGGATATCAGGCAAACAAGGGACAGACGGGATATTCCAACTGTCCGGCGGGGACGTATTCTTCCAGCGCGGGGGCGTGCTCCTGCTCGACCTGTCCGT
>DGGW01000041.1 GCA_002393065.1 Alphaproteobacteria bacterium UBA3864 | reverse complement strand
AATACGGCGAGGGAAAAACGCTTCAGGGCATCGGTAAAATGCTGGAACGCCTGCAAACGGACTATATCGACTTGTTGTTGTTGCATCAACAGGTCGGCGATTACGTCGGCGCGTGGAAAGATATGGAAAAAGCGGTCGAATCCGGAAAAGTCCGAGCGATCGGCATCAGCAATTTCAACGAAAATCTGGAAGATTTCCTGAAACACGCGACGATCAGGCCGGCGGCGATACAGGTCGAATGCCACCCGTATTTCCCTCAGCATGAATTGAAAAAACGTATGGCGGAATACGGAACGATTTTGGAAAGCTGGTATCCTTTGGGACACGGCGATAAAAACCTGATCAACGAGCCCGTCTTTACAAAACTGGCGCAAAAGTATAAAAAAACGAATGTGCAGATCATTTTGCGCTGGCACATTCAGGAAGGCAACGCCGTTTTCCCGAAAACGACCGATCCGCAACATTTGAAAGACAACTTCGATATTTTCGATTTTGAGCTGACGGCGGAGGAAATGGCTGAAATCGCAAAACTGGACAACGGCAAACGCTATTACAACGCGACTTTGGCGGAACAGGAAGGTTTTACGCAATGGACGCCGGCGGATTAAGAGGGAAAAGAATGAAAGTCTTACTTATCAACGGTTCGCCCCGTAAAAACGGATGCACTTATACGGCCTTGGCGGAAATCGCCAAAACGCTTAACGAAGAAGGGATCGAACCGGAAATCTATCATATCGGCGTGAAACCGATCGCCGGCTGTATGGGCTGTCGCGCCTGCGCCAAACTGGGGCGGTGCGTCATCGACGATCAGGTCAACGGATTTGTGGAAAAAGCCAAGGAATTTGACGGTTTCGTTTTCGGTTCCCCCGTTCATTACGCCGCCGCCGGCGGGGCGATCACATCCTTTATGGACAGAGTGTTTTTCTCGGCTTTTTGTTCGGGACGCGGGGATGCGTTTCTGCACAAGCCCGCCGCCGCGGTCGCCAGCGCCAGACGGGCGGGAACGACCGTTACTCTGGATCAGCTGAACAGATATTTCGGAATCACGCAAATGCCCGTCATTTCCGGCCGCTATTGGAATATGGTTCACGGCGCGGCGCCCGAAGAAGTCCTGAAAGACGAAGAGGGATTGCAAAATATGCGCATTCTGGCGCGCAATATGGCGTGGCATCTGAAATGTCAGGAAGCGGGCCGGAAAGCGGGCGTTCCGATGCCGAAAGAGGAAGAAGTCGTTTTCACGAACTTTATCAGGTAGAAGAACAATGAACGCGATGGAACGCAATAAAGCGCAGATGCGCCGTTTTGAAACGATGATCAACACCGCCGACGAAGCGTTGGCGGAGGAATTGGTCGCGAACGACGCGCCGTTTTACACGCCGGCTAGTCCCGAACCGCTTTACGGCGGAAAGGGGTATTTATCCGTTGTTCACTGGATGCGGAAAGGCTTTTCCGATGTTCGTTGGCGGTTGAAAGAAATGGTCGCGGACGAGGATAAAGTCGCCGTTCTGTGGATTTTGACGGGAACGCACGACGGGGATTTTCTGGGGTTGCCCGCCACCGGCAAAAAAATCGAAACGACCGTGATGAATTTTTATTATTTCAACGCGGCCGGCAAAATCACCAACGACATCGCCGCGGAAGGAATGATCGGGATTTTGCGTCAACTGGGATTAAGCAAATAGGAGCTGAATATGAAAGACGTCGTTGTTTTAATCGAGGCCGGATTGATCGGTCAGGCGATCGTGCGCCGCGTCGGTTACGGCAGACATTTAGTCGTCGGCGATTTGGCCGCTTTCATCACGGGCGCTGATTTCCTGATCGACGGCGGGACTACGGCGTCCTATTGGTACGGCGATCTGTAATATATGCGCGATACGATGGGAGAATAGGATATGAAAAAAATTTTACCGATTGTTTTGATGGCAATAACGCTTTTATCGGGAGAAAACGCGATGGCAAAAGAAGTTTTGAACACCAAGGAAAAAGGGATTGCGACAGTCGCTTCCTATGCGGCACGCGGCGATATGAAAGGCTTGAAACAGGCATTGGTAAAAGGCTTGGATGACGGTGTAACAGTCAACGAGTTTAAAGAAATTCTGGTTCAAGTGTATGCCTATTGCGGCTTTCCGCGCAGTTTGAACGCGCTCGGAATATTGATGCAAACCGTTGAAGAACGCGGCAACAAGGATATATCGGGCAAAGAGCCGTCCGCTAAACCGCAGGGGGACGCGCTTGTTTACGGAACGGATAATCAGACGAAACTGGTCGGAACGGAGGTCAAGGGAAAGCTTTTCGATTTTGCTCCGGCAATCGACGAATATCTGAAAGCGCACTTGTTCGGCGATATTTTCGCCCGCGACAACGTGGATTGGAAGACCAGAGAATTGGCGACGATCGCGATGCTCGCTTCGCGCGACGGCGTGGAAAGTCAGTTGGACGCCCATATCGCTATCGGAAAGCAGAACGGTTTGACTGATGAACAGATTGAAGAACTCTTAAAAATCGCATCTCAAACCAAAGCGGAAAACGTTTTGTTCGGATTGGGTGAAAAAAATCCGTATTCAAAATACTTTATCGGACAAAGCTATTTAAAGCCGGTCACAACGGAAAACGGCGTGCCGATGTATAATGTGACGTTCGAACCGCGGTGCCGCAACAACTGGCACATTCATCACAAGGGCGGACAGATTTTGTTGGTTACGTCGGGACGCGGCTGGTATCAGGCTTGGGGTGAAGAACCGAGAGAATTGCATCCGGGGGACGTTGTCAATATTCCGCCGGAAACAAAGCATTGGCACGGTGCGGCAAAAGACAGTTGGTTTACGCACATTGCTGTGGAAGTTCCGTCCGACGGCGGTTCCAACGAATGGCTTGAGCCGGTAACCGACGAAGAATACAATAGATTGAAGTAAAGGCTGTTTTTTTATGACGATGTGGATCATCATTATGTGGACGGTCATCGTCCTCTTTGCGGTTTCGCTCGGTTATTTGGGAATCAGCGTTCCGAAACTGTTGAATCCGGAAACGGTCGCCGCCTGGTCGAAAACGAAATATATCCTGTTTTGCAGCCTTGTCGCAATCGGATTTGCGGGAGCGATCGCCTTATGCCTTGATATCGTCAACGCGATCGTATGCGTCCTTTATTTTGCAATGATCTGGGCGGCGACCGATTTCGTTTTCTGGGCGGTGCAGAAAACGGGCCTCTTTACGTTTGAACACTATTACGCCGGTTGGACGGCTTTGGCCATCGGCGTTTTGGCTTTAAGCGCGGGGTGGTATCTCGACCATCACGTTTGGCAGACAAGCTATGAATTAAAGACCGCAAAAGACGTTCCCGATCTGAAAGTAGCGATGTTCGCGGATTCCCATATCGGAACAACGTTTGACGCCGAAGGCTTTGCCAAACACCTTGAAACGATTCAGGCGCAAAATCCGGATATTGTCGTTGTCGTCGGGGATTACGTCGACGACGGAACGAAAAAGGAGGATATGATAAAGTCTTCCGAAGCTTTGGGACGAATGAAAACAAAATACGGCGTTTTCTTTGTTTCCGGCAATCACGACAAGGGATATTACGGTCCGGCGTATCGCGGTTTTTCCGAACAGGAACTGTTTGACGAACTTCAAAAAAACAACATTAAAATCCTGCGTGACGAAACCGTGTCGATCAACGACGCTTTCTATCTGATCGGGCGGCGCGATTTTTCGGAAGTCAAAGAGCGGAAAGGCGCGCGCAAATCAATGGAAGAGCTTGTCAAAGATTTGGATAAAAGCAAATATATGATTGTGTTGGATCATCAGCCAACGGACTTTAAAAAACAGGCGGAAGCGAAAGTCGACTTGGTTTTGTGCGGACATACGCACGGCGGACAGCTCTTTCCGTTCAATCAGGTCGGCAAATGGATCAAAGCGAACGACTTGATTTACGGACACGAAAAACGCGATGAAACAAACTTTATCGTTACGTCGGGCATTTCCGATTGGGCGATTAAATTCAAGACGGGAACAAAGTCCGAGTATGTAATGATCGACATAAAGAAAGGAAAATGAAATGGCGAAGAAAAACATCAGAAAAGAATTGATTATGGCTCCGATGCCGGTATTGATTATCGGAACGTATGACGAAAACGGCGTGCCGAACGCGATGAACGCGGCGTGGGGAACGCAATGCGATACGGACGCCGTAACGATTTTCCTGTCAAAACATAAAACGACGGAGAATTTGAAACTGAAAAAGGCTTTTACGGTCGCTTTCGCGACAAAGGAAACGCTGAAAGAATCCGACTATTTCGGCATTGAATCCGGCAAAGGAATCAACAAAATCGAAAAAGCGGGCTTTCATACGCATAAGGCGGAATTTGTCGATGCTCCCGTCATTGAAGAATATCCCGTAACGATTGAATGCGAAGTGGCTGAACTGGCTGATGACGGCGGGGATTACCGCTTGGTCGGCAAAGTCGTCAACGTGGTTGCCGAAGAATCCGTCTTGGACACTAAAGGCCGCGTGGATTTGGGAAAACTGAACCTGATTTCTTTTGACAGTGCCGCACACGCTTACCGTTTATTGGGAGATGTCGTCGGGCAAGCTTTTCACGACGGCCTGACAATCAAAAACAAATGAAGAGCCGGCAAACGATGAAGCGTTTTTTGACGATACTGGCGTTATGTGTACTTTTTGGAGGAAATGCCATGGCAGTAACGGTCAATATTTACTACACCGGCAAAAACGGGAACGCCCGCAAGTTCGCGGAAGAAATGGAACAAAGCGGAACCGTCGCCGCCATTCGTGCCGAACAAGGCAATAAGAAATACGAGTATTTCTATCCTAAAAACGACGAAGAAACCGTCCTTTTGATCGACAGTTGGGAAAGTCAGGAAGCCATAGACCGGCATCACAAAACGCCGATGATGGGCAAGATCATCGAACTTCGCAACAAATACGACCTTCATATGAAAGTGGAACGCTTTATTGAAGACACGGACGGCGTTCCCGAAACTGACAAGAAATTTATCAAAGAATAAGGAAAAATCGAATGAACAGAAGGGACTTTATCAAAGGAAAGCGCGGCTGTCGTTGCATTGGCGGCGATGCCTAAAATACTGAAAGCGGAAGGAAACGCAAAAATGAAGATTCTTGTATTGACGGGAAGTCCGCGCAAGAACGGTAATTCGGCGACTTTAGCGGATAATTTCATCAAAGGGGCGGAAGAAGCCGGTCATACCGTCGTGCGCTTTGACGCGGCGTTCAAAAAGGTGCATCCGTGTATCGCCTGCAACAAATGCGGTATGGACGGGCCCTGCATATTCAAAGACGATTTCGAGTTCGTGCGGGAAAATATCGTTGATGCGGACGCCGTTGTTTTTGCCACGCCGATGTATTATTTCGGAATTTCCGCGCAGTTAAAGGCGGTGATAGATCGCTTTTATGCCATTAACGGGAAAATCCACCGTCCGAAAAAAGCCGTTTTATTGATGACTTACGCCAACAGCGCCGCATCGGAAGCCGAACCGATAAAGAAACATTACGAAGTTTTGTTGAACTATCTCGGTTGGCAGGACGCGGGGCAAGTGATCGCTTCCGGCGTATGGCCCGTCGGCGCGATCAAGAATACGGATTATCCGCAAAAAGCGTATGAATTAGGGAAAAGAATTTAGGATATAATAGACAATAACGATTGATACGAAAAAATGCGTTCATTGCGGGATGTGTGTAAAGGACTGCTTTTTAGACTGTTTGGAATTTGATGAAAATAAAAGTCCGTCTTTATTGGCTGGCTTTGTGCATTATCGAGATTTCGTCTGTCTTAATCAGATAGGCGGATGATTGGAGAACGTTAGGGATTTTCTCTGCCGTTTTTTTACAAGATTTCATTTTAACAGGCGGATAGGGCAATGCGAATAGATGTTGGAGGCAGGATAGCCTTTTAGTGCCACAAAAACGGCGAAAATACGCCCGTCCGCGTGCCTGATTTCATTATTCGTTTTCGAGGGTGGCAAGTGAAAAATGTGAACGCTATATCGCTTTATTCTAACACGCTGACAATCTGCGGAACGGCGTATAACGGCAAGTCGGTCAGCTTGTTTTCCTGCTTAAATGTAGCGGCGGACAGACGGACGGCACGGTCCGGATTGAACTTTTCCATATACCATTTCAGGCTTTTCGCCCGCAGGTTTGTCGAGGCTTTGACTTTGACGGGAACGATCTCCGAACCGGTCTGAATGATGAAATCGACTTCGTTTGTGCCGCTCTCGTTTGCCCAATACGCCAAAGGCATTTCCGGCAGATTTTTTAATTCCTGTAAAACGTATTGTTCCGTCAAAGCCCCTTTGAACTCTTCGAAAATATTCGACGGCGACAACAGTGTTTTCGCGTCAAGCGACGACATCGCCGATAAAAGTCCGACATCGGAAACATAGATTTTGAACGCCGTCAAATCCTGATACGCGACCAAGGGAAGATCGGGTTTCTTCACCCGACAGACTTTATAAATCAGTCCGCAGGCTTCCAACCACGTCAGCGCGTTTTCAAATTCTTTCGCCCGCGCTCCTTTCTGAATTTTGCTGTAAATGAACTTCTTGTTTTCCTTTGCCAGCTGCCCCGGAATTGACGACCAGAGCATTTTCAATTTGGGAAGTCTGTCCTTCGGAATATGCTTTGAAAAGTCGTTTTCATAGGAACACAAAATCGCCTGTTGCAAAGAGCGCACTTCCTGATAATCCCTGTGTTCGGCGAAAGCTTTGACGACTTCGGGCATACCGCCGACATAAAAATACCGCTTGACCCAATCAATAAAGGTGTTGTGCAAAGGCGTCAGAACGGCGAAATTGTTTTTCCTGATCTGTTCCAGAGCCATATCTTGCCCCATAGCGGACAGAAATTCGTAAAAGCTCAATGGGTACAGGTTTAAAAACTCGACTTTTCCGACCGGAAAGGACATTCCGCCGTGTAAAGCAACACCCAACAGACTGCCCGCCGCTATGATGTGATATTCGGGCTTTTGTTCGTAAAAGTATTTCAACGATGTCAGAGCGTTCGGACATTCCTGAATTTCATCGAAAATAATCAGCGTGTCGTTCGGCGTGATTTTAAATCCGGCAAGAATGCCCAGACTTTCCAAAAGGCGATCCGTGTTGACGTCTTTTTCAAACAAGGCTTTTAGCTGTTCGTTTTGTTCAAAAATGAAATAGGCGACTTTGGAAAACTGCAATCGCCCGAATTCCTGCATCAGCCACGTCTTGCCAACCTGACGCGCCCCCTGAACGATCAGAGGCTTCCGGTTTTGCTTGTCTTTCCATTCATTCAGCCGCTTCAGCGCAATCCGTTCCATTCTGTTTTTGCTCCTGTTTTACATTTTTTCAAACGAACTTGTGTGTATATATTGCATTTTTTCAAAGGAAAAGAAATGATAAAAATACATTTTTTCAAACGAATAAATGGCGAACTATCACATTTTTCAAACGAATAATGTGATTATCCGAGGAGCTTGTCCTTAATGTTTTCAGTTGAAGCCAAGCCGGTCGATCTGTATGAACGGTTTAAGTAACGCTTTAATAGCTTAACAGCTTGAGTTCCATTTTTTCTTTCACGTCCTGCCAATCGGGCATTTTTGTCGAAAGCAGGCTGTAGAACTCCGCCGTGTGATCGGGATAAAGCGTGTGGCAGAGTTCGTGAAAGATCACATAGTCGACGGAACGCTTGCTGGCTTTGATCAAATCGGGATTAAGAACGATCTGATGTTTTTTCAGATAACTTCCCCAGCGCTTTTTCAACTTTCTGATTTTCAGTTCAGGTTGTGTCATATTCGGGAAAGATTTCATACATTCCGCCAGCCGTTCGCTGAAAACGGTTTGCGCACGGGATAAAAGCCAGTGTTGAAAAGCGGCGTTGATTTCTTCCGTTTTTTGCGGAGCGGACGACAAGATGTAAATTTTGTTTTTCAGGACGCGGACGGCATTTTTCCAAGGCGCTTTTTCGATAATCAGCTGATATTGCCGCCCAAGGTATAAAACGGAACAGCCGGAAACGATTTGACTGTTTTCGGGGCGGTTGAATTGTCTGAAGTAGTCGAGTTGCTTGTCGATCCATTTTGTTTTCCGGCGGATGAAATCGTCCACCGCAATATCGGGGGCTTCATTCGGCGCTTTGATGACGACCTGAAAATCGGGATTGACTTCGGCGGCGAAAGATTTGCGCTTTTCCCGAATGATGCGATAGTCCGACATCAGAACAAATCCTTGTTTTCAACGGCCAGATTCCAGACGGTCAGAGCGATTTGCTCTATCGTGTCGGCGGAAAGTTTCTCGTCCACTTCGTCAAACAGGAAGTCTTCGACATCGTTCAAAACGGCGCGTTTGACATCGTCCCGCGTTTGGAAATCGACGACTTTCCTTGATTGGACAAGGGAAACGATATGCCGGACGATATCGGCGTATTCGTCGCCCGTTGTTTTGAAAAAGTCTTTAATGTTGCGATAGAACGGATGAAAGACCTGCTTTGAGCGCAAAGTTTCGGGAATATCGGCATCCGAATAGTTCGCAACGTCCGCCTGATATTGTTTTGCCTGTTCCAACAGAGCCGCCAGGTCCTCCCGCTTTGCCGATTTCAGTTTGTTCAGCAGGTTTTCGACCAGCTCGCTGAATTTCCCGTAGAAAGCCTCGTCCTGACTCCATTTTTCCCGAATGACTTTTTTCGTTTGAGCCAGAATGGCGTCGGCTTTCGACTTGTCGGACAGTCCCGCGGCTTCGTTTTCGATAAAGTCGTTAAATTCGCGCATATCGGACAGGTTGATTTCTCTGGACAGGATTTCGGCGTCTTTGGCGGACACATACTTGTCCAACAATCGGGCGATTTGGTCCTTGTATTTTGAAAAGTCGACGACTTCGGCGCACGCCAGCATTGCCGTCTTTTTCAGTTCGATGAATTTTTTCAAATCGCGCTGATAGCCTTTGAGCGTTTCCGCGTCCGTCTTGTCATAGAAATCATACAAAGACGCGCACACGGAAAATTGCCTGATGCAAGCGTTGACGTCTTCCTTGAACCGTTCGCGCAGTTTGTCGTCGTGAATCAGCTTTTGCACATAGGCGTTCGTGTCGTCGGGATTGTTCAGATCGGCAAAAGCGTCGTGCAGTTTCCGGAAAGCGTTTTGCAGCAGTTCGATTTGACTGTCGGTGTCCAACAAAGCCCGTTCGATATCTTTCGGGTCGAAGTTTGAAAACAGTTCCAAAGCGTTTTTTAAGTTGCTGGCGTTTTTCGAATAGTCGATGATCAGCCCCGCCGTTTTCGCCTGTTTGCCGACATCGCCATCAAAGACGCGGTTGACGCGGGCGATCGCCTGCAACAGGTTGTGATCCTTTAATTGCTTTGCCAGATACAGAACGGTGTCGCGGGGCGCGTCAAATCCCGTCAAAAGCTTGTCGACGACGATCAGCAATTCGCATCCTTCGGGATTGTTTTTGTAATCGTTGATAATTTGCTTTTCCCGCTTGTCCAAAGGACCGTAGATGTGTTTTTGTTCGTTTAAGTAGGCTTCGACGATTTTTTTGTGATTGATGTCCTCGTCTTCGGCAGGGACGTCCTTCGCCTGCGTGTCGGAGATGACGACTTCGCACCGGATTCCGCCCAAAAGGTCCAGAGCCTTTTTAAACATCACGGCGGCGTATTTGCTGGGCGCGACCAGTTGACCTTTCAGCCCCGTGTTTCGAAAATTGTCGATAAAGTGGTCGTGTACGTCCAAAGCGATCATGTCGATGCGTTGGGACGTTTCTTCCAACACGGCGGCGGAAACGCACTTTTTCATAAAGTCGGCGCGCTGTTCTTCGCTCAGGTCGGCAAGGATGCGGTCATAGAATTTGTCCGCAACCGGATCGATTTTCTGATCGACAAAGCGCCCCTGATAAACCAAAGGCAGGACGGCGCCGTCCGCTTCGGCTTCGGAAATCGTATATTCGTCGATCAGTCCGCCGAATTTTTCGATGGATTGCGATTTCGTCAGTTCTCCTTCTTTTGTTTTCGTCTTTTTCATCAGCGGCGTTCCCGTGAAAGCGATCTGACAGGCGCGGGGCATGATTTTGTTCATCGCCGCGTTGTTGTCGCCGCTTTGCGTGCGGTGGGCTTCGTCTATCAGCAAAAAGATGTCGTTGTCATCATCGACGAGCGATGTTGACATATCGAATTTGTGAACAAGGGTCGTTACGACGTCCTGCGTTTTATCCTTTATTTTTTCAAGCAGATCTTTGCCCGACATCGCTTTCTGCACATCTTTCTTGATGTTGCAGGCGGCAAAAGTGTCGTGGATTTGCTTGTCCAGATCGCGGCGGTCGGTAACGATGATGACGCGGGGATTGGCGATTTTTTCGATCAGGTTTTTGACCAGCATCACCATCGTCAGCGATTTGCCCGATCCCTGCGTATGCCAGATCAATCCGCCTTGCCGCTTGCCGTTTTCGTCCTTCTTTTCAATGCGGGCAAGGGTCTTTTTTATGGCGAAATACT
>DGGW01000048.1 GCA_002393065.1 Alphaproteobacteria bacterium UBA3864 | reverse complement strand
GAGCTGAAGAGAATTGAACTCTTGGCCTCTTTAATGCCATTCAAGCGCTCTCCCAACTGAGCTACAACCCCACGACTTTCAAGACGGGTGTACTTTACCACAAAATAAACTCTTTGCAAGAGAAAAATTCCTTTTTGTGCAACTCGTTTGTTTTTTATGCGGGCGGACGCTCCGGCGAGGGCCTTGCGGAAAACGCGCCTGACGGTTATTGTCCCGTTTTTCATCTTCCGCTTGCCGAAGGGAACGGAAAAAGGTATCCTGTCGCGGTAAAAGCATTAAGGAGAATAATATGAAACCGAAGAAAAAACGCGATCCGATGGCGCGGGAACTGTTATGTTCCGGAAAATACGGACAAAGGGTCATGAAAAACAAAAAAATCTATTCCAGAAAAGAAAAGCACAAAAAAAGCTCCGGTCAACGATTTCCGGAGCTTTCTTTTTACGAAACTGTTTTACCGACCGTCGCGCATCCTTTTCGCCATGACGGCTCTGTTGTTCGGCTTGGCGTTGTTCATAACGAGACCTTTGTCCTTTTCGGGATGATAGACCATATCGTCCGTCCAGGGGATCATAACTTTTTTGGATTGTCCCGACTGCATTTGAGCGACCTGCGGATCCATGACGATATGATGCAGATCGTCATGCGGCGGAATCGGCATCAGGATCAGATTTGAAAAGACGTTCTGACCGCCGCCGTGGATCGGCAGCTTGTGGTGGACATTATAGCCCTGCGGCGCGTGACCTTTTTTGATCATGTCGATCGCTTTGTCCTTCAGCCCCATGGCGCGGAGCTCGTCTTCGTGATTGGCGCCGAGCTCTTTAAGAAATTCCTCGCGCACGGAGTTGAATTGCGAACGGCGGCGTTTACGCGTCTGTTTGTCGGGAACCGTCCATTCGACTTCCTTCAGTTTGAATCCGTGGATTTCGGAAAAGTTGAACTTTCCGTTGCGCGCGTCCAGCTGTTCGGCCGTTTTCTGCGGTTTTTGCGGTTTGCGTTTGGTATGGACAAAACGATCTGCTTTCATAAAAACATCCTTTCTTTAACGGCTGTTCGCGCGACGCATCAATAAAATCGGCGACAAAGTTTTAACCTGCTCCGCCTGTCGTTCGGGAGGAACGAAAACGCACCCGTCCGGCATGGGGATTTTGACTTTTTTCGTTTCGCCTTCCTTCATTCCGACGATCTGAATGTCGGAAACTTTGTGGAAGTCCTTGTGATACGGTTCATCCTTGATCAGAATGAAGTTCGAAAATTCGTTTTTGCCGCCGCCCGCCAACGGACTTTTGTGATGGACGTTATATCCGCCCGGCGCGCGTCCTTTGGCCATCAATTCGATGGCGGAATCGCTCAATCCGGCGGCCTTCAGATCATCCGCGCGGTTTTCGGCAAGCGATATCAGGAATTGCCGGCGGCATTCGGTAAATTCGCGGCGAAGCTCTTTGACGCGCTTTTTCGAAACGGCGGTATAGTCGATTTCGACGACGGGAACGCCGTGCACCGAATCGGGCAGGTTTTTGGCTTTTTCGGCAAATTTGGCCAAGCGTTCGGCTTCGCGCTGCGCCCGACGGGCTTCGCGTTCGGCTTTTGTCGGTTTGTGCTGAAGGAGCTCTGTCATCTCAACGCCCCCTGTTCTTTTTCAGAACGGCCAGAGTGAAAGCCTCGGCTTTGCGCACATCGTCCATAAACGGCTTGTTGAAGTTCTTTTCGCGGTATTCGTGCCCCGTTTTGCCGTAAGACACGCGGTTGTCCGCGGCGTCGCGTTCCAAATGGCGGAACTTTTCGTCGGGAACGAAGATGTTGCCGTCGGGAATCGGGAAAACGACGGAACGCTTTTCACCGGGGGCCAGATTGCGCAGCTGCGGGTTGATCAGGTGGTAATGCGCCATATCGTGATACGGCTTGTTCTTGATCAGCAAAAGGTTGGAAAAATCGTTCGAACCGCCGGCGAAGATGGATACCTTGTGATGCGTGTTGTATCCCGCGGGAGTGCGTCCTTTTTTCATTTGATTGATCTGCTTGTTCGTCAGACCGATCGCCTTGAGTTGCGGTCGTTGCGTCTTGGCCAAATGTTCCAAAAATCTGGTGCGAACGTTCAGATTGAAGTCTTTTCGGCGGGCCTTGCGTTCCTCCAGCTCCGGAACGACGGCGGTAACCCTTTTGCACGGCATCCCGAGGAACGTTTCCGGCGCTTTTGCGGACGGGCTCCGTTCCGGCCTCGGCAAACCGGGTTTTCCCTGTTTGCGCTTGGTATGGACAAATTTGTAAGAATCCCGTTCTTCGACCATAACGATTCCTTCTCCTTCTTTTCAGTATAGCAAATTAAATTTTCAGTACAAGCTTTTTGACAAAAAATTTTGTTTTTCGATAAAATCCGTTATCAAAGTCTTAAAACGGGACTTTCCCGCCAGAATTGATTTGACAAAACCGGCGTTTTTAATCAAAGTGCAAGCAGAAAAGGCGATAAAACATGTTCCGGAAATTTTTTTTGCTGTTTATGGTCGCCGCCTTTCCGGCGTATGCGGAAAGCGGTTTTTACACGCGTTTTGACGCGGCTTACGTCAATCCCGTCGAAAAAGGCGGCCGCGACGGATACGCGTGGCGGTCCGGTTTCGGGTGGCGCCTTGCGCCGCATTTGCGGGCGGAAATGACGGCGGGATACGCGCGTACGAACATCGGCAACGGGTTTCACGCGGATTTCAGCCACGGCCGGTTGTCCGTCGCCGCCTTGTCCGCCAACGCCGTCGTCGATTTATTCACTCTTGCCGGAGCGACTCCTTTTGTTTTCGGCGGAGTCGGGTTATCGAAGAACAGAACCCGCCCGTCGGATATCGGCCCCGTCGCGGTCGCGCCCAGACGCCGCAAGACTTTGGCGCGGCAGGCCGGCGCGGGAATCGCTTTCGCTTTACCCGAAGACCTGACGCTGGACATCGGATTCGCCTATGTCAACAACGGCCGTTTCGGACTGACGCCGGCGGAATCGGAAAAGCTCCATACCCGACAGGTTTTCATCGGCGTCCGCTACGATTTTCGGGATTGATCCTTGATGCTGACCAGCCTGTTTTTGCATCAGCCGTTGTGGCTTTGGCTGTTGTTTTTCGCCTTCGTTATCGGGATCCTGGTCCTCGATTTAGGCGTGTTCGTTAAAAAAGCGCAAGAGATCTCCGCCGCCCGAAGCCTGTTGCTGTTCACGGTTTACGCGCTGTTCGCCGGATTGTTTTGCGCCGTTCTGTACCGGCATGGCGGAGCGGCGATGGCGGAAGCTTTTGCGACGGGATACGTTATCGAGCTCGGGTTGTCCGTGGACAACGTGTTCGTCATCGGAATGATTTTCGCCCATTTGAGCATTCCGGCGAAATTCCAGCACCGCGTTTTGTTCTGGGGCGTTCTGGGCGCGTTGGTTCTGCGCGGCGTCGTCATCGTTCTGGGCGGGGAAATCGTTGAAAAATACAACGACGTCCTGTTGCTGTTCGCCGCTTTTCTGATTTATTCGGGCGTCAAAATGTTCGTCAGCGGCGACGTCGCCATCAACATGCAGAACAGCAGGATGATGCGTTTTTTCAGACATTATTTGCGGATCACCGGCGAATTGCGCGACGAACATTTTTTTGTGCGGGAACAAAGCACGACCGAACCGGATAAAATCAAGCTGTACGTCACGCCGCTTTTTCTGGCGCTGTTGCTGATCGAGTTTTGCGACGCGGCGTTCGCCGTGGACAGCGTGCCCGCCATTCTGGCCGTTTCGCACGAAACCTTTGCCGTATATGCGTGCGACATTTTCGCCGTTTTGGGATTAAGGGCGCTTTATTTCCTGCTGACGGCGGCCTTAAGCAAATTCGACGGCCTGCAATCCGCCTGCGCCGTCCTGTTGATTCTGATCGGTATCAAAATCGTCGTCAACGAATATTGGTTCAAAGTGGACGATTTGCTGTCGCTGGTCGGCACCTTTGCGATTTTAGGAACGGGCGTTCTGATATCGCTGATGAAAAAAACGCCCGAAACGGAGGAAACATGACGGAAACCTGTCCCAAATGCGGCAAAAGAACGGACTTGTGCGTTTGTTCGGACGACGCCCCCTTTGACAACAAGCATTTCGTCCTGATTTTGCAACATCCGCAGGAGCAGGATAAAGAGCTCGGCACGGCGCGGATCATTTGCGACCGGCTGAAAAACGCCGCGCTGGTCGTCGCCTTGTCGCGGCCGAGCCTGAAATCCGTTCTGAACCGCGACGCCGATCCGAAAAAGTGGGGCGTTTTGTATCTGGGCGCGCAAAACGAAACGCCTGTCGCCCCCGGCTTGTACGCCCTGACGCGCAAAGGGACGCTTTGTCCTGATTCGGACGCCGTCTTTAAAGGATTGGAGGGCATCATCCTGCTGGACGGATCGTGGAGCCAGGCGAAAGCGCTGTGGTGGCGCAACCCGTGGCTGTTAAAAACGCAAAGGCTCCTGCTCGTCCCCGAAAAGCGATCGTTATACGGGAAACTGCGCAAAGAACCGCGCAAGGAAAGCGTTTCGACGCTGGAAGCCTGCGCGCAATGCCTGACTTTTTTAGGCGAAGACAAGGCGATGGCGGACGGGTTGACGGCGGCGTTTGCGCGGTTGCTTGAAAAATACCGCGCCGCGCACGGCAAGACGACGCCGTAAAAATATCGGGATGTAAAAAAAAGCCTCCGGCGGTTTTCCGTCGGAGGCTTTGTGTCGTGTTTAACGCTTACTTTAAGCGCGCGGCAACGGCGTCAGCCGCTTCGGCGGGCGTTTTCGCGCTTTTCAAAGCCGCCGTGACGTCGTCTTTCGTCAAACCGGAAAAATCGGTCAGAGCGCCGACATATTCGCCGTCGCCTTTGGAAAGGGTGGCGAAGTTCTTCAAAACGAACTTTTTGACTTGCATTTTCAGCACGTCGCGAACCGTCGCTTCGGGCGCGTTCAACGGCGTCATTTCAACGTAGAACTGGTTTTTATCGTACGCGAGATAGTAGCCGAGCGGATTGAATTTCGTTGTGAAATCGAACGGCATAACGACCAGATCGACGACGAATTTGCCGATATTGTAAACCAGTTTGACCGTTGACGTCGGGCTGGTCGTCGCGGCGTCGGCGCCCAGGTCGGACACGTTGGACGTAACATCGGAACTTTCCTTCGTCGTCCAAACGGCGGTGCTTTCGTGAGAGGTCACGTTTTTCTTTGTCGGATCACTGCGGTAAATAAGCACGTGAGCGTCGTGATATCCTTCGGCTTTCAGGACGATTTCCTCCAATCCGGCCTGTTTCAGGATATGTTCTTTCCGAACCGGCTGAAGCTCTTTCCCCTTGATCCAAAGCGACGCGGGAACATTGGAAGAAACGGCGATTTCCGTTTCCGTTTTCTGATCCAAACTTTCGTAATGCGTCAGAGCGCAGCCGCCGAGAGCGCAAATGACGGCCGTTTGTAAAATGCGACTTGTCTTCATAAGACCTCTCCTTGATTGATTTCTCGCCGAAAGTTTACCCCAAAAACCGCCCGATGAAAAGAGCGGAATGAACGGCTTTTTCCGATCGGGCAGGAAAATAATTTTAATTGCCTTATCCGGAAGGCTGTCTTAAACTTGATTTATCCGTGAAAAGGGAGCCCTTTTTGCGGGCAGTGCCTTAACGGGCGCGGGGCTGTCGTAAGCTCTTACCATTATCCGGCGCAAGATATTGCGTCGAAACCGTTTTGCGTATCGCAAATGCGGAAAATATCCCCGGATTTCATCTGTGATGGTTCGGGGAGCTTCCGGTGTATGTTCAGAATCTTCGCTTCGTCGAAAGATTTAAAGACCGGAAGAATCACTTGATAATGGTTGATTTACGAACTCCCCGAGCCGCCTGCAAAGGCGGTTTTTCGTTTATGGAGAGATTGATGAAAATTTATAAAAAAATCAAAGACGGTGAAAATAAAAAAACGTTCCTTTTCGGGATGCCTTTTTCCTCTAAAGAGAAAACTGTTTCGGGATACATCAATCGCCGTTTCTTCGGATTATGGAAAGCCAAAAAGAAAAATTACACTATCCGATATTATTTGTTCGGCTTATATGTGTGGAAAAAAAGACCTAACACGGAAGAGGTTCTGAACGAACTTAAATCGTATAAAAAAAATCTTATGACCAGCGAAGAAGCGTTAGCAAGCAATTTTATTACTCTTTTCTTGAAAGATAGTAATCAATTTAATTTATTTTATATTCAAAACAACGTTTTTCTTGTAATTTTTTCAAATAAATTGTTCCAATATGATTGCGATTTTGTATATAATTTTTTACATAATTGCTTATTTTATTCAACTTCATTTCATTTCAAAATACTGCCTCCGGATTGTGCTTTATATAAAGAACATGTTGATATGTTTAAATCCGGCAACGCTTTGCTTTACAAATATATATGGCGTTACGGTCTTGTTTACAGAACCATCATCTCAAACGATTATGAAGGATCGGATTTATATTTGGAAACAGCATATTTAGGGTTGGACAATTATCATACGGACAACGGCAGAAAATACCTGAACACACCCCGCCGGAAAATCGTCAAAGGAACAACTGTCCAGAATTATTTAAACGGCAAGACTGACGAAGAACAAAAGAAAATTTTAAAAGCCTTTTTTGATTGGATGTTTTCAACATATCAACATTCGGAGGATAAAGACAAACTGGATGGAAAGATGGTTGATTGCAATTTGTCGAATTTTCTGATAAACGGAGAAAATTTTATTCCGATAGATATAGAATTTGAACTGGAAAGCGGCTTGTCCAAAGACTTTTGTTTGTGGTATGCGCTGGGACGTAAAGAAGTTAATTCTCCGCATTATAAATATTTTATGGATCTTTATAATTTAAAAGAACCGACACCTTCTAATCCTTTCTGGAATGAAAATAAGAATCTGGAAAAGGCGGCTGTTTTAAACAAAGATTTACGTGACAAGTATTTCACAGAAAAATATTTGATTCCCGAATACGATTAAATAACCTTTGTCCACCAAAAAACCTCCGGCGGTTTCCCGTCGGAGGTTTTTATTTGGTTAGCGTTCGCGATTACGCGTTGCGGACGGCCGCTTGCGCCGCCGCCAGACGCGCGATGGGCACGCGGAACGGCGAGCAGGAAACGTACGTCAGGCCGACGCGGTGGCAGAAGTCGATCGTCGCCGGATCGCCGCCGTGTTCGCCGCAGATGCCCAGCTTGATGTTCGGGCGGGTCTTGCGGCCTTTGTCGGCGGCCATCTGAACCAGCTGGCCGACGCCTTCTTCGTCAATCGACTTGAACGGATCTTTCGCAAAGATGCCTTTGGCAACGTAATTCGGCAGGAAGGATCCCGCGTCGTCGCGGCTCATGCCCAGCGTCGTCTGCGTCAGGTCGTTCGTGCCGAAGCTGAAGAATTCGGCCGTTTCGGCGATCTTGTCGGCCGTCAGCGCCGCACGCGGCATTTCGATCATCGTGCCGACCGTGTAGTTGAACTTCGTTCCGGCCTTTTCCATGACTTCTTCCGCCTTCTTCGCGATGACGGCTTTCATCATGTCCAGTTCCTTCTTCGTGTCGGTCAGCGGAACCATGACTTCCGGTTCGACCTGCTTGCCGAGGATCTTCGACGCTTCGACGGCGGCTTCGAAAATCGCCTGCGACTGCATTTCCGTGATTTCCGGATAGGTCAGACCCAAACGGCATCCGCGCAGACCCAGCATCGGGTTCGCTTCGTGCAGCTGGCTGACGCGCGCCTTGACGGCTTCGAGCGTCGTGCCGATTTCCTTCGCAATCTCGGCCTGATCGGCTTCTTTCTGCGGCAGGAATTCGTGCAAAGGCGGATCCAGCAGACGGATCGTCACGTGCATTCCGTCCATCGCGACGAACAGATCTTTGAAGTCTTCGCGCTGATACGGCAACAGCTTCGCCAGCGCTTCGCGGCGGGCGGCTTCGTCTTCGGCCAGAATCATTTCGCGCATGTGCTTAATGCGCTGCGGATCGAAGAACATGTGTTCCGTGCGGCACAAGCCGATGCCTTCGGCGCCGAACTTG
>DGGW01000068.1 GCA_002393065.1 Alphaproteobacteria bacterium UBA3864 | reverse complement strand
TACGCAAATGACGCTTTCGGGGCGGCATTTTTCCAGCACTTTAAAGACGGGGCTGGAAATATCGACGACACACTGCGTAATGCCGTAATGATCGCGCAAGTCGATGAAAACAAGATTCCCGTGGTCGCGTTTGCGATGAATCCATCCGGACAGACGGGCTTGTTTCCCCGCATCCGAAGCACGCAACTGGCCGCAGGTATGCGAACGATATGTATGCATGGAAAAAATCCTTTTTAAAGTAAAAAAACAATCCTGTGTATATTGGTTTCAGGCGTGTTTTTTGTCAACAGAAATTCTGTTGAATCCGGCACAAAAACAAACTTTTTTTCTGTGTTTTACAAAGAATAATAGAGAAAAAAGGCGTATTGTTTTATCGTCTATTCTTCCGAAACGGAAGTGTCTCCGTCTGTATCCGCTTCGTCGGGTTCGCGCGTGTCAATCGAATAACCGACGGCACGAACGGTGCGGATCAGGTCTTTTTCTCCGCCTTCGTTCATTGCTTTGCGCAGCCGACGGATGTGAACGTCAACCGTGCGCAGTTCGACGTGAATGTCGTTCCCCCAAACGGATTTCAACAGCTCTTCGCGCGGGAAAACATGGCGCGGCCGTTCCATCAGGAACTGCAACAGGCGAAACTCCGTCGGTCCGAGGTGCACGAAGCGGGTCCCGCGCGTGACGCGGCACGTTTCCAGATCCATCTTCACGTCTTCAAATTCCAAAACGCCTTTGGCGGGCGTCGGACGGACGCGGCGCAACAAAGCCCGTATGCGCGCGATCAGTTCCGGAACGGAAAAAGGTTTCGTCATATAATCGTCCGCGCCGACGCTCAAACCTTCGACTTTGTCGGCTTCCTCGGCGCGGGCGGTCAGCATGATGATCGGGATATTACGGAAATCGGCGTTTTCGCGCAGATCGCGGCAGATCTCGACACCGCTTTTTTCGGGCAGCATCCAGTCAAGCAACATCAAATCGGGCTGATTGGCCGCGACCGCCTCGATCGCTTTGCCGCCGTCCGTTTCCGTGCAGACGTCGAACCCTTCGTGTTCCAGATTGTATTGCAATAACGTAACGATGTCTTCTTCGTCTTCGACGATCAGGATTTTATTTGTCATGCTTGTCCTTTCAAAGCCGCGATGTTTTCGGCATAAGAGGCTTTCGCGTTGAAAACGGCGCTGCCGGCGACCAGAACGTCGGCGCCCGCCGCCGCGCACAGCTTCGCCGTTTTTTCGTTGACGCCGCCATCGACCTCTATTTCGATCGGACGCGCGCCGATCATTTCCCTGATGCGGCGGATCTTGTCCATCTGGAACGGAATGAAACTCTGTCCCCCGAACCCCGGATTGACCGTCATGACCAAAATCAGATCGACCTTGTCCAAAACGTATTTGACCGCTTCTTCGGGCGTGGACGGATTCAGCGCGACGCCGGCTTTGATGCCGTGCGCCTTGATTTGCTGCAGCAAACGGTCGAGGTGCTTGTCGGCTTCGGCGTGGACGGTGATCAGATCCGCTCCTGCATCGACAAAGGAATCAATGAACGGCGCGACCGGTTCGATCATCAGGTGGACGTCGAAAAGCTTTTTCGTCGCGGAACGGACGGCTTTGACGACCGGCGCGCCGAAGGTGATGTTCGGAACGAAATGGCCGTCCATCACGTCGATATGGATATAGTCGGCACCGGCGTTGTCGACGTCCCGGATTTCCTGCCCGAGACGCGAAAAGTCGGCCGAAAGGATACTGGGTGCTATTTTGATCACGGTTACAAACCTCCGTAAAAACGTCTTTAAGGATATATTAGACCGAAAAAGCGTCCGGACAAAACTTTTTCGTCATCTTCCGTTTCATCGGGCGATGATATAGCCCGTGTACCCCGCGTAAATCAGCAGGCAGCAAACGCCTTCCACGCGGGAAATCGTGTGATGCGTGCGGGAAAAAACGTAGATCAGAACGCTTGCCGCCAGCAAAACGAGGCAGTCGACGGTGTAATTCGCCGACACGGAAACGGGGGAAACGGCCACCGCCGATCCGACGACGAGCAGAATGTTGAACAGATTCGACCCGATGACGTTCCCTAAAGCCAACCCCGTTTCGCCTTTCCTTGCGGCGGCGACGGATGTTACAAGCTCCGGCAGGGACGTTCCGACGGCGATGACGGTCAGGCCGATCAGCGTCTGACTGACGCCCATTGCCGCGGCGATACGGCACGCGTTGTCGACGACCAGATCGCCGCCGTACACGACCGCCGCCAGACCGAAAACGATATAAAGTCCGATTTTCCAGAACGGAACGGATGTTTTTTCGCTCTTTTCCGGTTTGTTTTTCAGCGCGGAACGCAAAACGACCGTCAAATAAGCCGCCAGACCGCCCAGCAACAAGACGCCTTCATACCGGCCGGCCGTTCCGTCCGAAAGCATATATTGCAGGAAAACCGTCGCCGCGATGCAGACCGGAATGTCGAACCGGAGCAGGCCGCGGTCGCTCGGCACGGGACGGACGACGGCGCAAAGCCCCAATATCAGCAAAATGTTGCACAGGTTCGATCCGACGGCGTTGCTCAACGCGATATCGCCGTTCCCCCGCAGGGCGGAGGTCACGCTGACGGCGATTTCGGGGGCGCTCGTCCCGACGGCGACGACGGTCAGACCGATAACGGTCGACGAAACGCCGAACAGCCGCGCCAGCGCCGACGCGCCGTCAACGAAAAAATCGGCGCCTTTGACCAGCAGAACGAATCCCAACAATAAAAGAGCGTAACTCATCGGAAATCAGAACGCGGAAACGGGATAATAGTTCAGATAAACGCTTGCCGCGAACAGAACGGCCAGCGGCATGACGACCTTTTCGAACGGGAAATGGGCGTGTCCGCCGTTGCGCGCTTTCATCCAAAAATACAGCTTTTCCGTATAAATGAACAGCAACGCCCCCGCGATCGTGCAGAACAGGAACGGATCCATATAAAAAATGTAAAGCATCGGCCGCGGAGTGTAAACCAGCTGGCCGGCGTACATGAAACCGACGGAACCGACGGAAAGCAGCATCATCAGCGCGTCGCGGCCCCAAAAGCGCCATTTTTTCTTTTCGCACCACAAAATCGCCCAATATCCGACCAGCGCGAGCATCGCCCCCGCCCAAACCGCGACGATGTTGTCGTCAACGCCCAACTTGCGCGCGATGCCGAGCGAAGCGCCGATCGCCACCGTGCAGACGGCGCACGCGGGATTGGCAAAGGCCGAAGCCGTAAAAAGCAGAACCGTTAAAGCGGCAGTCAAAAAAAGCATTTTTTTCTCCGTACACTATGGACAAGTTGTTTTATGATACCGTGTTTCGCTTTAAAAACAAGAGGTTTAAAAAAGCCCCTCCGTTTCCGGAAGGGCTTTTCAAAGCGGATGGAATCAGAGCTTGTGATCCAATTCGCCCGATTTGTAGCGTTTCGCCATATCGGCCAGCGAAATCGGCTTGATTTTGGACGCCATGCCCGCCGCGCCGAACTGTTCGTAGCGCGCTTCGCAGACTTTCTGCATTTCCTCCATCGCGGGGCCCATGTACTTGCGGACGTCGAATTCTTCCGGCTTCGTCGCGAAGATTTTGCGAATCGCGCCCGTCATCGCCATACGGCAATCCGTATCGACGTTAACTTTGCGCACGCCGTACTTGATGCCTTCCTGGATTTCTTCGATGGGCACGCCGTAGGTCTGCGGAATCTTGCCGCCGAATTCGTTGATCATGTCCTGCAGTTCCTGCGGGACGGAGGACGAACCGTGCATGACCAGATGAACCGTCGGAATTTTGGCGTGGATCTTCTTGATCGTATCGATCGACAGGATCGCGCCGTCCGGTTTGCGCGTGAACTTGTACGCGCCGTGGGACGTGCCGATGGCGACCGCCAACGCGTCGATGTTCGTCGCTTTGACGAATTCGAACGCTTCGTCCGGATCGGTCAGCAACTTCGATTTGTCGATCGCGCCGTCAAAGCCGTGTCCGTCTTCCTTTTCGCCCTTGCCGGTTTCCAACGAACCGATGCAGCCCAGTTCGGCTTCGACGGACGCGCCGATCATGTGCGCGAACTTCGCCGTCGTGCCGGACACTTCGGCGTTGTATTCGTGCGTCGCGGGTTTACCGTCCTTTAACGAACCGTCCATCATCACGGACGTCCAACCGTTCGCCAGCGCGGTAACGCACGTTTCGACGGACGAACCGTGGTCCTGATGCAAACAGACCGGGATTTCGGGATACATTTCGGCGGCCGCTTCGACCATGCGGCGGATCATCAGGTCGCCGGCATAGGAACGCGCGCCTTTCGACGTTTGGACGATGACGGGCGAATTCGTTTTCTTCGCCGCGGCCATCACCGCCAGAATCTGTTCCATATTGTTGATGTTGAAGGCCGGCATGCCGTATCCGTATTCGGCGGCGTTGTCCAGCAACTGACGCAAAGTGATCATAGACATTTGTTTTAAGTCTCCTTTAATTAAGAACAACGATTATTTTTTCAGACAGCCGAGAGCGGCTTCGGCGACCGCGGCGGGCGTGATGCCGAAATGTTCGTACAGCTGATCGGCCGGAGCGGAAGCGCCGAAACCGCGCATCGCGACGATGGCGCCGTCCAGACCCGTATATTTCTCCCAACCGAACGCGCCCTGCGATTCGACCGCGACGCGCGGGCAGTCGCCCAGAACGTCTTTCTTATAAGCGGCGGATTGAGCGTCGAACAATTCCCAGCACGGCATTGAAACGACGGCGGCTTTGACGCCTTTTTCCTTCAGCGCTTCCTGCGCCTTGACGGCAATTTCGACTTCGGAACCGGTCGCGATCAGCGTGACATCGCGTTTGCCGTCGCAGTCGGAAATGACGTAAGCGCCTTTCGCGGACAGGTTTTCCCTGACAGACGTGCGCAGCGTCGGCAGGTTCTGACGGGACAGCGCCAAAACGGACGGCGTGCGTTCCGCTTCGATCGCCAATTCCCAGCATTCAGCCGTTTCGATGACGTCGCAGGGACGGAACACGTTGACGTTCGGGATCGCGCGCATGCTCGCCAGATGTTCGATCGGCTGGTGCGTCGGACCGTCTTCGCCGACGCCGATCGAATCGTGCGTCAGGACGTAGATCACGCGCAGGCCCATCAAAGCCGCCAGACGCATGGACGGTTTCAGGTAATCCATGAACACGAGGAACGCGCCGGAATACGGGATCAGTCCGCCGTGCAGGGCGATGCCGTTCATCGCGGCGGCCATGCCGTGTTCGCGGATGCCGTAGTGTATGTAGTTGCCGGTGAAGTCGTCGGGCGTGACGGAAACGGACGCTTTGGCGTTCGTCAGGTTGGACGCGGTCAAATCCGCGGAACCGCCCAGCAACTCGGGGATCGCCGGGACCAAGACGTCCAGAGCCATCTGCGACGCTTTGCGGGTGGCGACCTTCGGTTTGTCGGCCAGCAACTGTTCCTTGTACGCCATCATCTTGTCCTTCCAGCCGGCGGGCAGGATGTGGTGCAGGACGGTGCGGTCGAATTCGGCCTTTTTCGCGGCGTCCATGGCGGAGAAGCGGGCTTCCCACGCTTTGCGTTCGGCTTCGCCGCGCTTGCCGAAGGAACGCCATTCGTTCAGAATGTCTTCCGGCACTTCGAACGGCGCGTATTCAAAGCCCAGACGCTTGCGGGCGGCGAGCAGGTCTTCGACGCCGATCGGCGAACCGTGGACTTTGCTCGTGCCTTCCTTCGCCGCGCCGTATCCGATGACGGAATGGCAGGCGATCAGGGTCGGCTTGTCGGATTTTTTGGCGCGCGCGATGGCGGCTTCGATCTCCTCGGGCTTGTACGCGTCGCATTCGTCCGTGTTCCAGTTGTTCGCCTCAAAGCGCTTGCGCTGGTCGGTCGACGTCGCGACGGAGGTCGAACCGTCGATCGTGATCTTGTTGTCGTCCCACAGAACGATCAGCTTGTTCAGCTTCAGGTGGCCGGCAAGGGAGATGGCTTCTTCGGAAATGCCTTCCATCAGACAGCCGTCGCCGCAGATCGCGTAGGTGTAGTGGTCGACAATGTCCTTGCCGTAGCGGGCGGACAGCAGTTTTTCGGCGATCGCCATGCCGACGGCGGTCGAAATGCCCTGACCGAGCGGGCCGGTCGTCGTTTCGATGCCTTCCAGATGGCCGTATTCGGGGTGGCCGGCGCAGCGGGAACCGAGCTGACGGAAGTTCTTGAGTTCGTCCAGCGTCGCTTGCTTGTAACCGGTCAGGTACAGCAGACCGTACAGCAGCATGGAACCGTGACCGGCGGACAAAATGAAGCGGTCGCGGTCCGCCCAATGCGGTTCGGACGCGTCGAACTTCAGAAATTTGGAAAACAGAACGGTCGCGACATCCGCCATGCCCATCGGCATGCCGGGGTGGCCGGAATTGGCCTTCTGCACGCCTTCGGCGGCCAGGAATCGCAGCGCGTTCGCTAAATCTTTGTGAGCTGTCATGGAAATCTCCCTTAAACGAATTGAAGAAGTTGAAAAAAGAAAATTTGCCTTTTATACCACATTCGGCGGCAACAAAAAACACTAAAAGGTTGAGAGTTTGAAAAAAATATGCGAAAGTGCCTTTGTTTCTTTTTTCACGCCCGCTTTTTCGTCGGCCGCCGGCAAAAGCGCGGGGTCGGACAAAGCGAGGAGGAATGATGAAAAAGCTGACCGTTCTGCTGGCATCCCCGCGCGGCTTTTGCGCCGGCGTCACCCGCGCCGTTCAAATTGTGTCCGGTGCGCTGGAAAAGTTCGGCAAACCCGTTTATGTCCGCCATGAAATCGTGCATAACCGTTACGTCGTCGAAAAGCTCGCGACGCAGGGCGCCATCTTTGTCAACGAACTCGACGAAGTGCCGGACGGCGCCGTCGTCATCTTTTCGGCGCACGGCGTTCCCGTTTCCGTGGCGAAAGAAGCCGAACGCCGCGGTTTGAAAACCGTCGACGCGACGTGTCCGCTGGTGGACAAGGTGCATCGGGAAATGCGAAAAAATTTCAGGGAAGGCCGGAAAACCCTGCTCATCGGACACAAGGGCCACCCCGAAGTCATCGGCACGATGGGGCAAATCCCCGAATCGGAAATCAAGCTGATCTCGTCGCCTGCCGACATCAAAACCATTCCCGACGACTGGGCGGACAATTTAAGTTATGTGACGCAGACGACGTTATCCCTTGACGAAACGGCAGCCATGCTCGACACACTGCGCAAAACGTATCCGTCGCTGGTCAAGCCGCACGACAACGATATTTGTTATGCGACGACGAACCGGCAACGGGCGGTCAAGGCGATCGCGGCGCGGTGCGATCTGCTGATGGTCATCGGCGCGCCGAATTCGTCGAATTCGAAACGTCTGGTCGAAGTCGCGAAGGAAGCGGGCTGTCCCCGTTCCGTTTTGGTACAACGGGCGGCGGAAATCGACTGGAAGGCTTTGGACGGCGTTGAAACGCTCGGTCTGACGGCGGGCGCCTCCGCCCCCGAAGAGCTGGTCGCCGAAGTTATAGAAGAGGTCGGGAAGCATTTCGACATCACTCTGTCGGAACATCGGGAAACGGAGGAAAAAGTCCGCTTCCCCCTGCCGGACGAACTGACGGGAAAAAACTGACATGGCCGTATACACCCGCCTTTCGAACGAAGAAGCCGCCGCTTTCACCGAACGGTACGCCGTCGGGAAGTTCGTCAAACTGGTCGACATCGCGGGCGGAATCGAAAACACGAATTATTTTCTGCACACCGACGGCGGCGTTTACCTGCTGACGATTTACGAAGCCCGCGTCAATCCCGCCGAACTGCCGTACTTTCTGGATCTGATGACGCATTTGAAAAAGAACGGCCTGAACTGTCCTTTGCCCGTCGTCGCCAAAAACGGCAAAGCGCTGCAGGATCTGAACGGGAAAAAAGCCTGTCTGACGACGTTCCTGACCGGACAGTCCGTATTGAAACCGCGCTCGGAACATTGTCTTGAACTCGGTAAAGCGATGGCAAAAATGCATCTGGCGGGCGTGAATTATCCCGCCGTGCGGAAAAATGACCTGTCCGTCGAAGGCTGGAAAAAACTGCTGGCCAAAATCGGCAAAAAAGCAGACCTGATCGCCGACGGTCTGTATGACGAACTGCATTACGAACTGGACGACATCGCCGCGCGGTGGCCGTCCGGTCTGCCGACGGGAACGATCCACGCCGACCTGTTCCCCGACAACGTCTTTTTCACGGAAGACAAGCTTTCGGGCATCATCGACTTTTATTTCGCCTGCACGGACATGTTCGCTTACGAACTGGCGGTCTGCATCAATGCGTGGTGCTTCGAACCCCGCGTCTGGGAGCTGAACGTAACGAAATCCGCCTGTCTGATTTCCGGATACAACAAAGTCCGTCCGCTGTCCGCCGCCGAAAAGAAAGTTCTGCCGCTGTTGGCGCGCGGTTCGGCGCTGCGTTTTCTGCTGACGCGGACCTTTGATTGGCTGAACCGCCCCGCCGACGCGCTCGTTACGCCGAAAGACCCGCGCGAATACATCCAAAAACTGCGTTTCCATCACGGGATACGCTCTTATTTCGAATACGGTTTTTACGGATAAAGCCGTCCGCACGGCGCGAAAAAGTGCGGCGGTGTGAAAAAACGCTTGTCAAAACGTTGCGGATTTGATAAGAAATTTCTTGCCGCGGCCATGGTGGAATTGGTAGACACGCAAGCTTGAGGTGCTTGTTGCTTAACCGCAGTGGAAGTTCGAGTCTTCTTGGCCGCACCAATAATGCCCCTTTTTCGGGGCGTTTTTTTTGCATAAAAACAAACATGATGCAAAAATATCCGATTTTTTCGCGAAAATTTTATACAAAATTCTTGACAAATTCGTCACAAGCGCCATACTGACAACAGGTTTCGACAACGAAAGAAGAAAACGTCATGTCTTTATACGATGAATTTATGAAAAAATCGATGATACGCCAGTTCCATTGCGGGGTTCAGAACGAAACGCACAAGCCGTTGGCGAAAGCGTTTACCGCGGACAAGAAGGATTACGATCAGTCCCCCGAACGTATGGAACGGCTGAAAAAGATGCTGATGAAGAGTCAGATCGGCCGCGAAACGCTCGATTTCCTGAAGGAAAAAGGTTCGGATCTGGTCTTTGAAGACATGAGATATTACGGCTACTTCGCGCCGGACAAGAATCTGGTCGCGTTGAGCCCGCGCTTTTCCGACGAAGATCTGGCGATCACCTTCGTTCACGAAGTCCGCCACGCGCGTCAGGATTCCATCATGTCGAACACGACGCCGGACATGACGCCGCAGACGATGCTGAAGAACGGTTTCCTGATCGAAGCCGACGCCTGCGCCGCCGAATGTGTTTTGGCGCACCAGATGATGGACAAGGGCGACAATTCGATCTTCGAAGCGCATCAGAAAACGGCTTACGCGCCGATGAGCACGGCGTTCGAAAAGGAATTCGCCAAATCCAAAGACTGGAACAAAGCCCGCGACGCCGCATTTATGCAGTGGTTCCACCTGCCGGTGAAGCCGAGCTACGCCACGCAGTACATCGACTTTATGAAAGAAATCGCGAAGGACGGTTCCAACGAATGGTTCCAGCACGATATGGACATCAAGAAGATGGCCGGCAAGCTTTGCTTGGATTCCGACGGGAAGTGCTATATCGGCAACGCCAAGATGATCGAAGCGCCGGAACGCCTGAACATCAGCGAAAAACAGGCGGCGGCGATGATTCAGGCCGTCAAGCCCTTCATGAAAAAGAACAACCGTTCCGCGGAAAAAATGGGTCTGGACAAGATTTATGTCGCTCACGCCGACGGATCTTACACGACGGTTCGCGACGAAATGAAAAAGCAAAACGCGAAACAGAATACGGCGATTCGCAACGCCGCGGCCAAAGGCAGAAGAGGCGGCCGTTAAAAATCTTTTCTTTCTTACAAGCAAAACACCCGCTTTTCCGGCGGGTGTTTTTTTTACGCGAAAACACATCTTATAGTTATTCTTAAAAAAACAAAAACGCCTTTTAATATATTTTAACCATTCCGATATAAACGGATTAAGAGCTTTACAAAAACGTAAAACTCTTTTAAATTGAAAAGGAAGGAACAAAAATGATGGATGATGATCCGTTTTTTATGCCGGTCAAA
>DGGW01000045.1:10031-11760 GCA_002393065.1 Alphaproteobacteria bacterium UBA3864 | reverse complement strand
ACACCGACGAACATTTCGACAAAGTCGGAACCGGAAATCGTAAAGAACGGCACGTTCGCTTCGCCGGCGATCGCTTTGGCCAGCAACGTCTTGCCCGTTCCGGGAGGGCCGACCAGCAGAACGCCGCGGGGAATCTTGCCGCCCAAACGCTGGAAACGGCCGGGGTCTTTCAGATAATCGACGATTTCCACCAGATCGTCTTTGGCTTCGTCGATACCGGCGACATCGTCAAAAGTGACTTTGCCCTGCCCTTCCAAAAGCTTTGCGCGCGACTTGCCGAAGCTCATCGCCTTGCCGTTGCCCGCCGACATCTGACGCATAAAGAAAATCCAGATGCCGATAAAGAAGACGAACGGCAGCCAATACAGCAGGGAACCAAGGAACGATCCTTCGCTTTCCGGCGGCGCGACGGTCAGTTTGACGTCTTTTTCCATCAACATCGGAACGATCCCCGAATCGTACGGGACGTACGACGCGAACTTCCGTCCGTCCGTCGTCAATCCGGTTATTTTGTTCCCCTGCATCAGGACTTCCCGGACCTTGCCGTCGCGAACCTGATGCGTAAATTCGGAAAAAGGCAGGGACCCGCGCGAAGAAAGCGCGTCGCCGCCGCCGAACGAATCGAACAGCGAAAACAAAACGATCGCGACAATCAGCCAAATCAACCAATGTTTACTCAAATCGACCTCAAAAAACAAAAAGGCGGCGTCCATTCCGCTTCCGTAATCAGCGGATACGTCGGCGCGAACGCGGCCTGACAGGATATTTGACTCCGTTTATACCCCAAATGCGGAACAATAAAAAGCTTTTCATTTTCAAAAACCGACGGCAATACGGGTATCACCCGTTTCGGGATGAGAAAATCGCTCCGGAACGGACAATCCAAAGCGCCGGTTTCCGCTCCGTCGGGCAAAGGCGCCGACGCCGTGAACAAAAAGCCGTTCCAGAAAAAATCCGTCAGACCGGCGACGCTTTTTCGCGCGGGGACGGCCGCCCGTTCCTGCCAAACGATCATCTTCCGTTTGGCGCACGGAGCAATCCGGCAACCGCCCGCGGTCGCGCCGCCGAAAGACGCCGCCTGCGCTCTTTCGATCAGCTTTGCGATATCGGGCGCGTAATCCCGCCGTCCGACGACGCGGAACACCTCGCCGATTCCGCGAAAAGCGGCATCGGAAGGATTTTGAAAGGAATCGGCGTCCAACAACGCGTAACCTTGCGGTGCGAGCGTTACGGACGACCGGTAAAACGCCGCCGTTTCTTCCTCCGCCGCGCGGCGCTTCGCCCCGTACAAAAGCGTTTGACGGAAAGCGTCTTCGATTTTTTCGTCCGTCAGCGACGCGCGCAGGCGTCCGCGTTCGAAGGAATCGGACGCGTTGGTCGGGTCCTCCGCCCACGGCAAGCCGTTGTCGCGGTCGAAAGCGCGCAGCAGATCGGGCGAAAGCCCCAAAAAAGGACGCAACAGTTTGCAAAAAGCCGTTGTTTTGACGACGGACATTCCCGCCAGACCGATATCGCCGCTTTTACGGTTTAACCGCATCAAAAAAGTTTCGGCCTGATCGCGTTTGTGATGCCCCAAAAACAAAAAAGGGATTTTTTCGCGCCGACACGCGTCGAAAAGCAAAGCGTACCTGTTTTCACGCGCGGCTTTTTCAATACCGGAAACGGGCTTTTCCCCCTTCCAAACCAACGTTTCATGTTCGATTCCGAACGCGTCGCACAACCGTTTGAC
>DGGW01000045.1:0-9978 GCA_002393065.1 Alphaproteobacteria bacterium UBA3864 | reverse complement strand
AACAAAAGCGGCCTCCGCCGCGGATTCGGGACGCAAGCCGTGATCGACGGTCAGAGCCAGAATCCTGACTTTCCGCTCTTTCGCCCAATCGGCCGCCGCCTTCAGCAACGCGACGCTGTCCGCGCCGCCCGAAACGGCGACGGCAATCGGGCCTTTGACGGAAAATCTTTCGGCGGTCAGCGAAAAAGCTTGATGAATCAAGGACATTTAAGCTTCGTCATTTCTTTTTTCAACCGACTTTTCATCGTTTCGGACACTTGCGGATATTCTTTGCCGAAATTGGTGAAAGCGATGCACGCTTCCGTTTTTTTATTCAGCTTCGCCATCGTCAACCCGAGCTTGAACAGATTGTCTGGCGCTTTGGGCGACGTCCGGTATTTCTGGAACCCTTCGGCGAACATAACGGCAGCCTTGTCATACTGTTCGCGGACAAAATACGTTTCGCCCAGCCAGTACTGCGCGTTGCCCGCCAACGCATCATCGGGATACAGTTCCAGAAAAGCCTCCAGCTTCTTTGACGCGTCCTTATAGTTTTTCTTTTGAACGGCGGCGTAAGCCTCATCGTAAAGGGCTTTCGGTTTTTTCTTGCCGTACGTCGATTTCAGTTTGGCGACACGCTCTTTTTCGGCTTTGGCCTCGGCTTCTTCTTTGGCTTTGCGTTTGGCTTCGGCTTCATGCGCGGCGCGTTCGGCCTGTTCGTATTTCCGTTTTTCTTCGGTCAGCTGTATGTTTTTCCGTTCCGCCGCGTCCAAACGTTTTTCCAAATCCCTGAAACGGATGGCGATATCGTCCTGCAACCGCGTATAGCGTTCCAAAAACTGCTTTCGTTCGAAATTGATCCGTTCGATATCGTCCGTCAGCGCCCGCACGGTTTCCTCGACGCCCTGCGACGCCATCAGAGCGGCGTCCATTTCCGCGTCCGTTTTGACCTTTTGCGATCCGATATAATTGTTGGCGAGCTTTTTATTGATCGCTTTCAGCGAAGCTTCGATCCTGCCGATTCGTTCGGACAAATCGGCCGTCGTTTGCGCGTGACCCGTCGCCGTCAAAAACGTCATAACCAAAAAAGAAGCGAAAAAAATCCTCATAACCTTACCATCCATAAAAAAACGGAGCGCTTTCATTATAAAAGCACTCCGTCCTTTAAGCTATCTTTTTTTTGCAAATCAGTCCGTCGCGATAACGGTGATCGCGCGTCTGTCCATCGGCCAGCTTTGCGGCGTGTTTTTAGCGGAAGCCAAATCCTGTTCACCGAAGGAAACGACGGAAATCCTGTTCGCGGCGATACCGTTTTTGACAAAGTAGTTTTTGACGGCTTCGGCGCGTTTTTTGCCCAACTGCATATTATACGCCGGCGTTCCCGTCGGATCGGTATAGCCCTGAACGATGACTTTTTTGTTCGGATTGTCCTTCAGCCACTGTATCTGTTCGTTCAGCACTTTCATGCTGTCGTAATTCAATTCGGCCTGTTCGGAAGTGAAATAGACCTTGTTGTACCGATGCAATTCTTCGGCGTCGGAAACGTTGCAGGCGCCGTGATGCGCGCATCCCGACAAAACCAGCATAAGCCCCAAAGCTCCGATAACTTTTTTATTCATGAATGGTCCTCCTGTCTTCAATAAAAAAAGCACCCTGAATTATAGGGTGCTTTTTCTTTGATGATAAGATGACCGATATGTTATTTCACGACGGACACCGCGCGGCGGTTCTGCGCCCAAGCGGCTTCGTTCGCGCCGACGACGGCCGGACGTTCCTTGCCGTAAGAAATGACTTCGATGCGATCGGGGCTGATGCCGCGGGACAACAGATAGTTTTTAACGGCAACGGCGCGACGTTCACCCAAAGCCAGGTTGTATTCGCGCGTACCGCGATCGTCGGTATGGCCCTGAACGGTAACCGTTTTTTCGGGATTGGCTTTCAGCCAGTCGGCCTGAGCTTTCAGAACATTGACGGCTTCGGCGTCCAGATTGGCGCGGTCGAAACCGAAGTAAACGCGATCCTGCGCGTTGTCGGCAAAGTTCTGATCCTGCATTTCGGTTTCGGCTTCATTCTGAGCCGCGGAAACCGTCGTCGTCGAATCGGTTTCCTCTTCAACCCCGCCGGTCGAGGCGCAAGCGGATACCAAAGCCAGAGCAGCCAGAACGGCAACCAAACGTTTTTTCATTTAGAAACTCTCCATATAAAAGGAACACAACAAACCTGTATAAGGAATTTAGAAGATTACATAACGCTTTTCAACCTTTTTTTTAATTAATGGTTGGAAAGCAACGGCGACCATGCCGGATCGGACGCGTCAACGGGCGTGATCAACATTCTTTCGTTGTATCCCGTGATGTCCACGGCGTAGATTTTCGTCGGTCCCGGAATGCCTTTTTTATTCGGCGCCTGCTGGCGGAAATACATCAAAATACGACCGTTCGGCGACCAGGTCGGTGCTTCGACGAGATACCCTTCGGCAACCAGACGTTCGCCCGTACCGTCGGGGAACATCACGCCGATATAGAATTTGCCGTTCATCATCTTCGTAAACGCAATGTAATCGCCGCGCGGCGACCAGACCGGCGTCGCGTACCGCCCGTTTCCGAACGGGCTGATGCGATGTTTGTTCTTGCCGTTCGAATCCATGATATACAATTGCTGTCCGCCGCTGCGGTCGGAATTGTACACGATGTATTTCCCGTCCGGCGAATAGCTCGGCGACGTTTCGATTTCCGGCCCTTTGGTCAGCCTTTTGACGACGCGAGTGTCCAGATTCATTTCGTAAATGTCGCTGTTGCCGTTTCGCGCCATCGACATGATCAGCTTATGTCCGTCCGGCGAAAACCGCGGTGCGAACGTCATGCCTTCGAAATCGCCGACGACCTGCTGCTTGCCCGTTTCGATATCGAACAAATAAACACGCGGCGTATCCTTATAATAGGACATATAGGTGATCTGCTGCATATTCGGCGAAAACCGCGGCGTCAGAACAAGGTTCAACCCGTCCGTCAGGAATTGATGGTTTTCGCCGTCCTGATCCATAATGGCCAGCCGTTTGATTCTTTTAAGCGCCGAACCGGTTTCGGCGATGTAGACGATACGCGTGTCGAAGTAGCCCTCTTCGCCCGTGATCCGCTTATAAATCGTATCGGCGATGACGTGCGCCACGCGCCGCCAACCTTTGTTGCCGACTTCCAACGTCGCCGAATGCATTTCCTGCGCCGAAAAAACGTCCCACAACCTGAACGAAACATTGATTTTCTTTTCGGAAATGAAATCGACTTCGCCTTGTATCAGCGCTTCGGCGGAAATCGCCTGCCAATCGACGAAGCGCGGCGAATCGTCGATATTTTTAAACGTCTGCAAATAAGCGAACGAATCGATCACGCGGAACAGTCCGGAACTTTCCAAATCGGATTGAATGACATCCGTAATCTTTTTCGCGTAGTATTCGGACATTTTGTTTTTTCCCGAAAACACGGGCAAGGCCGTCGCCATCGGTTCGGAACGCGCGCCCGTGATATCGATGCTCAGTTCGGCTTTGGCCTGAACGGAAAACAAAACAACCAGCAAAAACGTCAATATATTTTTCATCGTCATCCCACTCCGCCGTCCATCGGATTAAACCGTAAAAGCAGCGTTTTCCAAGTGTCATAAGTGTCTTTATAGTGTTTCGGGAACAGTTTGAAAGGCGAATCTTCCTTTTTCTTGTCGCAAACGTAAACGGCGCGGCGCGCGCTTTCCGCCACGGATTTGAACGCCGCGTCCCGTTTCATGCGCCCCGTATTGAGGATCTTGACATCCTTGACCGTTCCGTCGCGGTCGAGCCAGACGCGAATTTCGATCAGCATATCCTTGATTCCGCGAACGCCGGCGTCCATGTTCCAACATCCGCGCAAACGAAGCCCGAGCAGGTCCTTTTCCGAAACGGACAAGTCCTGCATATAGCTGCCGCCGTCGCCGCCCTCGATACCGTCGGTCACCATTTCGTCTTCCGGCAGATCCGGCGGCGGTTCGTCCGCGCGACCGAGGCTTTTCTTCATCCCGTCGACGGACGCGAGAAGCGTTTTAAACGAATCGTCGTCCTTTGCCGAACCGTCCGCGCCGCCCTTGCCGGAGCTTTTCAGACTGTTCAGCATTTTCGCCACCGCCTTGTCCGTTTCGGCGGACGTCGCGGCGTCGGGTTTTTCGATCGGTTTGCTTTCCGTTGACAAATGCGCCCCCGACGGAGCCGATTCGAATCCGGCGCCGCCGCGGCTCAATCCCGTTCCCGCTTTACTGTACGCCGATGTACGGACGGAACGGGACTTCGGCGCGGCTTTTTTCGCCCCCCAAGACTCGACGAGCTTCGGCGGCAGGTTCGTCACGTCGCCGATTTTGACTTTGTTCAGATCGACGACGAACATCGGAACGGAAACGACGGCCGGCTTTTTGGCTTCCCGCGACGCGAAATCAACTGTCAGAAAAATGATAACACTCAAATGCAAAAAAACGGACAGCGACATCGGCAGATGATCCCGCACAAAGACGACCGTTTTAAACAACCACGGCAGCCTCCTCAAATACAGCAGTAACATCAAACGCAGTTTTTTCACAACCGAGCCCTTTTACTTCTTCTTGCGAACTTCTTTTTCCTTTAAAACGTCCGTTCCCATCAGATCGCCCGTTTTCAGCCCGACTTTGGCGATACCGGCCAGACGCAACAGACTCATCAGTTCGATGACCTGCCCGTAAGCCGCCGCACGGTCGCCGCTGATGACGACTTTCAGGTCGGGATTGCTTTTCTGCATGGCTTGGACGCGCTTGACCAGAACGTCGGGTGCCACGACGGTATCGCCCAGATAAATTTTCGATTTTTCATCGACGCTGATATCGACGGCGCGGTCGGAATCCTCCATTGCCTGCCCGTCGCCGCGCGGCAGGTCCAGCGAAACGCCCGTCGTCATCATCGGCGCCGCCACCATGAAAATCACCAGCAAAACGAGCATGACGTCCACCATCGGCGTAACGTTGATCTGCGAAAACGCCGCCTGTCTGTTGGCCGAACGGTAAGAAAACTTCCTGCTCATCCCGCGGCGCTCCTTTTTTCCGAACGGGACGCCGTGTCGTCGATCTGACGCGACAGGATAGTCGAAAACTCGCCCGCGAAGTTTTCAAGCTTGGACGCGTAGCGGCTCATGTCGCCGGACAGCTTGTTATAGGCCAGAACGGCGGGAATCGCGGCGACCAACCCCAGAGCGGTCGCGAACAACGCTTCGGCGATGCCCGGCGCGACGACGGCGAGCGACGTGTTCGAACTGGCGCCGATGTTATGGAAGCTGTTCATGATCCCCCAAACCGTTCCGAACAATCCGATGAACGGCGAAACGGAACCGACGGACGCCAGAAACGACAGTCTTTTTTCCAACCGCTCCATTTCGCGGTCCATCGTGATCTGCATGACGCGGTCGATACGCTGGCTCAAGCTGGTTCCGTGAACGCCGGAATTCAACGTTCCCGACGACCGGCGCCATTCGCGCATGGCGGCGACGAAAACGGACGACATCGGATCGAGCCTGTACGGTTTCGTTTCCAGATAATCGAACATCTCGTCCAACGGATTTCCCGACCAGAACTGCGTCTGGAATTTCCGTTCGTCCGTGTTGACGGAACGTAAAAGCATCACTTTTTCAAAAATGATGGCCCACGACCAGACCGACGAACCGGCCAAGACCAGAATAACGGTTTTGACGATGAAATCCGCCTGAAGGAACAAGGACCACATGGATAAATCGGGCGTTGCGGCGTGCATGAAAAAACTCCCCAAAAAAAGACCTTTCTTCAGGGAGTTTAAAACGTATTCCTTAAAAGATTACAAAAGCGCGGCCAGTTTTTCGCGCATCGCGGCGGGGATTCTGGTCGGCTTGCCCACACCCGACACCGTAAACGCCGTCAGTTTCATCGACACGAGCAACTCTTCGCCGCGTTTGACGTCCTGAACAAACTCCATCGTCGCGCCGCCCATGGAAATCAGGCGCGTTTCGATGGTCAGCCTGTCTTCCAGAAAAGCGGGTTTGATATATTCGGCTTCGATTTTGCGGATCATCAGCCCGAACGGCTTTTCGGACTGCAGAGCCGCTCTGCACGACAGACCGAGTTCCATCAGCATCGCCATGCGCGCGCGTTCCGCCATGTCGATATAGCGCGCGTGGTACACGACGCCGCCCGCATCCGTGTCCGCATAACAAACCATATAAGGATAAGAAAAGCTTTTCATCGCCGGCTCTCCGTTTCGTTTCTCCGTTGTTTTATAGCCGAAAAAAAAGCGAAAAAGAAAGAAAAAAACTTCAAATCGGTCTTTTTTCTGATATACAAACTTATAAGGGTTTTAAAATACGGAAGGGAAAAGATGTCTGACAAACGACCGTCATGGGGTTCGAAACTGGGTGTGATGCTGGCGGCGGCGGGATCCGCGGTCGGCTTGGGAAACATGTGGCGCTTTCCGTTTTCCACGGCTCAAAACGGCGGCGGCTCTTTCCTGCTGATTTACCTGATTTGCGCTTTTTCGATCGGCTTGTCCCTTGTTTTCGCGGAAGCCGCCCTGGGCATGAAAGTCCGGTCCGATCCGACGGACGCCTTCGGCTGGATCAGCCCGAAACTGCGCTTTATCGGCGTTCTGTGCGTTTTGACCAGCATCGTCATCCTGCCGTATTACAGCGTCGTCGGCGGATGGATCCTCGCTTACGTTTTCAAGGTCTTCACCTTCTCTTCCGGTGAAGATTTCAACGCCGTTTTCAACGATTTTTCCACCGCGACGACCGAACCGCTGATTTATTTCCTCCTTTATCTGACGGCGACGGCGACCATCGTTTATTTCGGGATTCAGAACGGAATCGAAAAATTCAGCAAAGTCATGATGCCGTTGTTGCTGGTTTTGCTGGTCGTGCTGATGGTCCGCGTCCTGATGCTCGACAAAGCGTGGGACGGCGTCGTCTTTTTCTTCCGTCCGGACTTTTCCAAGCTGACGGGCGAAACGATGCTGAACGCGATGGGACAGGTGTTCTTTTCGATTTCGGTCGGCATGGGGATTTACATCACTTACGGGTCTTACGTCAAAAAAGACAGCGTTACGGTTTGTCAGCTGATGTGGCCGGTCATCGTGCTGGACATTCTGGTGTCTTTGCTGGCCGGATTGACGGTCTTTCCGGCGGTGTTTTCGTTTGACGTCCCGATCAACGCGGGACCGTCGCTGATCTTCATCACGCTGCCGCAGATTTTCGTATCAATCCCGTTCGGACGCTTTTTCGGGTTCATGTTCTTCGTCATTTTGCTCGGCGCGGCGGCGACGTCGTCGATTTCCCTGCTGGAAGTCGCCGTTACGTTCATGTGCGACCAGCTGAAAATGACACGCAGAGCGGCGGTCGTCCGGTTTTCGGTTCTCTGTTTGACGATCGGAACGCTGGTGTCGATGTCTTTCGGACGATTGAGCGGATTCACGGTCGCCGGCAAAAACCTGTTCGACCAGTTCGATTTTCTGGCGTCGAACATTCTGCTGCCGACGGGCGGTTTCCTGACCTGCATCGCCATCGGCTGGGTTCTGGGATGCGACAAGCTGGTCGTTTTTCAAAACAAGTTTCTTCAGCGGTGTTTCACGCTCTGCATCAAATGGATCGCACCGGCCGCCATCGTACTGATTTTGCTTAAAGGGCTGAACATCCTGTAAAAAAACGGGCTCCCGCAAGAGCCCGTTTTTATTGTGTCCCTTAATTCTTTCAACGCCCTTCGCGTTTCAGCTTCAACGCGGTGATCATGCCGCCCGGATTGCCCAGACCCGACGCATACAGCGCGCGGACTTCGTCCCTGTACGACGGTTTCGGATCCAACGCGTTCCGCATCTTGTTCAGCGCGACGAGCGTGTGCTTGATGTTCGCGTATTCTTCTTTGGAAACGGCCGAAGCTTCTTTGTTCGTTGCGGCATAAGCCCCCGTGAACATCGCGCCCGCCGCCAACGTCAGCGACACCGACGCCATCGGTTCCATTCCGGTCGCGGCCATCACGCCCGCGACAACGGCCGCAGCGCCCAGCGCGATCGCTTTCTTCGCTTCCCTGCCGAGTTTCGGCTTGGCATCCTCCGCCCGTTTTTCATAGTCGGCGGTCATACCGTCGATGGTTTTCAGCGCCATCTTCTTATCGGAAACGGTCAGGGGTTTGTCCTTCATATAGGAATCCGCCGCGCGATTCGCCGCCCGTTTCGACGTTTCCTTTCCCATGACTTCGACCATTTCGCCCAAATACAGCCCGACCTTCGCGATGGTCGTTATTTCGTTGAGCGTCAATCCTTCTTTCAATTCGATTCCCATAGACATAGCCCTGAATCCCTGTCAATTTTGAAACTAGACAAAATTTAGCACATTTCCCGCTTTTGTCAACCGCAGTTTTTCCGAAATTTGTTTTTCAGCCGAAAAAAAGCCCTCCGTCGAGGGAGGGCTTTTGAATTTCAGCGGTCGTCCCGACCTTTCACGGGCGGACGGGGCAACGGTCTCTTTTGAGCGAGATTCTCCGCCATTCTGGCCGTACGCTCTATCGGAGCTTCCTTCAAAAATTCTTTTTCGATCTTCTTCAACGCGAAAAGAGCATGCTTGGCCTGAATGTATTCTTCTTTGGAAACGGGAGAGGGTTTCCCTCCGGTCGCGGTTTCCGCCGCCAGCAGGGCCGAGCCCCCCAACATTGCCAGCGCCATCGTCGGTTCGATCTGCGTCGCCGCCAGACTCGCGACGCACGTAACGGCGGCCGCGGCCCCCATCAGAATCGTTCTTTTCTTTCCCTTATTGGCGGCCTTCGTTTTTTCCGAATACTCCGCTTCCAGTGTATCAAGAGCGTTCAGAGCGGCCTTTTTGTCGGAAACGTTCAAAGGATTTTCCTTCATATACGCTTTCGCCGCGCGCTTCGCGCCGAAACTCGTCGATTTCTTTCCCATGACTTCGACCATTCCGTTCAGATACGCGTTAATCGCCACTTTCGTCATTCCGTCGTGCGAAGCCTGATGTTTTGTTTCGATTCCCACAGACATGGTTCACTCCTCAAATTGTATAACTGGACAAAATGTAGCACCCTTTTTATTTTTTGTCAAACAAATCTTCGCATCCGGTCGATAAAACCGGCAACCCCAAGTGTTTGAAGCCCGCGGCGGTCAGCACGCGCCCGCGCGCCGTGCGCTGGATGAACCCTTGCTGCAACAGGTACGGTTCGATGACTTCCTCGATCGTTTCGCGTTCTTCGGACAAAGCGGCGGCCAGCGTGTCCGCGCCGACGGGACCGCCCGCGTACTTTTGCGCGATGCACCCCATATAGCGCCGGTCCATCAGGTCAAGTCCTGATTTGTCGACTTCCAACCGTTTTAAAGCCCTGTCCGCCAGCGCCGCGTCGATTTCCTTTTTGCCTTCGAACACGGCGAAATCGCGCACGCGTTTGAACAGACGGCCGGCGACGCGGGGCGTGCCGCGGGCGCGTTTGGCGATTTCGCGCGCACCGTCTTCGGTGACCGCGATGTTCAGGACGGCCGCGCTGCGCACGACGATTTTTTCAAGCTCCGCCGGATCGTAGAAATCAAGCCGGAGCGGGATCCCGAAACGGTCGCGCAAAGGCTGCGTCAGCAAACCCGACCGCGTCGTCGCGCCGATCAGCGTGAACGGTTGCAGGTCGATTCGCACGGAACGCGCGGCGGGCCCTTCGCCGATGATCAGGTCGAGCTGAAAATCCTCCATCGCCGCGTAAAGCACTTCTTCGATGGCGGGATTCAACCGGTGGATCTCATCGATAAAGAGGACGTCGTTCTTTTCCAAATTGGTCAGGATCGCCGCCAAATCGCCGGATTTGGTGATCATCGGCGCCGCCGTCGCGCGGAAATTGACGCCGAGTTCGTGCGCCACGATTTGCGCCAACGTCGTTTTGCCAAGACCGGGAGGTCCGAACAACAAAACGTGGTCCAGCGCTTCGCCGCGCGCCAACGCCGCCGTGATG
>DGGW01000050.1:23325-72427 GCA_002393065.1 Alphaproteobacteria bacterium UBA3864 | reverse complement strand
TTCGACGCAGACGCCGTTGATCTTGTCCGTTTCGCCGTCGCATTTCGTGCATTTCGTCGAATCGCATTCAAGACAGTGCGAAAACTTCGCCGAACATCCGTTGCAGGAACCGCCGCTCAAATACTTGCCCGTTTCGCAAGACGTGCACGTGTTCTGGTCCGAACACGTCAGACAGTTCGAAGAACACGCTTTGCATTTGTGTTCCGAAGCGTAGTATCCGTCCGGACACGAAACGCCGACGCAAACTTTGTTTTCGCAGATTTCCTTGTCGCCGCAAACGGCGTTTGAAGCGCATCCGCACGTTCCGCCGCTCAACAAAGCGTACCCCGCTTTACATTTTTTGCACACGCCAGCCGCTTTGCATTCCGCGCAGTTCGCAACGGTACAGCCGACGCATTCGCCTTTGCTGTTTTTGAATTGCCCTTTTGCGCATTTGACGGATTGAGGCCTTTTTTCCTTTGCGGCCGCTATTCTTGCGCCGCCGTCGTCCGAGCTTCCCAGCTTGACCGCCTTCGCGTCGGCGTTCCCCGCCGCGAACAGCAGTCCGAGCATCGCCAGAAACAGTATCTTTTTCATGACTTTCCTCTCTTTCGTTTAAAGTCTTTCCCGGTTTGTCTTTGCGGGAAACCGAAAAAGCGCGGACATCGCTCCCCCGTCCCGTTTAAAATCCCTATCCTCCGCAAACGTAACACTCCCCGTCCGATCCGACGGCCCCCGTTTGTCGGGCGGTTTCATTTTCTTCACACTTCGTTTTGTACGACGGATCGAGTTCATTGCACGTTTTCAAAACGCACTTGGAACACTCGCCTTCGAATCCCTGAAAACCGGTAGGAACCTGCTTTTCGACATCGGTGCACGTCCTGAATGAAGGAACAAGAGCCGCGCAGGACGGTGCCTGACATATGAAGCAAAGACCGTCGGCGCCGGGGATGCGGGGAAGAGGTATTTCTTGAGCCGCGCACGCCGTTTTGTATTGCGGGTTCAATTCGGCGCACGTTTTTAAAACGCATTTGACACATTTTCCGTCCGGTCCGTTTACTTCCGTCGGAATTGCCTTTTCCTTTTCACTGCAGAATGTTGCATAGGTCGGATCGATTTCCGCGCATGTTTTTAAATAACATGATCCCGATATGCATTTGACATTTTTGCCGCAATCCTCATTTGTCACACAACACCCCTTTACCGGAAGGCATTTATGTTCATCGGCTTTCTGACAGGCAAAACAATTTAACGGAACGCATTTCCTGTCAACACATTTTTCGGTTTGCGGACAATCGCCGTCGGCGGCGCATTGACCGTTCGACCCGCATAGGAGACAATCGCCGTCCGATCCGACTTTCCCGACGGATATTTTTTCTTCCGTTTCCGTGCAATCCGTTTTGTATCGGCCGTCGATTTCGGCGCATGTCTTTTTGACGCAAGCGTGATCGACGGCTTTTTCATACGGAGGGCAATTCAAAATCGCGCATTCCGCCTTCACCGTTCCCGGATTGATGCAGACCTCGATTTCCGAACAATCCGCGTCGGACGAACATCGTATTTTCCGGCATTCTTTCCCGATGAAAAGTTCATCCTTTCCGCAAACGCATTCGTGATGACGCGCTTTCGCGTTGTTCGGGCAATTCAAAATAATGCATTTCGCTTTCCGCGTTCCGGGATTGAGGCAAATTTCGTCATTGGCGCATTCGCTGCTATAAGAACATGTTTTCGTTTCGGACAAGGACTGCGCATCGGCGACGTTCCCGCACGCCGCCAACAGTCCCAATGTCGCGATAAAAAGCATTCTTCTCATAATTACGCCTTTTCCGTACCCTTTTTCTGCGGCGGGGATGAAAATCCCCGCCGCAGAAGATTTAGGTCCCCTGTCGAATGTAACAATACGCGTTAATCACGTTTATATAGGAAGCTTGCGGAGTGCATCCCGTACAGCTGGAACTACTGTATCGCCCGTTCGGTTGCAATTGTCCGCAGGAAGAGACGTTTACGCAACTCTTGTTGCTGCACCTCTGATACCAGGCGCAATCAGAATCGGATTTACAGCCGCCGCTATCGCCGCTGCTGCTGCTGCTGCTGCTGGTGCTGCAGTTCTCACCGTTATAAGTACCGGTGGGGTTACAGGTGTGACACGAAGGTATGTTACCCCAGAGTGAGTCTCCCTTATTCCAACCCGACGGGCAACTGTCGTTATAAGTGTATGTGCAAGCCCCGAGCTTTTTGCCGTCTTCGCAGAAATAGCATGTTTTGCCGATCTCACTGACCGTCGTACCGAGGCTTGACGCTCCGCTGTCGCGGTATCTTCCCCCCGACGGGCGCGTTTCGGAACAGCTGCCGGCGGTAACGCAAGTGCAACCGTTGCACTTCTGATACCAGGCACATTGCGAATTCGACGAACAGGTGCAGGACGATTTACATCCGTGGTTGTTGTCGCATTCATATCCGGAACTGCATCCGACGCCGACGCACTTGTTGCCCGAACACTTCTGACACGAGCCGCATTCGGAATCGCTCAAACAACATGTGCTGCTGGGATAACGGTTGCAGGTGTGGTTCGCCGCGTAATAGCAGGTGCTGCACGAAAAATTAGTGCATTTGTTGCCCGAACACGTTTGCGCACCGCCGCATTCCGAAGTGCTCAGACAACACGTCGACGACGCATGGCGGTTGCAGGTGTGGTTCGCCGCGTAATAGCAGGTGCCGCAACTGACATTCGAGCATCCGCACGATCCGGCGCTCGAATATTGCGTCCCCGGACATTCGGTGCAACCGGAAGCGCCGGCGCCCGAATAATAGTTCGCACCGCACGTCGAGCAACTGCTTGAACCCGCGCTGGAATACTTGCCGCACGGACAGGTCGAGCAGGAGCACGCACCCGCGCTGGAAGAATACGTCCCCGCCGGACAGTTGGAATATCCCGTCTGTCCTTTGTTCGGTTGATATCCGCCCGCCGGAACGGAATTGCAGGACGATTTGCCGGCCGATGCCTGATACGTGCCGCACGGACATTGCGTTTGCGAACACGATCCTGCGCTCGGCACGTAATAGCCCGCCGATGCAGACGTACAACTCGACGCGCCCGCGCCGGAATACGTTCCGGCAGCGCAAGTCGAACAGGACGACGCACCCGCGCCGGAATATTTACCGCACGCGCATTGCGCTTGCGAACACGATCCCGCACTCGACACATAGTAGCCCGCCGATGCGGACGTGCACGAGGTCTTGCCCTGATTCGGCTGGTACGTTCCCGCCGCGCAATTCGTGCAAGCCGACGCGCCGCCCGTCGAGTATTTACCGCACGGGCAAATCGTTTGCTCGCACTTGCCCGCGCTCGGCACGTAGTAGCCGCCCGATGCCGATGTGCAAGAGGTCTTGCCCGTAGCCGGCTGATATTGTCCCGCCGGACATGCCGTTTGCGCGCATTTGCCCGCGCCGGCGACATAGTTGCCGCACGATGCCGGCGTACACGACGTTTTACCCGTAGCCGGCTGATACGTGCCCGCCGCGCACTGCGTTTGCGCGCACGATCCGGCGCTTGCCACATAGTTGCCGCACGACGCCGCGATACAACCCGTCTGGGCCGTGTTCGGCTGATACGTGCCCGCCGCGCAGGTGGACATGGCGCTCTGCGCCGTGGTCGGAACGTAATGACCGCACGTGGCCGCCGTTTGCGCGCACTGACCGACGCTCGGCACGTAATAGCCCGCCGACGCCGCCGTGCAACTCGTTTTGGCCGTGTTCGGCTGATAGTATCCTTTCGCGCACTGCGTTTGCGCGCACTGGCCCGCGCTCGGGACGTAGTTCCCGCACGACGCCGCTATGCAGGCCGTTTGCTTCTTGCTCGGCTGATAATAACCCGCCGCGCAAGCCGTTTGCGAACACTGCCCCGCCGTCGGGACGTAGTTCCCGCACGACGCCTCTATGCATCCCGTCTGCTTCTTGTTCGGTTGGTAAGTCCCCGCCGGACAAGCCGTCTGATGGTTCTGTCCTTCGCTCGGCACATAATAACCGCAGCTCGCTTCGATACAGGCCGAATACGCTTTCTTGTCGTTCGGCGTGTACGTCCCCGGCGGACACTTCGTCCTGACCGTCGTGCCTTCGTTCGGACAATAGTACCCGTTGTTGCAACGATAATTTTCCTGCGTCCAATCCGTGATGCCGGTATCCGGACACCAATATCCTTTCGGACAATTCGAACAATCGCTGTCGCCTTTCGCCGCTTTCTTGCCCGCCGGACACAGTTCGCACGTTCCGCACGCCGACGGGAAGTCCGACTTCGTCCGAACAACGTGGTGGCCGCCCGTGTTCTTGCATGTGTTGGCGTCGCTGTCGCCGACGTTGAACGTGCCGAACGTCGTCGAGCTTCTGCCCCCCGACACGGCCGTCACTTCCACTTTCACGTTCTTCGACCACCAGCCGTGGTACTGTTTGCACGTTTGGATCTGGCACTGTCCGTTGACCAGCAGATAATACCCCGAAGAATGGTACGCGCATTCCGAACAAACATAACAACCGTTAACCATCTGGCCTTTCGCGCAGTTCGCCGGTTTTTGCGTCAGGCAGGACACGCACGCGCCTTTGCCGTCGGACACCTTGCCCGACGGACAGCCGCAAACTTCACCCGCCGCGCAGGGCGAACAGCTCTTGTTATACTTGGACCCCGGCGTGCAGGGGATGCAAATGGTGTTTTCGACATAACCCGAACAAGAGTTCGTGCAGTTCCCCTTCGCGTCGATGGAATAACCCGATTTGTTACATTCCGTACAGCCGTCCGTCGTGTTGCAATTCGTGCAATACGTTCCGTATGTCGAACAGCTGTTGCACTTGACGCAGGAAGCCGTTTGCAACGTGTTCCCCGTGCGGGCCGGCAGATACAGACCCGTTCCCGCCTTGTATTCCATCAAAACGGCGTGCGAAAGCGGCGAAATCGTGTACGGGCGATTCTGGTCGCAACTCTTCGCGTCGTCAACCAATCCGGTTTCCATCTGTGCGCAGGTCTTGTAAACGCACTTGTAGCAGGTCCCGCCGTTGATCGTCGGTCCCGCTTCCTTCGAAAGGACTGTTTCCGGATCGCCGCATTCCTTGCCCGATTCCTGTGAAAACGCCGTCACATAACCCAAAGCTTCGCAGGAGTCCGCCTTCGTGCAAACACCTTGGATGTTCTTTTCATACCCGACGTCGCAAAGCGTGCAGTTGCCGGAGGTGTCGCGCGCGTATCCCGTCGGGCAGGGCGTTTCGCAACGGCAGTACTTCGTGCTCCAGACTTTGCCCGCCGCGCAACCCGAAGGCGCCGTCGGACAAGCGCACGTGCCGTCCGATTGCATCGTCTTCGTTCCGCAGGCGATGCCGTCGTTCGGACACGCCGTCGCCGCGCAAACGCAGTTGCCGTTTCCGTCCGCCACTTTGTCGTCACCGCAGTTGCAGGCTTCGTTGACGGAACAGTTCACGCATTTGTTGTTGGACGAATTGGACGCCGTCTGGCACTTTTTCCCTTTGCCGACGCCGCAATCCGTGTCCTGCAAACAGGTCACGCATTTGCAGACGTGCGGAGTCGAACGGTCCAAAACGCCGCTCGCACAGGAAACGCCGGTGCAGGAGTCAACGCAGGCGTGCGCCGCCGTGCATTTTTGCGTGTCTTTACATCCGACGCCCGTCGACGGCCGGCATTTCACGCATTTTCCGTTTTCGCAAACCTGTCGGGGACAGTCCGAATCGCTTTTGCATTTGTCGACCTTCTTCGTCTGCTTGGTGGGCGTCACGTCCCCCGTATATCCCAGTTTTTCCGATTTGGCCACGACGAAAGATTCGGAGTCGTTCAGCAACGAACCCGCATCCGCATCAATGGGAGAAACCGCTAAAGCGGACAAGCTCATAAGAGCTAAACCGCAGAATTGTTTGAATATTTTTGTCATCATGGCCGTACATCCTTTCATGGAAAACCAGATTACACATAGACTTACTATACTAATACCATACTTCACCAAACAAATCCAGATTCTTTTTGCTCCGGTTTGTTTATTTTTTATGACAAAGCAGTAAGTTAGCCGATGAAGTTAATCCGGTTTTAGGACAACGGCGCCGGAGAATCCTACTTTTCGCGAAACGGCGGTTTCGTTTGCTTTTTGACGCAAAACATCGCGCCTTTCGGCAATTTTTTCACTTTTTTTCCGTCAATCGAAAGCCGTTTCAGCGACGGCCGGCCGCCGATGACCATAATATCGCGTTTGGCGGCGGGAAGGTTGCGGATGAACTCTTCCGTTTCAAGCGGATCGCCCGCGTAGAGGCTGTCCAAAAATACGATTTCCGCTTTGTCGAGGACGGTCATGACCCCTTCCAGCGTTTCACGACCGCGTCGCGCGGGGGAACAAACGATCAGGTCCGGCGATATCCCTCGTTTCTTTAAAAGCTTACATAACTTTTTTAAGGATTTCCGCCCGCGGCCGGTCAAGGGACGGTCGTTGTCCGCGCATCCCTTTTTATTCGAAGCGTCCGCGCATCGGACAAGGTACAACCGGCGGGCGGGCGCCGAAGCGCGTTCTTTGATTTTCGGCGGTTTGAAGTCGGACATCGGACATACTCCTTATAATATATACATCGTTTCCGAACCGTACGCTTTTTTCCCGCCGCTTCAAATATGGCAATGCGGCGAGCGGCGTTTTTAACTTTATTTCAACCCGTAAAGGGCATACTTTTAAAACGTGTTTCATATTTTTGGAGTTCAAGGATGACTTTCCCCGTTGCCGAAGAGATCACCATGGAGACGCCGCGCCGTTTCTTCAACCGCGAACTGTCGTGGCTCGCGTTCAACAGAAGGGTGCTGGAAGAAGCGATGAACACCCGTTACCCGTTGTTGGAAAGACTGCGCTTTTTAGCGATTTCCGGTTCCAATCTGGACGAGTTCATGATGGTGCGCGTCGCCGGTTTGGCCGAACAGGTCGGCGCCGGTCTGGCCGGCCGCAGCGACGACGGCATGACGCCGCAGGAACAGTTGGAGGCCGTTTCCGAACAGGTCGATTTGCTGCGCGCCAAACAGGACGAGTATTTTCAGATTTTGCGCGGCGAGCTGGAAAAGGAAGGCATCGTTCTTGTCAGCCGCGACACGATGACCAAAGAGGACAAAACCCGCGCCGCCGCCGTTTTCGACGAACAGATCTTTCCCGTCCTGACGCCGATCGCGCTCGATCCCGCGCATCCGTTCCCGTTTTTGCCGAACCTGTCGAACACGATCTTTCTGGAAACGGACGACGGACAGCGGGCTTTGATCCCCGTTCCCGCCGCGTTGCCGCGCTTCGTCCGGCTGGGCAAGAAAAACGCCCGCTGGATCGCCGTCGAAGAAATCATCATGTGCGGCATCAAAAAGCTTTTCCCGAAACGCAAGGTCAAATCCTCCGGCCTGTTTTCCGTCATCCGCAACAGCCTGATCGAGGTCGACGAACGCGCCGAAGACCTGATGATGCAGTTTGAAACCGCGCTTGACAAACAACGGCGCGGGGCGGTCGTTTCGCTGATTGTGTCGCACGATTTGCCGGAACACCTCGCGGCGTTTTTGGCGAAAAAGCTGGGCGTCGAAGACTGGTCGACGGTCAAGCGCGAAGGGATGCTCGGCGTGCGGTCGCTGTCGATGCTGATCACGCCCGACCGCAAGGATCTGCAGTTCAAGCCCTACGAAGCCCGCCGCGCCGAACGCGTCCGCGACTTCAAGGGCGACCACTTCGCCGCCATCCGTAAAAAGGACATGGTCATCCACCACCCTTACGAATCCTTTGACGTCGTGGTCAAGTTCCTGCAACAGGCCGCCAAAGACCCCGACGTCGTTTCCATCAAGCAGACGCTTTACCGCACGAACAAGGATTCCCCCATCGTCAAGGCTTTGATCGCTGCCGCGAAAAACAAAAAAGAGGTCACCGCCGTCGTCGAGCTCCGCGCCCGCTTCGACGAAGCCGCCAATATCAAGTGGGCGAAGGATATGGAAAAGGCCGGCGTCCACGTCGTTTTCGGGCTGGTCGATTACAAAACGCATGCCAAGCTGTCCCTCGTTACGCGGAAAGAGGACGGAAAACTGCGCAGCTACGCGCATTTCGGCACCGGAAACTATCATGAGGTCACGGCGCATATCTATACGGACCTGTCGTTTTTCACCTGCGACAAGGATTTGTGCGCCGACGCCGCGCTGGTGTTCAACTACCTGACGGGATACGCTGCGCCCGAAAACCTGAAAAAGCTTTACATCGCGCCAATCAACCTGCGCGAAAAGATCATCGACATGATCGAACGCGAAATCGAGTTCGCCAAAAAAGGCAAGCCGGCGACGATTTGGGCGAAGATGAACTCCCTGCTGGACAGCAAGGTCATCGACGCGCTGTACCGCGCGTCGCAGGCGGGCGTCAAAATCGTTCTGATCGTGCGCGGGATTTGCGCCTTGCGTCCCGGAATCGAAGGCTTGTCGGAGAATATCAAGGTTAAGAGCATCATCGGACGCTTTCTGGAGCACGCCCGCGTGTACTGTTTCGGCAACGGCAGAAAAATGCCCGACGAAAACGCCAAAGTGTTCATTTCCTCCGCCGACATGATGCCGCGCAACACGATCCACCGCGTCGAAACGCTCGTCCCGATCGAAAACCCGACCGTGCACGAGCAGATCCTCGGCCAGATCATGCAGGCGAACGTCAAGGACGAAGCGCTCAGCTGGGATCTGCACGCCGATATGAGCTACACGCGCGAATCCGACAGCCCGCAAGCGTTTTCGTGTCATCAGTTCTTTATGACGCATCCGAGCCTTTCCGGCCGCGGCACGGCGAAGCTGCGCGACATCGTCGCCCGTCAGAAAAAAGCCGTCCGCAAGGAAGCGAAAACAGAAAACAAAGGAAAATAACGCCATGAGTTCCGAAGAAAGAGTCGCCGAAGTCAGTTTCAACGCGCAGGAGGAAACGGCCATCCGCACGCGCCTGATCCGGCTGCAGGAAAAAATCACCGAAGCCAAAGTCCCCGTCGTCGTCCTGCTGTGCGGGCCGAACGGATCGGGCAAAAACGCGATGCTGGAGATCTTGCGCGAATGGATGGACCAGCGCCGACTGAACCTTCACGCCTACGAACGCCGCAACGTCCGGCAGGATCCGATCGAGTTTCGCCGCTATTGGTGCGACACGCCCGAAAACGGATACACCGGCCTGTTCGTCAGTTCGTGGTATTCCGACCCGCTGACGGCGCGCTCTTACGGCAAGATGGACGACGGCGAGTTCCACAAGGCGCTCGACCGGTGCGTGTTGTTCGAAAAAATGCTGGCGGACGGCGGGGCGGTCCTGTGCAAGATATGGTTCCGCAAATCCGGCAAGGCGCAGGAAAAGTTCCTTTGCGCGCTGGACGACGATCCGTACGAATCGTGGCGCGTGATGCCGGACGATTGGAAAAACTGCCGCTTCGCCGAGAAATTCGACGAAACGACGAAGATGCTCCTGCGCTATACGGGCAAACCGTTCGCGCCGTGGTTCGAAATCACGGACGGGTCGTTGTCCGAACGGGTGCGAAGCGCTCTGGACGTTTTCTGCACGCGCGTGGAAAGCGAAATCGCCGCCCGCGCCGCCGTCAAGCCGCCGAAAAACAAGGAAATCAAACTTCATAAGGCGGCTTTCCTGAAAAAAGTCGACATGGGGGCGGCGCTGTCCAAGAACGAATACAACGTCCTGCTGCCGTATATGCGGGCGCGGCTGAACGCTTTGCTGACCGAGGCGCGCAACCGCGGCAAGAAAGTCGTGCTGGCGTTCGAAGGCCCCGACGCGTCCGGCAAAGGCGGCGTCATCAGCCGTCTGGCGTCGTCCGTTTTCGTCCGCGACTGCACGGTGTTCCCGATCGCCGCGCCGACGAAGCAGGAATTGGCGCACAACTTCCTGTGGCGGTTCTGGGACAGACTGCGCGAACAGAATTTGCTGACCGTTTTCGACCGCAGCTGGTACGGCCGCGTTCTGGTCGAACGGCTGGAGCACTTCGCGACGGACGCGGAATGGTCGCGCGCTTACGACGAGATCAACGCGTTCGAAAAACAGCTGACGGAAGGCGACACGATCGTCGTCAAGTTCCTGCTCTACATCACGGCGGACGAACAGCTCGCCCGTTTCAAAGCCAGACAGGAAGTCGCTTATAAAACGTGGAAGATCGGCGACGAGGATTGGCGCAACCGCGACAAGTGGGACCAGTACGAAACGGCGTTCGACGACATGATCGCGAAAACGGACACCAAGTACGCGCCGTGGTACGTCATCCCCGACAACAACAAGAAATTCGGCCGGATCGAAACGATGCGCCTGCTGTGCGAACGGTTGGAAAAAGTGCTGGATTACGTCCCCGACCTGCCGAAACCCGACCTGCCCGAAAAAGCGCCCCGCAAAAACGGGAAAAAAAAGAATTGAAAAAGAAAACGAATCGGCTATATTAAAAGCTCCGTTTACTCCTTGCCGATGAACGGGTCGGCTATGTTTTCCGAAGGGGAATGGTCAAGGGGATCGTTTCCGGATATCGGGGAATTGAGATAAGCCAAAGGGAGAATTTTTATGGCTTTTTATGAAAACGTGTTTATCGCACGTCAGGATCTTGCCGCGTCGGGTGTCGACGCCCTGATCGAACGCTTCGAAGGCGTCATCACGGCGAACGGCGGCAAAGTTACGAAAAAGGAAGACTGGGGTCTGCGCACGCTGGCCTACCGTATGAAGAAAAACCGCAAAGGGCACTATGTTCTGATGAACATCGACGCGCCGGCCGCCGCCGTGGCGGAACTGGAACGCCAGATGCGCTTTGACGAAGATATCATCCGCTATCTGACGGTTCGCGTCGACGAACTGGAAGAAGGCCCGTCCGCGATGCTCGCCGCCAAAGGCAAAGACATCAAAGCCCGCGGCAAAAAATTCGATGAAAAGTTCGATAACGAAGAAAGCGAGGAATTATAATGGCTACTACCGCTCGTCGTCCGTTTTTCCGTCGTCGCAAGGCTTGCCCGTTCTCGGGTGCCGACGCGCCGAAGATCGATTACAAGGACATCAAACTGTTGCAGCGTTTCATTTCCGAACGCGGCAAAATCGTTCCCAGCCGCATCACCGCCGTTTCCGCCAAGAAACAGCGCGAATTGGCGCAGGCGATCAAACGCGCCCGCTTTCTGGGCCTGTTGCCCTACGTTGTTGACTGATTCAAGGGAGTTCTGAACTATGGAAGTTATCTTGCTTGAACGCATCGAACGCTTGGGTCAAATGGGCGACGTCGTCCGCGTGAAGGACGGCTATGCCCGCAACTGCCTGCTGCCGCAGAAGCGCGCTCTGCGCTCCAACAAAGAAAATCTGGCGATTTTCGAAGCGCAGAAGGTTCAGTTGGAAGCCGCCAACCTGAAACGCAAACAGGAAGCCGAACAGGTCGCCGCGAAGATGGATGGCTTGAAAGTCGTCATCATCCGTCAGGCCGCCGAAACCGGACAGCTGTACGGTTCCGTTACGGGCCGCGACGTCCGCGACGCCGTCCGCGAAGCCGGCTTCATGATCGAACGCAGCCAGGTTCTGCTGGATCAGCCGTACAAGGCCGTCGGCGATTACGCCGTCCGAATCAAGCTGCATCCGGACGTGGAACAGAAGGTCGCCGTTACGGTCGCCCGTTCGATGGAAGAAGCCGAACGCAATGCAAAAGCCGCAGAAAAGGCCGCCGCCGAAGCCGCTGCCGCCGAAGCCGCGCCTGCCGCCGTTTGATTCTTATCGCGAAAAATTTCGCGGCGGAGGTTCTTGCCCCCGCCGCTTTTTCTTTCATAAGGTCTGAACCATGGATGAAGCCGAACAGAAAATAACTCGTCTGCCGCCGCAAAACATCGAAGCCGAACAGGCGTTGCTGGGGGCTATCCTGACGAATCCGAACGCTTTTGAAAAAGTGTCCGATTTTTTGAAGGATTATCATTTCGTTTCCCCCGTTCACGGCGAGATCTACCACGCGATCGAAACCTTGCACGCGCGCGGCAGGTCCGCCGATCCCGTCGTGTTGAAAGGCTATCTGGCCGACAGCCCCGCGCTGAAGGAAGCCGGCGGCATCCGTTATCTGATGGATCTGACGGCAGCCGCGACGTCGATCATCAACGCCGAAGACTACGGCCGGTTGATTTTCGACCGTTATTTGCGCCGTCAGCTGATCGGGTTGGGAACGGATATCGTCAACGACGCGTATGTTATCGATCTGGCCGGCGACGCCGAAACGCAAATGGGGCGCGCGGAACAAAAACTTTATGATCTGGGGACGGAAGGACAGGCCGAAGGCGGGCTTGATCCTTTGTCGAAGGCGTTGACGCAGGTCGTCAACGAAGTGGCCGAAGCAACGAAAAATCCGGACGGTCTGTCCGGCATTTCGACGGGATTTCGGGATCTGGACAAGAAAATGGGCGGCCTGCACAATTCCGACCTGATCATTTTGGCGGGACGTCCGGGTATGGGCAAGACGGCGTTCGCGACGTGTCTGGCGTTTAACGCCGCCCGTAAATTTATGGAAGAAAACAAGGCGGGCAAACCGCCGAAGGGAGCGGCGTTCTTTTCGTTGGAAATGTCGGCGTCGCAGTTGGCGGGGCGCATTCTGTCGATGGAAACGCAGATTTCGTCCGACGATATGCGCAACGGCCGCATTACTTCCGACGCGTTCCGCCGGTGTGTCGATTTCGCGGCCGAACTGGAAAAAGTCCCGTTGTACGTCGATGACACGCCGGGGTTGACCGTCGCGGCGATCCACAAACGTTGCCGTCGTTTGAAAAGGGATCCTCTCAAAGGGCTCGGATTGGTCGTCATCGACTATCTTCAGCTGATCGACATGACGAAAACGAATTTCAAAGACAGCATGGTTCAGGCGTTGACCGAAACGACGCGGCAATTGAAGATCATGGCAAAGGATCTGGACGTTCCGGTCGTCGTTCTGTCGCAGCTGAACCGAAGCGTCGAACAGCGCGAAGACAAACGGCCGCTGATGTCCGACCTGCGCGATTCGGGGTCGATCGAACAGGACGCGGATATCGTGATGTTCGTTTTTCGGGAATGGTATTACCTGCAAAACGAAAAGCCGATCATGCGTCAGAACGAGAAAGAGGAGAAGTTCGCCGAACGCGTACAGCAATACGAAAAGGATCTGATTGATTTGGAAAACAAAGCCGAATTGATCTTATCCAAACACCGTCACGGTTCGACGGGTCGGATTTTCCTGTCGTTTGAAAGCAGGTTCACTCGTTTCGGCGATTGGATTGAAGACACCGCTCCGAACGGATAAAGCAATCCCCGCAAGGCTCTTGCGGGGATTTTCGTATCAGATCAGCTTTTCGATATCCGTCAATATCTGCTCCGTCGTCATGCCGAGCCGTTTCAGCAACTCCTGCGGATCGTAACGGTCATAGAACTCCTTATGCAGACCGTAGTTTTTGACTTTCATCTCCGATGCCGCATAGAACGCCGCGACCCTCTGTCCGAAACCGCCGTCCATGACGCCGTCTTCCAACGTCAGGACGAGCCGGTGATCTTTTGTCAAACCGTTCAGCATTTTTTCATCAAGACCGGACGCGAAACGCGGATTGATCAAAGTCGGTTTGAAGCCGCATTCCTTTTCGATTTGTTCCGCCAGTTCCTGCCCGCGCTGATAGAAATCGCCCAGAGCCATAATGGCGACTTTTTCACCCGCCCGTTCGATTTTCGACGTGTTGACGTTGCCGAAATCCGTATCGGTAACGCGCGACGTTACCTCGTTTCCGGGCATAATGATCATTACGGGGTGTTCCCTCTGATCCACCGACCAGTCGAGCATCGCGAGGTATTCCTCTTTCGATGTCGGCGCCAGAACGACCAGATTCGGAATGTTCGCAAAGGCCGGAATCGTGAAGATCCCCAGATGCGTTACGTCGGTCAATCCGTCGAAAGAAGCGTAGTTCAGCAAAATCGTAACCGGATTGTTGTTGATGCAGACGTCCTGAGAAATCTGGTCGTAAGTGCGTTGAATGAACGTCGAATTTGTCACAACAAGCGGTTTTCCGCCGGCTTTGGCGATGCCGGACGCCATCGCGACGGCATGTTCCTCGGCGATGCCGGTGTCGACGTATTGCGCCCCGAGCTGCGCTCGCTGGTCGGGCGACAGGCCCGCGGTCATCGGCATTGCGGGCGTGATGACGACGAAATCCTTGTCCTTTTTCGCCTTGTCCATAATGTAGCCGCACGTCAGACCGGTATAGCTTTCATCGGGGAAGGAAACGTTCCATTGTCCCGTTTCCTTGTCGAACGGCATGCACCAGTGCCAGGCTTCGCGGTTTTCCTCCGCCAACTTATAGCCTTTTCCTTTCTGCGTGTTGATATGAACGACGATCGGATGATCGACGTCTTTGACTTTTTGGAACAGCTTGATCATCGCCTGAATGTCGTTGCCGTTTTCCTCATAGACGTAATCCAATCCCAGAGCTTTAAAAAGATTGTTGGCCGCCGCGCCTTTCGTTTCGCGCAGTTCGGTCAGGTTCTTATACAGCCCGCCGTGGACTTCGGCGATGGATTGCTGATTGTCGTTGACGATGATGATCAGGTTCGATTTCAGTTCCGAACCGGCGAAATCCAAAGCCTCCAGCGCTTCGCCGCCGGAAAGCGACCCGTCGCCGATCAAGGCGACGACGTTTTCTTTGCCGCCTTTCAAATCGCGCGCTTTTGCCAGACCGGTCGCCAAAGAAACGGACGTGGACGTGTGTCCGACGTTGAACAGGTCGTGTTCGCTTTCTTCGGGGTTCGTGTAACCGGAATCCTCTTTGAAGCATTCGTCTTTAATATAGCCGTCTTTGCGTCCCGTCAGCATTTTATGCGGATAGCTTTGATGCGACACGTCGAAAACGAATTTGTCCTTCGGCGAATCAAACACATAGTGCAAAGCGATCGTCGCTTCGACGATGCCGAAGTTCGGCCCGAAGTGTCCGCCTATTTTCGTCAGACGGTTGAACAAGGCTTCGCGGATGTCGCCCGCCAGCGTTTCCAGTTCGGCGGAATTCAGTTTTTTCACGTCCGCCGGAGAGTCGATTTTTTTCAAAACGTCGTACATATTTTTTCCTTTACAGCCACTCGGACGCCCATTTTTTCAGCTCGTCCGCCGAAACGGAGGCGGGGAAGCGCTTGCCTTCAAGAACCTTTGCTTTCGGCGCCAGCGCTTGCATGTTTTTGCCCGAATCGCCGATGCCGGAGCTGCCCGATGTCGCGAACGGGACGACCGTTTTACCGGCGAAGTCATAAGATTCCATGAACGTGTCGATGATCGACGGTTCCCTGTACCACCAAATCGGGAATCCGACGAAAACGACGTCGTATTGCGCCATATTTTCGACTTTCGACGCGATGGCGGGACGGCTCGACCTGTCGTTCATTTCGACGGAGCTGCGGCTTTGCTTGTCGCGCCAGTTCAGATCGGCGTCCGTATAGATTTGCGCCGGTTTGATTTCAAACAGGTCGGCGCCGACCGATTTCGCCAGCCTGTCCGCCACGCCCGCCGTGACGCCGCTTGCGCTGAAATAAGCCACCAAGGCTTTTTTATCGCTCATCTTATTCTCCTCCGCGTGTGTCTGGAACGCCGTAAAAAAGGTCAAAGCCGTCAATACGGCGGAAAACAGTTTTTTCATGATGGTACTCCTTTTGCGAGTGACAGTTTATCATCGCGGTTAGAGTTTACTTTAAGTCAAGAGGAAATTTCCATTCTTTATTTTTTCGGCGGATCGATAAGTTTTAACAGGATCGTTTTCGTCGTCCAAACGGTTCCGGGTTCGTCTGAAAAGACGATTTTCCCGATACCGCCGGATGGCAGCCCCTTTTCGTCAAAATAATCCGTAATCCTGACGTTATCGGTTTCGCCGAATCGGATGATCATATCTTTTTCTTCGCGGGAAACAACGGCGTTTCGGGACGACAGCCCCGTTCCGAATAAAATTTCATCCGTGGCTTCGTCCGTATGCGCGTTGTCGATGATGTCTTGTCCGAAACCCTGCGAAAAGACATACAGGTCCGTTCCGTTCCCGCCAATCAGCATATCGTTTCCGCTTCCGCCGTTCAGCGTGTCGTTCCCGTCGTTGCCGCTCAGTGTATCGTCCGCGCCCAATCCGTAGATCACGTCGTTCCCGTCCGTCCCCGCCAGATCGTCGGCGGCGTCGGTCCCTATGGTTGACTTACCGATGGTTGCCAACGCCGATTCAAAATCGGTGCCGTGAATGTTCCCGACGTTTCGCAGGGCCGCGATAAAAGCCTCCCCGTCGTTCCAAAACAAGGGATTCCACCGTGCGACGCGACTTTCCGGCAGGGTACGGAGAACGTCCGCGAACCGGTTTAAATACAATCGCCCGTTTTCTTTTTGTTGCGAGAACTCTTTTTTCAGCAAAGGCAGGAGCTTTTCTATCGTTACGTCAAGGCGTTTTTCCTTGTCGTTCCATTTATAGCGCATCGCGTTAAGGAGCGGCCGATAGTGTGTTTGGGTCAGCAGAATGTCATCGAAATTGCGCCGCAGGACCTCGAAGGTTTCTAAAAGAATCGGGGCGGCCGCGAAATGCGGGTTCGGATCTTTGTTGCCGTCCGGTCCGATCCCCAGATATCCGTCGCCCCAGAACGCTTCCAAGGTTTCCAGTTTTCTGGCGTCGCCGATCGCGTTGCCGCCGCCGGCCGGCGTTGAAGCCCGTGATGCGGGATCGACATAGAAGACGCCAGCCCAGGCGTAAAGAAAATTTGTCAGAAGTTCTTCCCGTTTGACCGGATTTTTCTCCTTTGTGTATAAGGCGAGAAGAGTTCTTGCCCAGGCGTAGCTTGCTTTCGTGTGAACGGCGGAAAGGCACCGGTCGTTTTCTTTTTCTTCGGCCGTTTCCGGTTTCCGCGAAAGATCCGTGTCGGGAATATCCGTTCCTTCGGGTGTTTCCGGTATGCCCGTGAAACAAGGATCGTCCTCGTTTTTTTGCGCCAAAGCCAACGCTATGTGCAAATCGTGGACGTTTCCCGTTCCTTTGATTTTCGGCAAAGCCGCTATGTCGGCGGGGATGTCCGTTTCCGTCGTGTCCCGTGTGTTCATGTAATCCGCTTTGAACCGGACAAGGAAAAGACCCCTCGTTTCTTTATCCGTTTTGACGGTCCCCGCCCGATAAAAGGTGCTGCCGTAAAGGTCTTTTTTCTCTTGTCCGTCCCATTCGAAGCGGATGCTTTTGATTCTCGCTTCCCGCAACGTTTTTAACCCTAAAAGGGTGTCTCCGTTGCTGTTTTGCCACAGGTTTATTTCGTCAAACGCGGCATCCTTTTCGTTCAATACGCCGTTTTGATCGGTGTCCAGGTCCATCAAAGCCAGCAACCCGTTTCCGGCTTCTTTCCCGTCCGAAAGGACCGTTTTATCCCCGAAAAGGAAATAATCGTTTTCCTCATCCGTCAAAGGGAAACGGACCAAAAAAGCGTCTTTGTCCGTCCAGGAGGTTTTTTCTTTAAACCCGTCGCGACCGAAATCGAAATAAATGTTCCCGTCCCCGGGACCGGTACGGATGCCGTCGCCGTCGATATCCAGAACAAGAACCGCGTTTTTAACGGGTTGGGGACGAATTTCTTTTTTGAAAGGATCAAACAAAACGATGCCCGCCGTAACAAGGAAAAGGACGGTCGGAATGCCGATAAAAAGTTTTGATTTGAATGTCACGGGCAATATCCTTTGCAAAGGTCGTGTGTCGCGGCCAACCTTTTCCGGCGCAGGCGGTCCTCGCGGCGGGCGGGCGGCGTCGCGTCGATTTCTTCGGGCGTCAGGCGGACGGCGGCGGCTTTTTCGTAAACGGTCGAAATAAAACCGGCCGCGTCCGCGAAATCCTTTTGCCAAGCGTCGTCGGTCCGGTTGCAATACCTGTCCGCCAGACACGCGGTCAGGAACAGGGCGGGGGCTTTGCCCGTGTTTTTGTAAATGTCGAAAACGAAATCAAGCTTTTTGCCGGGTTTCATTTCCGGCAAATGATGGAACCGCATGTGGTTTTCGCAGACGAACCGGCAAAGCTTCGCCGTGAACGCGGGCAGCTTCAGACGGGTGCAGAAGTCGGTTTTCAGCAACGCCGCGCCGGTTTCGTCATGCCCGATATGGCGGGGAAACTCCGCGGGGTCGGTCAGCGGCTTGCCGATATCGTGGAGTAAAACCGCCCAGTAAAGCGGCGGGACGCTCCGTTCCTCCAAATCGAAAAAGCCGATGTTTTTATCCAGCCATTTCAGAGCGTTGACGACGTGGCCGCCGGTGTTGCCCTCGGGGTGGTACTGCGTCTTTTCGGGACAGGAAAACAGCGATTCCAATGCGGGGCAATACGTGGTCAAAATCTTTAAATCGTGCATATTTTGAACGAAAGCGCCGCCTGCGTTCGCTTCGAACGCTTTGACGGATTCGGCATAAAACCGTTCGGCGGGCAGGGCGGAAAGATCCCCCGATTCCGCGATTTCGACGCACGCCGTCCGCGTTCGTTCCGTCATCGTGAAGCCGAGCGTCGCCGCAAACCGCGCCGCCCGCACCGCGCGCAACGGGTCTTCGCCGAAATGGGCGGCGTCCACGATATCCAGAGAGCGGTTTTTCAAATCCCGCAAAGCCCGTTCGCTCAAAGCCGTGTCGACAAGGTTTCCCGCTTCGTCCGTGACGAGGGCGTTCACCGTGAAGTCGCGGCGCAGCAGGTCTTCGTCAAGCGTTACGTCCGGCGAAAAATCGAACGCGAATCCCCGGTGACCCGCGCTTGTTTTGACGTCTTTGCGGGCGAGGGCGTGCTCCTCTTTCGTGTCGGGATGCAGAAAAACGGGAAAGCCCGCGCCGACGCGCCGGAAACCGGCCGCAAGCATTTCCGCCTCGGTCGAACCGACGACGACCCAATCCCTGTCCTGCGGGGATTTATTCAGCAGCTTGTCCCGGACGTATCCGCCGACGATATAGCGTTTCATAGGTGTTCTTTCAAAAAATCCAGAATGACTTGCGCCGTTTGTTCCGGCGTCTGGTCGTCGTTATGAATGATCATATCCGAAAAATCCGGATCGTGATAGTGTTCCGCATACATTTGCCGGATTCGGGAAAGCTCCCATCCGGTCAAATCCCTTGCGCCCCTGTTGCTCATGCATACCGCCAAAGACGGCGACAGCGTGATGTTGACGAATCGGGTTTTGTCGTCTTCATAGCTTTTCCAACGTTCGTAATACTCCCGCGTGATCGGATAAGCGAAAATCAAAAAACGACAGGCTTTGTCCGCTTTTCTTTGCAGAACGATTTTTTCCAGCCGGTCGACCCGTTCCCGCCAGCCTTCCTTCATCGACAGTCCGAGCCTGTCTTCTTCATCGTCGGTCAGCAGATCGTCGATTTCGACAAACAGAGCTTCGGGCAACATTTTTGCCAAAAGTCGTGAAACGGTCGTTTTGCCGGCGTTGATCGGGCCGTTGATGTTCAAAATCAGCATGCGTTTACATTAACTTGCCTGTCGGCCGGTCGTCAACGATTCAAAATATCCGTTGCCGTTTCTTGTTTCCTTTCGTTAAGATGGGAAATCATGATGATCGAACTGAAGGCTTGCGAAAAAACGGAAAAGGACGCGGCAAAGGCGTTCGCTTGGCGCAACGACCCCGAAACGGTGGCGGCGGCGTATGTCGCGCGACCGAAAACGTGGGATTCGTTCTGGCTGGAGTTTTCGGAGTATTATTTCAGGATTCCCGATTTTTCCCCGTTATTCGTGCTGTCGGACGGCCGCGACGCCGGTTTCGTCCGATTCGACGCTCCCGACCGCGATTACGGCAAAGCCGCGGAGCTGATGATTAACATTGCGCCCGATTTTCGGGGGAAAGGCGTCGGAACGGCTGCCGTCGAAGCCGTAAAAAAACTTTTTAAGGCGAAGGGGTACGAACGCCTGATCGCCGACGTTCGCCGGCAAAACGAATCGTCGCTGAAAATGTTTGCCAAAACGGGTTTCAGCGAGGAATCCGTCAGAACGGAACGCGTTGAACGGACGGGAGAAATTTGTTCTATCGTTCGGCTGGTTTGTTTGCTATAATTTTCCCTCTGATGGAGGCGGATATGACAGATACGTCTTTTTTTATTGCTTTAGGATTGTTTTTTGTCGTCGACTTGGTGGCGTTGATTTTGAGTTATGTCATCCTGTCGCGCAGAAAGTTCATGTCTTTGGATTTGACCGAGGATAAAAACTTTTTTCCTCACGCATTGTTGATTCAATTCTTTTTCATGATGATCGGCCTTGTCGGAATGATGAAACTGAACGGAACGGTTTTTGACGACAAGGTGTTATTCCTTTTGGGCGGCGGCGCTGTCGTCGCTTTGACGACCGTTCCTTTTTCGGACGGGCGTTTTTTCAGGATACTGATGTTCTGTTTGCGATTGGCCGTTTTTTCCGCGTTGGTCTTCCTGTCGCCGGAACCGGCGTTCATGGCGGACGCGAAATGGCCTCCCTCAGTGATAAAAGCCGGCTTTGCGCTGGTCGGGACGTTGCTGTTCGAACGGATCAACGGGATGAAGGGGGAAACGTCGACGCTGTTTCTGGGGCAAATGCTGTTTATCGGCGGCGTTATGACGGTGGCAACCTTTATGACGCCGTTTTCGATCGTTTTGTGTCGGACGGGAAGTTTGTTGTTCGTTCTGGCGCTGGCTTTGATACCGTTCCCGTTCGTTTTGAACATACGGCTTCAGCCGTCGCCGTTGTTTTTCGGCGCGATATCGTTTTTCGTAACGATTCTGGCCTGGGCGGGCGTCGTTTCCGGCTTTTGGCCGGCGATGTGCACGTTGTTGTCGTTTTATCTGACGGACGTCGTTTACGGCGGTATCGCTTTTTGTAAAAACCTTTTCCGGCGGGAAGAGAAGATTCCGTTGTCGCTTTGCGAGCGTTTCCAAAAATTCGGCGCGACGGATATCCAGCTTTTCAGCATTCTCATCCGTCAGGAAATATTGTTCGGCGTACTGACCCTTTTCTGTTTCCGGTTTGAAGCTTCGCAAAAAGTGTTGCTCCTTCTGACGATTTTGATTTACGCCAAATTTTTGCTGACCATCTTTTCACCGACGGCCGTAAAGAGCTCGTACGGGCAGGTTTTCCGTCAGATCGGCAAAGACGTGAAAGCCAATTTCGCCGATACGATCCAAACTTTTTCGGATTTCAACAACCGGAATAAGAAATGATGTCTTCCGATTTGCAGTCCCGCCGATTGTCCGTTTCCGTTTTTTCCGCCGTCGTTCGCAAAGGCCGCGGATTGGAGGAGGAGTTCGCCGCGCAGATTTCCGCGCAGGAAACGCGGGAGCCGTTGGAAACGCGCGACAGGATGTTCGTGCGGATGCTGGTAACGACCGCGCTTCGTCGGTTGGGACAAATCGACGACTTGCTGAAACGGTTTTTGAAAAAGCCGATATCCGAAAAAGCGTCTTACGTTTCGGATGTTTTGCGTTTGGCGACGGCGCAGCTCGTTTTTATGGACACGCCGCCGCATGCCGCGGTTTCAACGGCGGTGGCGCTTGTCAAGGAATCGCCCTTTTCGGGATTTTCCGGACTGACGAACGCCGTTTTGCACCGCTTGGCCGAACAGGGAAAAAATCTGGCGCAAAAGCAGAACGCCGCGCGTTTGAACACCCCGGCCTGGCTGATGCGGGAATGGGAAAAAGCGTACGGAAAGGAGGCCGCCGACCGTATCGCCGCCGCCGCTTTGACCGAAGCGCCGACGGATTTTACGGTCAAAGGCGACCCGGCGCTTTGGGCGGAAAGGCTTAACGCCGAACCGATGCCGACGGGAACGCTCCGCCGTTTCGAATCGGCCTCCGTCCCCGCTTTGGACGGTTTTGAGGACGGGGCATGGTGGGTTCAGGACTTGTCGGCGGCGGTTCCCGTGTCGCTTTTCGGTGATCTGACGGATAAGAACGCGGCGGATCTGTGCGCCGCTCCCGGCGGGAAAACCGCGCAGATGGCGGTAAAAGGCGCAAAAGTCGTTGCCGTCGACATCTCGGCGCGAAGGATCGAACGGCTCGCGGAAAACATGAAACGGCTGAAACTTCCCGTTAAAACGGTCGCGGAGGACGCGTTCGATTGGATCAAAGGACAAAAGCCCGAAACGTACGACGCTTTGCTGTTGGACGCTCCGTGTTCGGCGACGGGAACGCTCCGCCGCCATCCCGACGTTGCCTGCCACAGGACGCCGGACGATGTCGCCCGTTTGAACGGGATACAGCGGAATATGCTGGAAAAAGCGGTGACGCTGCTGAAAAAAGACGGCGTGCTGGTTTATTGCGTTTGTTCGATTCTGCCGTCGGAAGGGCGGGATTTGATCAATGACGTTACGGCGCAAGGCATGTTCGAACGGATTCCCGTGACGGAAAGCGACGTGCCCGCGGAAATGGTTTCGCCGGACGGCGATTTGTTGATTTTGCCTTCTTTGTATGCGGACAAGGGCGGATGCGACGGCTTTTTCGCCGCGCGTCTGAAACGGAAAGGATGAGGGATGACGGTAAAGGTTGTATACGCTTTTTGTGAAACGGCTTTCTGTTCCGAAACGGAAAAGGAAATAAAACGAATCGCCGCTTTATGTAAAAAACATGACGTCGAGCCGCTGATCGCCGTCGATACGCTGGGCAGGACCGCGCGGGCGCTGAAACACGCCAGGCTGTCGTACGATCTGGTCAGCACGGGGTTGATCGTCCAGCCGCAGGATTTCTTTTTTAAAGCGTTGTTCCTGCTGACGACGGGGACCATGGCTGTTTTCAGATATATGCGCGCGAAGAAACCGGATATCGTTCATTGCGTCGATACGGACGCGATGATGTTGTGGGGGAACGCCGCGCGGATGTACAGAACGCCTTTGATCGTCAACGTCGATCCTTCGCGGAAATACGCCAAGCTTGCCAGAATGATTTTGACGGACGTCGCTCTGCTGATCTGTCCGCAGGGAACGGACGTGAAGATGTTTCCGTATTCGGCGCGGCCGAAAGTTTCTTTCAGACCGGATGAAGAAGAATACTTGCCGTTTTTGTCGGAACGCTATAATCTGATTACAAAGAAAGAGTCTCATTCCGGTTTTGTCGGATTTTTGAACAAGTAAGGGAGTCGGTTCGTGAAAGCTTTTTTGATTCTTTTGACGCTTCTGTTTGCGGTGCCGGCGCGGGCGGCGGTTCTGATCGACGCGCAAAAGGTCGAAAATATCGGCGTCTTTGACGATTGGACGGCTTACGTGTTCAAAAACGGCAAGGAAAAGGTGTGTTTCGTTTCCTCCATGCCGCTGAAATCGTCGGGCGAATACACTCGTCGCGGCGATATTTTTTTACTGGTGTCCCATCGTCCGAACGAAGACATCTTCGATACCGTGACTTTTGTGGCGGGATACTCTTTTATGCCCAGATCCGAAGCGGTTTTGCGCGTCGGCAACGTAAAGGCGTCGCTGTTTACGGTGCGGGATACGGCTTGGGCGAAAAACGAACGGACGGACGCCGAAATCGCCAGAGCGATGGACAAGGCCGTCCGTCTGACCGTCAAGGGGTTGACGGTGCAGGGAATAGAAACGCATGACGTTTTTTCGTTAAAAGGATACGTCAACGCGATGGAGGCGATTAACCGCCTTTGTCGTCAGGCTCCCCGTCCGCAACGATAAGAGGTGTTAAATGATTGAAGATCCCGTTCGTCAGGAAATCATCGATATGTATGAGGAGGAGTTCGTTTCCGATTCGGACGACGACGCCGTCATGACCGAAGACGAGGAACGGACGATGCGCGTCAACGCGATGGTCGAAGTCGCTCTGCGCGTCCGCAAGGATTTGGATCCCCTTTTGGCGCAGAAGCTTAAAACGCTGGAAAACCTACGGGATTACAAACAGTATTTGCTGACGGAATTTAAAATTTTCGGCGAAGTCGATAAAACGAAAGTCGAAACCGTTTTCGCCGAATATCTGCTGTTTTCGATCATGGACGAATTTGAAGTCGAAGAACACATCAACTTTGAAGTCTTCGATTCGCTGAATTTCGCGTACCGGAAAATGCCGCAGGAATACCGCGATTTCGGACGGATCTTTCCGTGGGGGTGTTTGGTCGACCGTTAAGCTTTTTGCGGCAGCTTTTTTAAAATGAAATCGGCTAAACAAGCCGGCAGGCAACTGATCAGCCAGGTCGGAAAAACCAACAGGGACGGGAACGCGATCCGTCCCTTGTTTTTTGCCAAACCTTTGGCGATGACGGCGGCGGCGTCCGGCGCTTCCATCAAAAACGGCATCGGGAATTTGTTTTTCGCGGTGATGCGGCTTTTGACGAATCCGGGGCAGATGACGTTGATTTCCACCCCTTCGGGCGCGAGCCAGCCGCGCAAAGCTTCGCCCCACGCACGGACGGCGTTTTTCGATCCCGAATACGCCGGCGCCGTCGGCAATCCCCTGTATCCCGCCAGCGACGCCGTCAGCGCGATCTGTCCGCGTTTACGGGCGCGCATCGGCTCCAGCAACGGCAGGACGGTGTTCAGCACGCCGCCGAGGTTGACGGCGAAAATATCGCGCGTCTGCTGCGCCGATTCGCCTTTGTCGCCCCCCGGTCCGGCGGATATTCCCGCGTTCGCGAACGCCAGATCGACCGGTGCCGTTTCGTCGCAGCGTTTGATCCAGCCGGCGGTTTGTTCCGCATCGGTAACGTCGACGGATTCGGCATAAACTTCGGCGCCTTTTTCGCGGCATCGGTTCGCGACGGAAAGCACTCTGTCCTTGTCGCGTCCGCAAAGGAACAGAACGATTCCTTCTTTCGCATAGTGTACGGCCAGAGCTTCGCCGATGCCGCTCGACGCGCCGGTGATCAAAATATGTTGCGGATTTTTCATTTTTTGTTTTCCTGTTTGCCGGACTTTTTTGTAAGGTAGAACAATTATTTCAAAAAACAAAGGATTTTGACATGCAAAGTATGACGGGTTTCGCGCAGTCTTCGGCGGGCGATCGGACGTGGACGGTCCGGAGCGTCAACGGCAAAGGATTCGATGTTCGCATCAAAGGAGTGTCAGACGCTTTGGAAGCGCAGGTGCGCGACATTCTGCGCGAACGGTTCGCGCGCGGGACGTTTTCGGTAACGCTGGCGTGTGACGAAGGCAAAACGGCGCTTTCGCTGAACAAAGAGTGGTTGGACGAACTTTGCCGCGAAGCCGGACGGCTGGCGCAGGCGCATCCGTCGTTGACGGCGGGTTCCGTCGCGGAGCTGATGCGCGTCGACGGCGTTGTGACGGCGGGCGATTCCGCCGCCGACGAGGCCGCGTTGAAGGACGCTTTCGCGCAGGCGGCGGAGGGGCTGTTGAAATCCCGTCTGGCGGAAGGTGAAAAGATGAAAGCCTGCCTGACCGCGATACTCGACGAAATCGAATCTCTGGTCAAACGGGCGCGGGAACAGGCGGCCGGCCAGCCCGAAAAGATCCGCGAAATACTCACAGCGCAGATGGCGCGCTATAAGGATACCGTCGATCTTGACGCCGACCGTTTCGCGCAGGAGGTGACGGCGTTCATGCTCCGCGCCGACGTGCAGGAGGAAATCGACCGTCTGACGGCGCACATCCAAACGGCGCGCGAACTGTTCGAACAAACGGGGCCCGTCGGAAAGAAGCTGGACTTTTTATGTCAGGAATTCAACCGCGAAACGAACACGCTTTGTTCGAAATCGGCGGATGTCGGATTGACGCGGACGGGAATGGCGCTTAAATCCGTCATTGACCGTTTGCGCGAACAGGTGCAAAACATCGAATAACGAAGGAAAGGGCTATACTGATGATCAACGAAGGCATTTCCCGCCGCGGGCTGATGTTGGTGCTGTCGTCGCCGTCGGGGACGGGCAAAACGGCGATCGCGCACAAGATTCTGGACTCCGACCCGAATTTCTTTTTGTCGGTGTCGGCGACGACTCGCGCGCCGCGTCCGGGGGAAATCGACGGCAGGGACTATTATTTCGTATCGCGCGCCCGCTTCGACGAAATGGTTGAAAAAGGCGACTTGCTCGAACACGCCGAATTTTGCGGCAACTGCTACGGAACGCCGCGCGCGCCCGTTGAAAAAAGCCTGTCCGAAGGGCGCGACATTTTGTTTGATATCGAATGGCAGGGAACGCGGCAACTGGCCAAAGCCGCCCGCGCGGACTTGGTTTGCGTGTTCATTTTGCCGCCGTCGCTGGCGGAACTCCGCCGCCGTCTCGTTCTGCGCAAGCAGGATTCCGACGACGTGATCGACAAACGCATGGCGACCGCCGAATCGGAAATCAGCCATTGGAACGAATACGATTACGTTATCGTTAACCGCGATCTGGACGAAAGCGTCGCCGCCGTGCGGTCGATTCTGACGACGGAACGGTTGAAACGCGTCCGGCAGACCGGCATGGAGGATTATGTCCGTCATACCGTTTCGGAGGCGAAATGACCGAAAAACTGCCGGTATGGGACCTGACCGATCTGTACCCGTCGCCCGATTCGGCGGAGGTGAAAAAAGACGTGCTGACCGTCGAACGGCGGTCGAAGGCTTTTGAACGCAAATACAAGGGCAAAGTCGGTTCGCTGACGCCCGCGGCGTTCGGAAAGGCGGTCGTCGCTTACGAAGCGCTGAACGAAGTTTTGGCCCGTTTGGGCACATACGCTTATTTACGTCATTCGACGGCGTTGGACGACGAGGAAACGACGGCGTTTTTCCAGAATATTCAGGAACGCGCGAACGCGATCGAAAGCCGGCTGTTGTTTTTCGATCTGGAAATCAATCTGCTTTCGGACGAACGGACGGAAACTTTGAAAAAGGACGCCGTCGTCGCCCGCTACGCGCCGTGGCTGGATAACGTCCGGTGGGGGCGGGAACACCGTTTGAACGAGGATTTGGAACGGTTGCTGTTGGAAAAATCCGTCAGCGGCGCGACGGCGTGGACGCGGCTTTACGACGAAACGATGGCGAATCTGCGCTTTTCGGTGGCGGGAAAGACGCTGACCGAACCGGAAGCGGTGGATTTGCTGTTCGCGTCCGATTCCGCGACGCGCCATGCGGCCGGCGCCGAAATCGACAGGGTGTTTAAAAACGGCGCCACCGTCTTTTCTTTGATTACGAATACGCTGGCCAAAGACAAGCAAATCGAGGATAAATGGCGCGGCTTTTCGCGGCCGGTATCCGCGCGCAACATCGAAAATCAGCTCGAGGACGAAGTCGTCGACGCGCTGGTCGATTCGGTCGTTGCCGCGTACAAAAATATTTCCCATCGCTATTACGCGCTGAAAGCCCGATGGCTCGGCGTCGACAAGCTGGAATACTGGGACAGGAACGCGCCGATCCCCGGCTTGCCCGAAGCGGCGTATTCGTGGGATGAAGCGAAGAAGATCGTTTTTGACGCGTATGACGAATTTTCGCCGGTCATGTCGGGTATCGTTCAAAAATTCTTCGACGGCGGTTGGATCGACGCTCCGGCAAAGCCCGGCAAGGAAGGCGGAGCGTACGCTCATCCGGCCGTGCCGTCCGTTCATCCGTATATCCTGCTGAATTATATGAATAAAGCGGAAGATGTGATGACGCTGGCGCACGAACTCGGCCACGGCATTCATCAATGTCTTTCGTATCCGCAAGGGTTGTTGCTGGCGGACACGCCGCTGACGTTGGCGGAAACGGCGTCCGTGTTCGGCGAAATGCTGACGTTCAAATCCATGCTGCGCCGCGAAAGCGACCCGTACGCCCGTTTCGCGATGATCGCCGAAAAAACGGGGTCGATGATCAACACAAGCGTCCGTCAGATCGCTTTTCATCGCTTCGAGGAATTTGTTCACGGGACGCGCCGCGAAAAGGGCGAACTGTCCGTCGCCGAATTGAACGCGATGTGGCTTCAAACGCAGCGGGAGGCTCTCGGCGACGCCGTGATCTGCGACGAACGGTCAAGCTCGTCGTGGTCGGGCGTGCCGCACTTCATCCATTCGCCGTTTTACGTTTACGCGTACGCGTTCGGCGATTGTCTGGTCAATTCGCTGTACGCCGTTTACGAGGAAGGGACGTTCCCAGACTTTGCCGACCGCTACGTCGCGATGTTGTCCAAAGGCGGGTCGCAACGGCATAAAGAGCTTCTCGCCCCGTTCGGACTGGACGCGTCGAAACCGGATTTCTGGCAAAAAGGACTGGGCGTGTTGAGCCGTTTCGTCGACGAATTGGAAGACCTGACCGCGACGCTGAAAATCGGTTCTCACGCTTCGTAATCGGGATAGCGGCAAAGCTTTCCTTCAAAGTTCCGCAACAGCAGGAAATCGCCGTCGCGGCCGACGACGCGGTCGGTGGCCAGCACGATTTTACCGCCGCCGCCCGGAATGTCGACGGCGTAAGTCGGCACGGCGTATCCCGACGTGTATCCGCGCAGCTTGTCGACGATTTCCAGCCCTTTTTTGACGGGGACGCGGAAGTGCATCGACCCGCTGATCGGGTCGCATTGGAACAGGTAGTACGGTCGCACGCGCACTTTGAGCAAGCGGTGCATCAGCTCTTTCAGCGTTCCGGCGTCGTCGTTGACGTTTTTCAGCAAAACGGTTTGCGAACCGGCGGGGATCCCCGCGTCGGCGATTTTGACGCAGGCTTTCGCCGCTTCGGGCGTGATTTCCGCGGGATGCGTCATGTGGACGCTGAAGAAAACGGGGTGGTGTTTCCGTATCATCTTTAACAGGGCGGGCGTAAAGCGCATTGGCAGGACGACCGGCGTTTTTGTGCCGATCCTGATCATTTCGACGTGCGGGATCGCGCGCAGGGACGACAGGATGAAATCGATGTCTCCGTCTTCCATGGTCAGCGGGTCGCCGCCGGACACCAACACGTCGCGGACTTCGGGGTGTTTGCGGATATAGTCGAACGCTTTGAGCCAGCACGCCTTGCGCTTTTCGGACGGACGGGACGGCACGCTGTTGCGCCCGACCAGCCGCGATCGCGTGCAGTAGCGGCAGTACGTCGAACAATACTCGGTCGTCAGGAACAGGACGCGGTCGGGATAGCGGTGGACGAGCCCCGGCGCGACCATGCACGGTTCTTCGCCCAACGGGTCGGACGTTTCGCCGGCAAGCTCCGTCCGCTCCGCCGGAACGGGCAGGACGGTGCGGCGGACTTCGGGCGACGAAAACGCGACGGAAGCGTAATACGGCGTGATGGCGGCTGGAAAAGCGTCCGGCGCCGTTAAAGCGGCTTTTTCCTCCGCCGTCAGCGTGAATATCCGGTCGAGGTCCGCGGCGGACGTGATGCGGTTCGCCATCTGCCAACGCCAGTCGTTCCAGTCTTTCGTCGAAACGTCGGGAAAGAATTTCCGTTTAAAAAGCGTCGCGTCGGTCGTCATGTCAACACCACAGCCAATTCATGAAAAGGGGGACCTGCCGGCGCCAGTCGGCTTCGCAGTGGCCGCCGTCGTCCTGCCGGAACAGGTAGGGCATCGCGCCCTTTTTCCAAACGATGTCGTTGATCGCCTTGTTTTCGTTGTTCATGATCGCGCGGCCTTTGGCGTTCCACCCTTCGCGTCCGCCCCATCCCAGATACACGCGCGTGTCGGGATCCAGGCGGGCGTTTTGCACCATGTTTTTCATCGCGCCGTAGCAGAACCCGAACGCGGTGGACAGACAGGCGGCTTTGGAAAACGTCGCGTTTTCCGCGCAAACGCCGTACAGCGCCATCAACCCGCCCATGCTCGACCCGCCGATGCCGGTCGCTTCGCGGTGCGGCCACGTCCGGTAGGTCGAATCGATCATCGGCTTTAATTCGTCGACCATCCAGCGGATCGTTTCCTGCCCCGTGCCGTGCGTCGCGCCGTTGTTGAAATCGTAAGGGCAGTATTCGATCAGGCGGCTGTTGCCTTTGTGCGAACATTCCAGCCCGACGACGATCATTTGCTTTTCCCAGCCGGACAGGAACTCGCGCAGTCCCCAACAGGTGCCGTACGTCGCGTCCGAATCGTAGAAAAGGTTGTGCCCGTCGAACATGTACATCACGGGATAGCGTTCGTCCGATTCATCGTATCCGTCGGGCAGCCAGACGTGCAATCCCCGCGTTCCGCGCGTCGGCGTGAAGAAAACTCTGCTTTTAACGATCATGAAGACCTCCGCCGCCATTGTACTCCGAAAAAGACTGGAAAAAAAAGTTTAAAAGACGGACAATGAAAAAGAAGGGCTTGTTTTTTTGAAAGGATTTTTTCTTATGCCGGAGGAAGTTATCCGTTATCAGACGCGCGGCACGTGCTGTCGCCTGATGGAAGTCGCCGTTCGCGACGGCGTCGTTCTGGACGCGCGTTTTCACGGGGGATGTCAGGGCAATCTGGCAGGCGTCCGCGCGTTGATCACGGGGATGAAAATCGACGAGGTCATCGAACGGCTGAAAGGCATTGATTGCGGCGGGAAAGGGACGAGCTGTCCCGACCAGCTGGCGACCTGCCTTGCGGAATACAAAGCCCGAAACGGCTGAACGGGAGGGGCACCATGGACGACACGTTATTCGGTTTACTGCAGGGGGCTTTGCAGGGCAACGGGACAAGACTCATCGCCGTCATCATCGGCGCTTTGATCGGCGGCTATGTCGCTTTGTGCGTTCTGGCGTGGCTGTCGGACAAACAGCAGGATTTCATCAGCCGGTTCTACAGACCGAAAAAAGTGCTGGACGCGGACGAGGAGTCTTTCTTTAAAAAGCTCCGCGCCGCGACGCCCGCGGGTTGCTTCGTTTTCCCGCACGTTTCCATGCGCGCGTTGATCGAAACGAATCATTGGGATTTCAGGGCGCCGTTGAACCTTAAGCGCGTCGATTTCGTGATCTGCGATGAAAAACTCGACATCGTCTGCGTCGTCGAAACGGCCGGCGAAAACCAGAAAAAACGCCATTTGCGGCGTGAAAAGATGCTGATGAAAGCCGGCGTGTCCGTTTTGCGCTATACGAATCCGGACGACGTCGGACAGGACAGGCTGGCCGCCGACATCGCCGCGAAAATCGAAGAAAAGAAAGCTCAATTCGTTTTTGACGAGGCGTAACGATGCTTGTCGGAAAATATAAAGTGTCGAGCCATTCCGTTATCCGCGACCTGTTTTACGAAGCGTGCGAAAAAACAAAAAGATTCGGGGCGGAAAACGTATTCGATTACACGCTCGGCAATCCGTCCGTTCCCGTTCCGGCCGCGTATGACGCCGTGCTGAAAAGGTTGGCGGACGACCCCGATTTTACGACCGTCCACGGTTACAGCGCGGGGGCGGGAATCGAATCCGTGCGCGAAAAGATCGCCGATTTCCTGAAAGGGCGGTACGGCCTGCCTTACGCTACGCGGCATATCTTTATGGCGTCGGGCGCGGCGTCGGCGATCGCGCACGCTTTGCGTTGCGTCGTCGGGGCGGGCGAGGAAGTCATCGTCTTTTCCCCGTTTTTTCCCGAATACGGACCGTATATCGACGGCGCGGGCGGCGTGATGAAAATCGTGCCGAGCGATCCGGCAACGCTTCAAATCGACACGGACGCGTTCGAAAAGGCGGTGACGGCGAAAACGGCGGCGGTTCTGCTCAATTCCCCGTGCAATCCGACCGGAGTCGTTTGCGGCGAAAACACGTTGAAGCGCATGGCGGATATCCTGTCCGAAAAGCAAAAAACGTTCGGGCGTTCCGTTTTCATTGTGTCGGACGAACCGTACCGCGAAATTGTTTTCGACGGCAAAACGGTTCCGTATCCGTCGGCGTACTGGCCGAACACGCTGTCATGCTATTCGTTTTCCAAAGCGTTGTCCGTTCCGGGGGACAGAATCGGCTACGTCGCCGTGTCGCCGTTCGCGGAAGGGGCGGACGACATTGCGGAAATGTGCGTGCAGGCGTCGCGCTACACCGGCCACAACTGCCCGACGGCGATGATGCAGCTGGCGGTCGCGGAAACGATGGGGCTGACCGCCGATTTGAGCGTTTACGAAACGAACATGAACATCCTTTACGACGCTTTCACGGGGCTCGGCTACGAAACGGTCAGGCCGGACGGGACTTTTTATCTGTTCGTCCGCGCCAAAGAACCCGACGCCGTCGCGTTTTGCCGCAAGGCCGCGGCGTACAACCTTTATTTCGTTCCGGGCGACAGCTTCGGCGGCGCGGGAATGTTCCGCGTCGCGTTTTGCCGCGACACCGCGACGGTCGAACGGACGGTTCCCGTTCTTGAACGGTTCACGAAAGAAGTTTACGGCTGATTTTCTTTTCGCAGCATTTCGCGGCGGAAGTACGCCGTTTCGCCGAACGGCGTTTTCGCCAGCACCCAAGGGCTGTCCGGCACGATTCCCAACGGACGGACGAGCGAGTCTTTCGGCAACAAGCGCATGACGTCGCAGGTGTCGCAGGGCGCCTGATATGCGGGCGTATCGTCGAACAGAACACGATAAACGGAGGATTCCGCCGCCACCGGCAGAACGGCGATATGTCTGTAATCGGGAAAAGAGTCCTTTTTCGGCGGTTCATAGAGCATGAAAATCGAACCGCCGACGGCGGCGATCAGAAAAATCCAAACCGGAATGAAGACCCGCACGGCGTCTGACAAGCCTTTTTTCCATAAATCGGAATCGATGCGAACGCCGTCGGGGGAATAAGCCGCCAGCGCTTTGCGTTCTTCGTCGGTTCGGGCGAAAAGCATCGCTTGCTTCGCGGCGGCCCGCGCCTGATTCATCCGTCCGGCTTTGGCGTACACGGCGGCGTGGCGGGCCAGCAGTTCGTAGTTTTTTTCGGGCGGCATGGCCGATAACGAAAACACGGAAAGCAGGGCTTTCAGCGCGTAAACGGGAGCGGAGAAAATCAGTTTCCAGTTTTGCAAAGCGGCGCTTGTCTGCATTCTGTTCGCGCACGCGCGGCAATACACGCCGCCGATCATTTGCTTTCCGGCCGTGAAGTACAGAAAACGCGGCTGGCGGACGCGGCGTCCGCAGCGGCAACACGGCGTCAGTCCCGCTTCGGCGGGGGCGGCGGAACGGTCGTAGGCGGCGCGCTTTTCGGGATTGCTCAAAACGGCGTAAGCTTCGGTGAGCAGACGGTACGTTTCACCGGCTTCGGGCGACGGATTTTTATCCGGATGGCACAATTTGACCTGTTTTCGGAAAGCCGCCTTGATGTGTTCAAGGTCGGCCGCCGGATCGATTTTCAGAACGGCATAGTATCCTTTGACGTCGTTCACGCCCACACCCCTTGCTGAAGGTTGTCCGCCGGCGAAAAGTCGATAAAGTCGTTCGTTTGCATGATGCTGACCGTACCGGCGTAGGACAAGGCGTCGAGCGTTGCGGTGAATATCCTTCTGACGTCCGTTTCAAAGGTCGGCGGAAGAGAATCGCTGTGGCGGATCGTCAGGCTGAACGTCTTGTTTTTCCGATTGGCCAACCCTTCCAACTGCAGTTTCCCCAATCGCGACAGGCGCAGATCCAAAACGAAACGGACGCTGTCCGAACGCGCGATTTTGCTTTTGGCGGATTGCGCGGCGTTGTTGTCGTCCTGCGGCGGGCGTTGCAGATACAAAGACACCGGTTCGACGACGCTGCCGGACAACACGGGAATGTTCCATCCCTTCCACGCCGATCCCGATTTGTCGGTCGCTTTTTTCGGTTCGGCGGAAAACTCTTTTTCAAGCCGGCGGAGCAGCCGGTCGCCTTTTTCCGTTTTGCGCAGAGCCGCGATCACGTCTTCGCCCAGCCAGGCCGTAAACGGCACGCCCTTCGTCGCCGCCGTCATGAAATTCATCATCAGGGCGGGGAGCTTGTCGCCGGCTTTCGGCAGGACGGCGAGCATTTCCGCGTAAGCATCCGCGTCCGTTGTCTGAACGCTTTCCAACGCGTGCGACAAAACGGTCCACGGATTTTTAAACGGCAACGGGGCGTCTTGTTCCGGAATGTCGGACAATAATTCCGCGGGACGGGACAACGCCGTGATTTTGACGGCGACGGGCGTTAAATGAGGCAAGGGGATTTCATGCGACACCGCGACGACGCCCGCTTCCGTCGCCAGTAAAGTCGGCGCGTCCGAAACCGGTTTGTAAACGACGCCTTTCAGAACGGCGCCCGTTTCGAAACGCGGCGATTTGTCCGTTACGGGAACGGCCGTTCCGTCCGTTTGTTTGATTGCGCCGTCGGGGAGGTTTTCCTTTTCGGTCAAAGAGACCTTTACGGCTTTTTCCGTCGGCAAGGGCGACGGCGGAAGAGGCGCTTTTCCGGCAGGGATCCCGGCTTTGTCCGGCGAAACGGTTTCGGACGCCGACGAACCGTCGGAAATATCGGGGGATTTTACGGTCTGTTTTCCGGGGAGCGGGACGGCGTCGTTCGTCGGTGCAGGCTGTTTCGGATTTGATTTTCCGGTATCGGAAAAAGCCGATAAAGGGGGTGTTTGCGGTGTTGCCGGCCGTTCCGGTTTTCCTGTGTCGGGCAATTTGATGACGATGTTCGGAACGATATCTTCTTCCGGCACGGGCGTTGCCGTTGCGGGGGCGATCGGATCGGCCGTCGCGGGGGTGCTTTTTTCGCCGAAAACGGCCAAAGTGTTGTCGTCCGGAATCAGCTCCATGAAAATCTGCGGCGCTTTTTGCGAAACGGCGGCGTTCGCGGGCGGCACTAAATCGGGAAAAAGTTCCGCGATTTTGTCGGGAACGGAACGCATGACGAGCCCTTCCGCCGGAAACGACGGTCGAACGGGAACATCTTTTTCAGGAAGAAGAACGGAGGATGAAACGGTCTGTTCGGGCGCTTTTTCCGCAACGTTTTGCGGCGCGGGAAGGTTTTCCGCTTTCGGGGACGGAACGCGCGGTTTCGTCGGGAAAAGCATTTTGAAAGTAACCGCGTCCTGCATATCGTTCGGCATCACTCTGACCGACAGTCGCAGAGGGCGCGTGATCTGAAACGGCGGTTTTATCGGGATCGAAACGGTTTCGCCCGTTTCCGTCGTGATTTGCAGGACAGGCATTTTCCCGCCGTCGCCGGCCGGTAGGATCAGAGCCGGAATTTCCGTTGCGAAGGGCAGTTGCGACAAGCTTTCGGGCGGATCGAGCAGAACGGCTTTATCGGACACGGCCGTTTGCGGCATCATTTGAAAAGCGGGAAAGCCCGAAACCGCGTCGCTCATCGGATCAATCCTGTTCTCTGTTCAGGCGGCGCGTGATGTTGATAACGTCTTCGGCCGCTTCGGCATTCGGATTTCTGATTAAAATAGGCGTTTGATTGCGAATGGAATCCCGAACGCGCGTGTCGCGCCGGATAACGCCGGCCAGCGGCGGATCGATATGTAAAAAACCGTGGCAGGCTTTCAGCAACGTCGCGTAAGTCCGTTCGCCTTCGCGCGGCGAATTGGCGGAATTGACGACGATGTGGATGCGGGGCTTCTGCTGTTCCGTGCAAATCATTTTGATGAAGGCGTAAGCGTCGGTCAGCGACGTCGGTTCGTCGGTGCAAACGATCATCAGTTCCGCCGCCATGGACGCGAACATGCGGATGGAACGATCGACGCCGGCGCCCAAATCGACGATGACGCGGTCGTATCCTTTGGCCAGAACGCGCAGATCGTCGGCGATGTTCTGCAGGGACGACGGCGGGATCGCGGCCAGAGAACCGGAACCGGACCGTCCGGCGATGATGTCGAAATTACCGTCTTCATAGTGGTGGACGGCCTGGTTCAGCGTCGCTTTCCCCGCAATGACGCTGCCCAGATCGTACATCGGCATCAACCCGAGCTGAATGTCGATGTTCGCCAACCCGAGGTCGCCGTCGAACAGAAGCGTTTTCAGCCCGCTTTGCGCCGACGCGTGCGCCAGCGTGATAGAAAACCAGGTCTTCCCGACGCCGCCTTTGCCGGAAGCGACCGCAATCATATTCGTGACTTGCGGCTTCGGCAGTTTTCGGGCGGCCATGGAAAGCGGCTGTTCGGCTAAAGGATTTGTCGTATTCATGATCTTGTCCTCGGTTCATTGTCGGATTCTTCCGACGAGGTTAAAAGCAGTTTGGCCAGAGAAACGGCGTTGACGGGCGACAGACCGCGCGACACGCTCGGGCTGAGACTGGCTTCGCAAACGGTCAGTTTTCCCGCGTCGGCGGCGGCCAGAATACCCCCGAATCGACGGGCGGCGTCCAGACGCGTCGCCAACAGATAGGCGGCGCCGGCTTCGGCGAAAGCTTCGGCCGTTTCCTGCGATTCGTACGGGTCGATGCCCGCGGGCATGACGAGCACGGGCAAAGCTCCCGCCGTTTCGATGTAAGCGGATAAAAAGTCCATGTCTTGCGGCTTGAACGGATTGAGCGCCGGCATATCGACATAAATCAGGTCGCATGTTTTTTCCAGCGCGCGGATATGCTTTCGCAGACTGTCGGGGGAATGGGCCTTGATCAGGCTGATATCCAGAATGTTTGTGAACGCGACCAGCTGTTCGGCGGCGCCCGCCCGCACCGTGTCAGCGCAAACGATGCCGACCCTCCGTCCCGACATGCAGGCGCGTGTCGCCAGCTTGCCCGTGATGACGGTTTTCCCGACTCCCGGCGCGCCGATCAGCATAAACGATTGCCCTTTCACGTGTTCGGGCAAGTGGTGGAAGACGAAGACCGTATCCAGCGCTTTGGCCAGAGCGGCCAGCTCTCCGCCCCGTTGCGGTTCTTTGAGCTGAAGCAATATCTTTTCGACGAGTTCGACGGGCGTGCCGTGTCCGGTCAGGATGTTCCGTATTTTCCCGAAGAAAGGCGATTCTTCCGCCGTATCGTTGTTGCGGGAAGACAGGCGTTCTATTTCCGTTTCGATATCGTCTTCCTCGACGGCTGCCGTTACGCGGACTCCGGCGCCGGCGCCCAACCGCTGAGTCGATACGAGCAAAGCGTCTTCCCCCAGCTCGCGACGCAACTGGTCGAGAGCTTCGGACATCGTCGGGGCTGTGTACGTTTTCATCCTCATCGGGCGTCAGGTTCCTTTAAACTTGTCCCACGGTTTTGATTTTTGCGCGCGGGTGGATCTCATTTTGCGATATTACCACAGTTGCGGGACGAAAGCGCTCAATAATTGAACGGACGTACGGACGAATTCCCGGACTGGTCACCAAAACGGGCGATTCGCCTTTCGCCGCCTGCTCTTCAAAGACCTGACGGACGCGGACGATAAACTTCTGAACCTGCGTCGGCGGCATGGCGATCTGCTTTTCTTCGCCTTGTCCGGTCAGCGACTCGGCGAAACTCTGTTCCCATTCGCCGGACAGGATGACCATCGGGATCACACCGTCGGGACCGGCCGCCGCGTTCGAAATCTGGCGGGCCAAACGGGACCGGACGTGTTCCGTCAGGATGACCAGACTTTTTGTAACGGACAAGGCTTCGGAAAGCCCTTCCAAAATCGTCGGCAGATCGCGGATGGAAACGCGTTCCTGCAACAGGTTTTGCAAAACGCGCTGAAGCCCGCCGGTCGTGATTTGACGCGGGATCAGTTCCTCGACCAGCTTCTTTTGGTCTTTGTCCAAATCGTTCAAGAGCTTCTGCGTTTCCGTATAGCTCAATAATTCGGCCATGTTGGTTTTGACCAATTCCGTGATGTGCGTCGTGATGATCGTCGGCGAATCGACGACGGTGTAGCCGCGGAACATCGCGTCTTCGCGGGCGGAAAGATCAACCCACATCGCGGGCAGTCCGAACGTCGGTTCGCGCGTTTTTTCGCCCTGCAAAGCGATTTCCTGACCGCGCGGATCCATGACCAGCAACTTGTTCGGGCGCAATTCGCCGCGGCCGGCTTCCGTTTCCTTGATGTAGATGACGTACGAATTGGGCGACAGGCGCATATTGTCCTGAATGCGCACGGACGGCATGACGAAGCCCATTTCCTGCGCCAAAGCGCGGCGCAACGCTTTGATCTGGTCCGTCAGGCGGCGGTTTGACGCTTCGTTAATCAAAGACAGCAAACTGTATCCCAATTCCAAACGGACGAGGTCCATTTTCAAAACGCTTGAAATCGGTTCGTCGACGATCGGCGGCGGCGCTTCCTTGCGCGTTTCGACGGCTTTGCGTTCCTCTTCCGCGGCGCGTTGAGCCTGTCGTATCAGAAAATACGCCGTCATGCCGGTCGAAACGCTCAAAAACAGGAACGGAACGGCAGGCGTTCCCGGCAGCGTCCCGAGCAAAAACGACAGGACCGACGTCATGCCGAGCGCTTTCGGGTAATGGGTCAGCTGTCCGAACAGGATCTTTTCCGTTCCGCCGCTGATGCCCGCTTTCGACACCATGATACCGGCGGCCACGGAAACAATCAGCGCGGGGATCTGCGACACCAGACCGTCACCGACCGTCAGCCGCATATACGTGTTCGCCGCTTTCATAAACGGCATGTTCATCTGCAAAACGCCGATCAGAATGCCGGCGACGATGTTGATGGCCGTGATGATCAGACCGGCGATCGCGTCGCCGCGCACGAACTTCGACGCACCGTCCATGGCGCCGTAAAAGCTCGATTCCTGCGACAATTCGTCGCGGCGGCGACGGGCTTCGGGTTCGTCGATCAGCCCTGACGACAGGTCGGCGTCGATGGCCATCTGTTTGCCGGGCATGGCGTCCAAAGCGAAACGGGCGGCGACTTCGGCGATACGACCGGAACCTTTCGTGATGACCATGAAGTTGATCAAAACCAAAATCGCGAAGACGATGACGCCGATGATGAAGTTCCCGCTCATGATAAAGCCGCCGAAGGCTTTGATGACGTGGCCGGCCGCTTCGTCGCCGCGGTTTCCGTTCGCCAGAATCAGACGCGTCGACGACAGGTTCAGCGCCAGACGGTACAACGTCGTGATCAACAGAACGAGGGGAAAGGACGTGAATTGAATCGGTTTTTCGATGAAAATCGTGGTCATCAGGACCAGAACGGAAAACGTCAGCGACAACGCCAGCGCCGCGTCCAGCAGCCACGGCGGCAGCGGCAAAATCAAAATGACCAGCATCGCGATGATTCCGAAAGCGAAGGCGATGTCTTTGCGACGGCCGAACCCGCTCAACCCTGCTTTGATTTGCTGGGCGGAAGGTTTCGGCAGGGAAACGGGAGGAGTGGCCATCGCTTGCTCCGTTTATCAGCCGAAATCGTTGGGAGCGGGCGGAACGTCCTCGCCTTCCTCGGTATAGAGCTTTAATTTGTTGCGCAGCGTGCGGATGGATATTCCGAGAATCGTCGCCGCGTGCGTGCGATTGCCGAACGTGTGCTTCAGCGTACTGATGATCAGGTCTTTTTCAACGTCGGCGACCGTCCGGCCGACCATCGCGTCTGCGGGGGAAGCGGTTGTTTCCGCCGTTGTTTCGGGCGGCGGTTCCAGCATGAAAGCGTCCGGTCCGATTTCGTCGTCCGTCGTCAGAACGACGGCGCGCTGAACAGCGTTTTCCAGTTCGCGCACGTTGCCGGGCCAATCGTAAGCTTCCAGCATCGTTTCGGCGGATTTTGACAACGGCTTGACGGGGATGTCGTTCAGGTCGGAGTATTTTTTGATGAAATGTTCGATCAACGGCAGAATGTCGCCGCGCCGTTCGCGCAAGGGCGGCAGAGCCAGATTGACGACGTTCAGGCGGAAATACAAGTCTTCGCGGAACGTTTTGTTTTTGACTTCCTGCACCATGTTGCGGTTCGACGTCGCCAGGATCCGGACGTTGACGGGAACGGGCTGTTTGCCGCCCAGCCGGTCGATTTGCCGTTCCTGCAGAACGCGTAACAGTTTGGCTTGCAACCGGATGTCCATTTCGCTGATTTCGTCCAGCAGAAGGGTGCCGCCGTCGGCTTCCTCGAATTTTCCGATACGCCGCGCGACGGCGCCGGTGAATGCGCCCTTTTCGTAGCCGAACAGTTCGGATTCAAGCAGGTTTTCCGGAATCGCCGCGCAGTTGACCGCGACGAACGGGGCGGAAGCCCGCTTCGAATTGGCGTGAATGAATTTCGCCATGACTTCCTTGCCCGTTCCGGATTCGCCCGTGATCAGAACGCCGGCGGAAGACGGAGCGACCTGTTTGGCGACCTTTAAAACCTTTTCCATGACGGGGTCTTTGAAAACGACGGGCGTCGTTTGAACGGAAAAAGCGGAAAGCACTTCGCCGATCAGTTCGGCGTCGGGCGGCAGGGGGATATACTCTTTCGCGCCGGCTTTGATGGCGCGGACGGCGGCGCGGGAATCGGCTTCGATACCGCAAGCGACGACGGGGACGCTGATCCGTTCGTCTTCCAAACTGTGGATCAGCGTGTAAATGTCCAGTTTGACGTCCGCCATGACCAGATCGACGCTTTGTCCGTTCCTCAACAGGTTCAGCGCGTCTTCGACGGTATCGGCGGATAGGACGGAGCCGCCTTTTTTGACGGCGATCTGTCCGGCCGCGCCGATTTGTCCGTTCATAGATCCGATAAGCAACAGTCGCATGGGCGGGTCGTCCTTAATTCTTTTCCGATTTGATGATTTCCGTCATGGTGATGCCCAGCCGGTCTTCAATGACGACGACTTCGCCGCGGGCGACCAAGCGGTTGTTGACGAAGATGTCGACGGCTTCGCCGATTTTGCGGTCAAGCTGAACGATGGCGCCTTTGTCGAGTTTCAGAAGCTTGTTGATCTGCATCGTTGATTTTCCCAATACGGCGGACACCAGAACGGGAACGTCGTACACGGCTTCCAGATCGGATGAAGATTTGGGTTTATTTTCGCCTTCGTCGATGTCGGACGAATCGGGCTTCGCCGACGGAGAAGAGCCGTTCAGCTCGTTCAACCGCAAATCTTCGTTTTGTTTGGTTTCGTCACTCATTCGATTTGTTCCCTTCAGTATATAATTTTAGCAGATTTTCGGTCTGATTCAAAACATCTTGCATCGATTTTTCCAATCCGCCGTTTTTCCATTCGATCCGGCAATCGCCGGAAGGGATCGTTTCGTCGCGCAGAATCACGATTTTGCCGGCGTAAGACTCTTTTTTCACCAAATCGGCAAGCTTTTTTTTTACTTCATCGACGGTCGAAGGCGGCAACCGGAGCGTCAGTTGCGGTTCGTCGCGCAGAAAGGCGAAATTTTGTTCCAACAGCCGGACGATTTCGTCGACGGCCGATTTTTCCGCCAGCGTCGGCAACGCTTTCCTGCATACGGCCAAAGCCGTTTTCACGGCGCCGTCGAAAGCGTCCGCGGCCGTTTTTTCCGCGATCGGTTCCAATTTTTTCAATTCGTCGGCGATCAGTGTCAGGGAATCTTCCGTTTGTTTTTCCAGAGAGGACATCGCTTCGTCACGGGATGTGCGATACCCTTCGTCCCGTCCTTTTTCAAATCCGTCGTTATATCCCTCTTCGCGTCCGCGGGCGAAAGCGCTTTCGGACGCTTGCCGGACGGCTTCGTCCAGTTCGTCTTGAGTGAATCCCTGAAAGACGACTTTTTCCTGCACCGTTTCGGCGGGCTGTTCCGCCGGATTTTCGGAGACCGCTTGTCCGGCGTCCGGCGTTTCGGCTTCGTCCGGAGCAGGGGCGGACGCTTCCGCCATTCGCATGTCCAGCGTATCGAGAATTTCGGATATGGAAGGGATGCCGTCCGCCGACTGTTGCGACAGATCCTCCGTTTCCGCCAAAGGATCGGCGGCGGGATCGTCGAATCTGCGGTCGAACATAAACTTGTATCCCCGAACCATTCCCGTCCTCAATAAACAATTTCGTCGTTGGCCGAACCTTCGGCGATTTCGATTTCTTTCGCGTCTTGCAACTGTTTGACGATCTGGATGATTTCGCTTTGCGCGTCGTCGACCTTTTTCATGCGGACCGGACCGAGAGCTTCCATGTCTTCCTTCATCATCTTGCCGGCGCGTTCGGACATGTTTTTGAAGAACAGTTCTTTGATGGTGTCGGAAGCGCCCTTCAACGCCATAGCCAGCATTTCCTTGTCGACATGCGACAGCAAAACCTGAATGCCGTGCGAATCCAAACGGATCATATCGTCGAACGTGAACATCAAAGACTTGACCTTTTCGGCGGATTCCGGCACGCGTTGTTCCAATTCGCCCATAAATTCGCTTTCGGTGGCGCGGTCCATGTGGTTGAACATTTCCGCGATCAATTCGTGCGGATCACGGCGGGTCTGACGGGCCAGATTGTTCATAAATTCGGACCGCAGCGTTTGTTCCAATTCGTCCAGAACTTCCTTCTGCACGGAATCCGTGTGCAGCAGGCGCATGATGACGTCCATGGCCGTTTCGCGGGGAAGCAGGGAAATGACGCGCGCCGCGTGGTCGGATTTGATTTTGGCCAGAATGACGGCGACGGTTTGCGGATATTCGTTTTTCAGATAGTTGGCCAAAACCTGTTCGTTGACGTTGCCGAGCTTGTCCCACATCGTTTTACCGGCGGGACCGCGGATTTCTTCCATGATGCCGGCGACGCGGTCTTTCGGCAGAGCCTTGGCCAAAAAGCGTTCGGCGTTTTCATAGTTGCCGACGATCTTGCCCGGATTGGTGATTTCGTTGACGAAGTCCAGATACAACTGCTCGACCTGTTGGGATGAAATCGACCCCAGCGACGCCATGACGACGGATATTTCGCGGATTTCCTCGTCGTCCAGCAATCCGAAAATTTTGGTAGCCTGTTCTTCCGGCAAACCCATGATCAGAAGAGCGGCTTTTTGGGGACCCGTCAAGGTATGGTAGCTTTCGCTTTTAGCCATGGCCCGTTCTCCTTATCGCTTATTGTCGGAATAGAGCCAGGAACGGATGATGTTCACGGCCTCCTGCGGATGCTGATCGATGATCTCGCTGATTTTCTTGACCGTCGAGGATTGGACGCGCCCTTCGACTTTCGTCAGATCGATCAGGTCGTCGATCTGTTCCGATTCCTCCATTTCCTTGGCGATTCCCGGTCCCGCCAACTGCGGCGTATTGCTGTTCGGTCCCATCAGTAATTTCTCCTCTTCCTCGATATCGGGTTGCTCAAGCGCTTTGACGATCAGCGGCCGGACGACCAGCAGAATAACCAGTACGGATACCAAAGCAACACTAAAGCCTTCGGCCATTTTCATAATCTCCGCTTTTGTAAAGCCCATGAAGATAATGGGGTTGTCTTCTAAAAGCAAATCCTCTTGATTGAAAAAGGGCAAGTTGACGACTTCGACGGTATCGCCGCGGTTGGCGTCGAATCCGACGGCGGAACGGACAAGAGAGGACAGCAGATCCATTTCCTTTTCGTCGCGGGGGATGAATTCGCGTTTGCCCGTCGGCAACGTTTTATAGGTGCCGTCGACGATGACGGCGACGGAAAGGCGTTTGATGACGCCTTGTTTGCGGACCTGACTGGTGACCTGTTTGGAAATTTCGTAATTGACGGTTTCTTGCGTCCGGTTGCTTTGTTGCGATATCTGGTTGGCGTCTTTCTTATTGGCGTCGGGCAGGTTTTCCTGAACGCTGACGATCGGTTCCCGTTCGTCGGATTTGCTGTTTTCTTCCGTCGTCGTCGACGAACGGAGCACCTGTTCGTCGGGGTTGTACGTTTCCTTGTTGATGACCAGCTGGTCGAAGTCCATTTCGAGCGAAACGTTGACGCGCACCTTATCCTGTCCGACGGACTGTTCCAGCAGCGTCTGAACGGCTTGCGTCAGGCGTTTTTCGTAATTGCGCCGCATTTCCTCGTTGTTGGACATCTGCATTTGTTCGTCGTCGGCGAAGTTTTTGGTCAGCAACGTGCCGCGCGTATCCAGAATGGAAACGTTTTTCGGGTCCATTTTCGGTACGGCGGCGGCGACAAGACGCTGAACGGCTTCCACCTGTTTCGGGGAAAGATTGGCTTTTTCCTCCATTTTGATGATGACGGAAGCCGACGGTTTTTGTTCTTCGCGGGAAAACATTTCCCGTTTCGGCAGAACCAGATGGACGCGGGCGGCTTTGACGTGGTCGATCGCTTTAATCGTTCGGACGAGCTCGCCTTCCAAAGCGCGGAGCATTTGCAGATTGACGATTTCCTGACCGACGCCGGGGGCCTGCGTTTTATCGAAAAGTTCGTATCCGACGATATTGCCCGATCCGATCATTTCCGCCATCTGGACGCGGAGCTTTAAGGCTTGCGCCGCGGGAACGTCGATTTGCGTCCCGTTTTTCTGAAGCTTGTAAGCGACATTTTGTTCGTCCAGTTGCGTAACGATCTGTTTGGCGTCCGCCGTGTCGAGTCCCGTGAACAACGGCACCATTTCCGTCGAACCGATGCTGACCGTCAGGTAAATCAGGAATCCCAACAGGAACAACGCGACGGCGCCCATCGCCATCAACCGCGTCATTCCGAGGTTTTTCAGAGTTTGAAGAAACGAATTCACAGTCAGTTCCGCCTTTTTCCCATATACTTAAGCAAGAATATAACAGGCGTTATTAAATAATTCATTAAAAATTCTGCTTTTCGTTTCCATAAAAAAGCCCCGCCGGACCGGCCGGCGGGGAAAGGAGAAAGAAACGGAAATTTTTACCGTTTGATGTTCATCAGTTCCTCCAGCATGTCGCTGGCGGTCGTGATGATTTTGGAGCTGGCGGAATAAGCGCGCTGCACCTGGATCATATTGGTAAATTCTTCCGCGATATCGACGGTCGAATCTTCCAGCGATCCGCCGGCGATGACGCCCGCGCCGCTTGTTCCCGCCGTGCACAGCGTCGCGTAGCCGGACGCCGTCGTTTCGATCCACGCATTGCCGTTCAGGGATTCCAGCGAGTTGGCGTCCACGAAGGTCGCCAGCGGGATCTGCGCGATCGGGCGCGTTTCGCCGTTGTCGAAAATCGCCGTGACGATGCCGTCTTCGCTGACGGAAACGCCGGTGTAGTTGCCGAATTTCGCGCCGTCCTGCGTGATGTAGTTCGTCGCGTAGTTGCCGGCCAGCTGCGTCAGACCGTTCGCCGTGTTTTCGTCGCCCAGATACAGGGTCAGTTGCGAACTTTCATAGAAAGCTCCCGTCATGTCTCTGGCGCCGTTCGCCCATTCGATCGAAATCTTTTCGACGTTGATTTCCTTCGGCGTGCCGTCGGGATTGAAGCGGACGCCTGCGATTCTGGAACCGGTCTGCGCCGCTTCGACGTTGTTGTAGTAGAACGAATTGTTCAAAACGAGCAGTCCGCTCGAAACAGGCTGGTTCGATTGTTTGCCGTTGTCTTTGCCGACGACGCTCAACGCCGTTCCGACACCGGCTTCTTCCGTTTTTGAAATCAAATCTTCCTGAACAAGCACCGCCGGATCCGGAACGTCGGTCGTCGTCGCCGCGAACGGGTCCGCGCCGTACAGACGCAAAGTCATCGTCGCGCCGCGCTGGTAGGCGTCTTTTCCGATGGCGGAAGAGAAAATGCTCATCACCGCGTCGGCTCCGACCGATTCGGTCAAAGCGGCGCCGCAACCGGAAACGTCAACGGATTGAATATTGTTGTCCGTCAAAATCAAAGCCGGACCGCCCGGATCGCCCATTCCCAGAGCCGTGGCAAGGTGCGCCACGGTTTCGGTTTCGTCGGCGCCGATGGCAACGGCGATGTTCCCCGCGGCGACGCCGCTGCCGTTGTCGAATTCATAGGTGTAGTTGCCGATGACGATGGTGTCGCCGTCAGCCGGATTGGCGCCCGTGAAATCGATCGTCTGGGAATAGATCGCGTCCGTGATGTCGATGTTCGTTCCGTTCGTTACGCCGAATTTCGTGAACGTGTAGGTCGTTCCGTTGACGGTGACCGTTTTGCCGACGTAATCGTTCGCGTTTCCTCGCGTGAACGTCAGCGATTGTTCGTGAATCGTCGTTTTCCAGGTCGATGTGTTGCCGTCAACGACGGAAGGGGCTCCCGTCTTCGCCAGGAAGGACGAACTGGAAACGATGGTCGGACCGCTGACGCGGAAATAGTTGCTCAAATTGTCGATGCTCGTATTCTTTGAGTAATACGTTTGAATCGTATTGTACAAAGCGTTCATCACCGCGCTCGGCAACGTTTCCTGCGTGTCCAGTTCCGTCAGGTCTTTGAGGTTGACGGCGATGGACCCGTCGGCCAGAACCGTTCCGGACGCGACACCGACGGTGTCGATGAACTTGAAGTCCTTTTCCAGCGAATTGTCCGTGTCGCCGATGGTGATGATTTGACCGAGGTAGGCGGCAAGGTTCGTGTTTTGGAACGTGATCACCGTCGAATTGCCGCTGTTGACCAAAATCGGGTCGCCTGACGACGTCGGATTGATTTCCAGCGTCGAACCGGAGGCGACATAGCGCTGGAAATCGGGTTCGGTGTCGAAAATCCTTCCTTTGAGCAACGAAACCAGCTTGACCGTGTCGATTTTACCGCTGCTTCTGTCGATGGCGGAGCTGACGTTGACGGTCACGACGCCGTTGGAAGTCAGCGCGTCCGTCGTTGCAAACAGATAGGTGTTGTTCCCGATGGAAACGGATTTGCCGACGTAATCGGCGGCCAAGTCGCTGTCAAATTCCAAGCGGGCGCAGTTTTTGATGTCCCAGTCGATTTCCGGCAGGTCGAATTCGCCGCTGGCGATGTTCGTTTCCGGATCGGGGTTCGCGACGGACTGCGCGATGGCCGGGCATTTCGACGCGTTGAAGTGGACGCTTGCGCCGGCGGCGGACTGTTCGGCCAGAACGACCGTGCCGTTCGGGTTCAGGTAAAAACGGCTGGCCCCGGGCAGGTTGGCGGTGATGGCTTCGTAAAACTTGCTTACGGCGTCGGAAACCGTGACGATACCGCTGCTCAAATCGACGGGGATGACGACTTCGTTCGCTTTCGGCGAATAGGTCACGATGTCCGTCGTAAATTCGAAAACGTAGTTCTTGCCGTTCGTTTCCATGGCGACGGTCGAATGGTTCGTCGGAATGGAGTTGAATTCCAGTTGAGCGCGGGCGGCATAGACGTCGGGTTCCTTGTCGTTCGTCGTTTCGCCGGAGCAGTAGGACACCAGCGCCGCGGCGCCCGACGGCATTTCCATATCGACGTCCCATTCGCCCGATCCCGTTTTCGTGAACGAAAGCGTCGCGTTATGGGAGTTGCCGAGCGAATCGTACATCAGCACGGCGGAACTGTAATGGCCGCCGGCTTCCGGATTGTACGAATCGTATACGGGGGCGTCGGCCGGCAGGTTGGCGCCGAAACGGATGTTCAGCGTTTCCTGCGCCGAACCGCCGATCGTGTTCAGGTTGACGGGCTTTAAGTTGTTCGAATCGATGATGTTGTCGTTGACGTACACGGTCGAACCGGTGGAATCGGTGTAGGCCTTCATGAACATGTTGCTGCCGACCTGAACGAGGGAGGCGTTTTCGTCGCCGTCGTAGGTCTGCAGCGACCAGGCCTGCAGATAGTATCCGTTTGCGTTTTTCAGATATCCGTTGCTGTCGACTTCGAACGAACCGGCGCGGGTATAGGAAAAGACGTCGTCCCCGCTCGGGTTGGCTTTAGTCGTTGTGATGAAGAAGCCGTTGCCCGAAACGGCGATGTCGGTCGTCCGGGTGGACGTTGACAGCAAACCTTGCGCGTCGATGCCCGATCTGGTGCGGCACTGGACGCCGCCGGACGCGTAGCTGGTGGAAGATGTCTGTTTCGTCACCAGCGTCGAAAAGCTGGCGGAAGCCGCTTTATACCCGACCGTGGACGAGTTGGCGATGTTGTCGGAAATGATGCTCATCGCGGACGATTGAGCGCTTAATCCCGAAACCCCTGTTTTTAAAGAACCGAATAAACTCATAGTCTTTCTCCTTTTCGCGCTTCCCGTTTAGCCCTTTCTGGGCGTGGGAAGACTTTTTTCGCCGCCTTCTGTCCCGGCTTGTTTGAAACTGTCAGGCGGCGTTTTGCGTTTCGCCGTTTGTTTGTTGCGTTGCGGTTGTGGGCTGTGAACTGTGGATGGCCAGAATGCTGTTCATATCGACGACGGCGTCCCCCATGGCGACGGCGACGTCCTGTCCGTCGTAAGCGACGGCGGTGACCCTGCCGAAAACGGTCGTTTGCGCGGAAACGCTCGATCCGCTGGCATCAAGCGCGGCGACGACGACGGTGTACGCTCCGTCCGGCAACTGATTGCCCGAATCGTCTTTGCCGTCCCATGTCAATTCGTGCCGGCCGGATGCGTGATCGACGTCCGTGAACGACTTGACGTAGTTTCCGGCGGCGTCTTTGACGGTGATGACGCAGCTGACCGCGTCCGAATCGAGCGTGTAGGCAAATTTTGCGCTGCCGTCCTGCAAAGGCAGGGACGAAGACAAAGCCTGAACCGTTTTGTCGATATAGCTGACGGATTGCGCCGACATCGCGTTGACGTTTTGCGAAATCAGGCTTTCCAGATAATTGTTTGTTTGAATTTGCTGTTCAACGCCGGCGTATTGCACCAATTGCTGCGTATATTCGCTGGTGTCCATCGGTTCCAGCGGATCCTGATACTGCAGCTGTTGGGTCAACAGGTATAAAAAAGTCTGCATGTCGTCAAACAATTTCGTTTTTGACGATGATGAATCCGTCCCTTTTGTCGCCGCGTTGTTCAAGGCGTCAAGGCCGCTGACTGTCGTACTCATGTGAACCTCCTTAAACTTTGATGTTCAAAGCATGGTTTCCGGAAACGGGCGTCGGCGCTTCTTCCGTCGAAAGAGTGTCCGTTTCTTCCGTCAAATCATTATGCAAGAACCGTGCCGAATTTTCGTTTTGCCGGTTTTCCGATTGTTCGCCGCGATGCGAAAACGCGAAAGCGCCGTCCGAAAGGTTCATTCCGGCGTCCGTCAACGCTTGCTTCAAGAACGTCGCTTCCTTTTGCAGAAGCTCAAGGGTGTCTTTGTTGGCGGCGGTCAGCGACACGGTCGTTTTCCCGTCTTCGCCGACGAAGAGCCGGACGCGGATCGTGCCGAGTTCTTTGGGCTTTAAAACGATTTCGATCTTGTCGATCCCCTCTTTGACGGCTTTGCTTATTCTGATTTTGATCTGGTCGACCAGTTCGTTCGCGGGCGTCGGCGCTTTCGGCAAAGGCGCGGCGTTTGCGACGGCTTTGCCTTTACCGGCGGATACGGGCGCGTTCAAGACCGTTACGCCATCGACGCGGACGGTCTGGACGGGGGATGCCGGCCGGACGTCCGTTTCTTTCGGTTGCGCGTCGGGAACGACGGGCGCCTGTTCGGGAACGGCTACCATTTCTTCGGCCGGTTTTTCCGAAAAACGCGGAAGACCGTCATCGGTGGCGGCTTTGACGGCTTTCGGGGCTG
>DGGW01000050.1:14689-23276 GCA_002393065.1 Alphaproteobacteria bacterium UBA3864 | reverse complement strand
TTTCGGGGCTGTTTTTTCCGGTTCGACGGCGTTTTTGAATCCGTCGGGGGATGCGGGGGCGAAGTCCGTTTCCGTTTTGCCGTATTTTTGAGCGCGTATCGGACGGGCCTCTTCAAACGGGCGGTTTCTTTCCGTTTTTGAAGAATCCGGAGAATCGGACCGCTGCGTTTCGACGTGAACGGCGACGGCCGTTTCGACTGGCAACTTTTCGGCCAGCAGTTTCGCTTGCCGTTCCGCGCGGCCGGAGGAGTATGTTTCCGTTTCGGCGGAGTCGTTCGTTTTTTGCGCTTTCAGTGCGAACGCGGGTTCGTCGGACGTATCGTTTTGCGGCAAATCGCGGGAACGAACGGCGCTTCTTTCGTGCGCTTTTGTTTTTTCGATATGCTTATGATAAACGGGTTTGACTCTTTCGACCGGGGCGTCGTCGGTTTTCGCTTCTTTGAAAACGGGTGTTTCGGGGGCGACGGCGTCATCGGAAAGCTCGGATGAAAATTTTTCCGCCCGTTCGGACAAAGCGTCGTTTTCCGGTTTGAAGACCGGAGCTTTTTCGTTTTCGACCCGTTTGCCGCCGTTTTCGACAGGGACTTTTTCGTCCGGCAAAGCGTTTGATTGCGGTCGGGAAATATCGGCGGAATCGTCGGCGGAGATGTTTTCGGAAACGTCCGGAACATCGCCCGCGATCGTTTGTTCGGGCGCCGTTTGCACGGGAGTGACGGGGGACAGAAGGCTCATCAGCAAAATGTCGGCGGCGGTCATGTCCTCTGTTTTGAGCGGTTCCGTTTTTTCGGAAACCAATCCTTCGGCGACCTGCGTTTGTTCGAACGCGGCGATTTTTTCCGCCTGTTTGTTGTCCGGCCGGACGACGGGTTCGACCGATTGAGCGGTGATGACGGGGGCGGAACGATCGGCGGCGGACGGAATCTTTTGCCTATCGGCGGCTTTGGCGGCGTCGGCTTTGGCCATCGTTTCGGACGAACGCGTCCGTTTCAGATGCAACTTGACGACGCGGACTTTTTCGTTTTTCGGCGCGGTTTTCGCCGTCGCGGCGGATTGTTCCGCGCGGGAACTGATTTTGTCGTAAAGAGCGTCGCCCGTTTTCGCGGTCTTGCCGGTCCGCATATGATTGAGCATTTGCAAAAAAACGTCGCCGGACGAAACCGGATTCTCGGCGGTTGCGTCTTGCGGTGCGGAAACGGCTTGCGGAACGATGCCGGACAAGATGTTTCCGTCGGTTCCCGTTTGAATGGGCGGAGAGGATAAAATCGGCACGGACATGGCGGTTTTCCTTATAAAATGAAGCTTCGACCGTTAAGAAGCAAAAACCGTGCCGTTCGTTTTCAGGATAAAAAAAGACCCGCCGTTTCGGGCGGGCCTTCGATTCTTTCACCGGTTTTCGGCGATCACTTCGCTTCGACTTTTTTGGCCGCGGCGGACAAGATGCTCTTTTTCAGCTTTTTGGCTTCGAGCGACAGCTTGCTGTTCGGCGTTCCTTTCAAGAACGCGTCCAGACCGCCGTTGGCTTCGATCGAACGCAAACCGTGCGTCGAAACACGCAACGCGACCGTCGTGCCCAGCGTTTCGCTCAACAAAGAAACAACCTGCAGATTCGGCAGGAAACGGCGGCGCCGTTTGTTGTTCGCGTGGGAAACCGTGTTACCCGTCATCACGCCTTTGCCGGTAATGATACAACGTTTAGCCATGACACACTTCCTTTAAGAAATAGAAAAACGTAAGAGCCTATTTACTCTCAATTCCGTCGCAGGTCAAGCCGAATCTGGAAAAAACGGCGAAAATTTTACGCGGCGGGGCGGTATTCGAACCCGTGGCGCGTTCCGGTAAACGCTCTTTTGCCGAAACGGTACGCGAGCGGCGTCATGAACGGCAGGGGGCGCCAGTCGCCGTCGTCCAGCGGAACGGTCGCGAAAACCGCGGCGCCGTCCGTTTCCTTCATATACAGCGTGTCCGCCAGATTCGTATGGACGTACAGGAGTTCGCCATCGTAAATCGCCAGATTCAGCTTGTTTCCGGGAGCCAGTCCGACGATCGTTTCGTCAACCAGCGCGAAGCGTTCCTCGGCGCTCATCGCCCGATTCAACCGCGCCTGTTCGCGGTTGACCCTGTCGACCAGATAGTACAGGATCCGTTCGCTGTCGGTCGAACCTTCCTGCGCCGCCGCGTACGGGTCCGTTTTTTCGCCGTTGAAGACCGTGCCGTTGTGCGCCAGCGTCCACGCGCGGTTCAGCCCGTCGCGCAAAATGAACGGGTGGGAGTTCGCGTATTCCATTTTGCCGACCGTCGCCTGACGGATGTGCGCGATGGCGTTGCAGGCGAAAATCTGATGACTTAAGCGGTCTTTCAGATAACTGCTTTTGTTCGACTCGACGGGTTCTTTTTCCAAACTGACCGCGTTACCATAGAAAACGGCCAGCCCCCAGCCGTTCGGATGTTTTTCGCCGTGCGAGAAAAACTCCGTCAGCAAAGCGTTCAGTTTGATTTCCTTTTCCGAAGAAACGGCGAATATCTCACACACGGCAAGCCTCCTGCTGTTTTTGTTCCGCCAGAATCATCCCTTTTGTTACGAATGAGTTCGCGAACCGCATCCGCACCTGTTGCGCATAGCGTTTTTCAGGACGCAAAAGCTTTTCGTTTTCAAAGTCCAGAACGGACTGTATATCTGCGGGAAAGTCCGCATAAAAAGCCTTCATTCGCGCCAGCACTTTCAGACCGGCGTCCTCGACCGACGCGACGTCGCCGTCGGGTAGCATGATCTTGACCGTTCTCAAATCGTAGTGCGCGGCGTTTTTGAAGTTCTGCACCGCCTGCACCTGCGTTTTGATTGACGGCAAACGGCACGGTTCGGCGGCCAGCCAGACCAGAAACAACTGCGCGAAAATCAAATCCCTTTCATCGACGCCGGACGTCGTCAGCGGGTTCAGGTCGAACATGCGCAGTTCGATATGATCGACGCCTTTTTCGACCAAAGCGTTCAGGTCGTTCTTTCCGGCGGGTTTCAAACGGATCGGGTAATACAGTTCGGACGGCGCCGCCAGCAATCCCGCGTTTACGTAAAAACGGATGCTGTCTGCGTAAGTTTTCAAATTGTCGTACTTGTACCAGACGGTAAAGTAGTTCCAGTACCCGAGTTCGCTGCACCGGACGGACGCCATGCCGCTGAATTCGTCCTCGCCGAACCGTCCTTTTTCGACAAACGAGCTGTCCGTCAGCGGGCTCGCCGCCGTCAGCGCCGTCAATATCCAACCGTAAGCCGCGGCGGATTCCGCGACCGACAGGTAAAGGGCGTCTTTGAATTCGCGGAAACCGTGCCTGCCGGACGATTTATAAGCGGCGCGGAGCAATTCGTCGGAAAACGAATAATTGACGTGGATTCCCGACAGCGTCATTTTATACCGCCCGTATCGGTCGGACAGATATTCGCGATATTCGGTCTTTTGTTTCAGTTCACCCGTGAACTGCGCGATCGGAACATCGTTTTCGTCGCGGATGAACGGCGGGTTCGAAAACGGCCAGAGCAATTCGCGTTCGGGCATCGTCTGCAGTCTTTTCTGTATCCGTTTTGTGAAATTTTCCAACGCTTCGACGGCTTCGCGGGCGCTGTCGACGACGGGAGTGTTGATTTCCGTCTGGTTTTCACAAAAGTCGCGGACGATATGGTCGTCGCCCATGAACGGATGCGGTGTGTGCGCGAAGTATCCGTCCGGCGTTATGCGCAGGCTTTCCTTTTCCAGCCCGAATTTTCCTTTGAGCAGGAGTTCCCGCACTTTTTCGTTATCGACCGGCAGCATCGTTTTTCATCCTTCCAGCAGATAGGGCAGGAAATAGCGGATCTGCTTTTTCCACCACGGCCAGTCGTGGTCGGAATCCTCGCCCCACAAATCGACCCACGCGTTGATTCCCTTGCGCGGCAAAAGTTCACCCATCAGCGTCGTCGTGCGCCGGCATTCGCGCTCCCACGGGCCGCGTCCGGCGCAAAGAATGATTTTCCGGCTGTTGTACAAAGCAATGTACGGATGGTCTTCGGGCATGTTTTCCAGAAAAACCAGCGGCGAGTTGTCATAAATGACGCCGTTTGACCAGCCGCCCCAGAAATGCGCCGCGTTGAAACAGGCGGAACACGTCAGTACGCCCGAAAACAGATCGGGACGGCGGAAAAACACGATTCCCGCGTGCCCGCCGCCCAGACTGAATCCCGTGACCAGCGGCGCACGCGTGTCCGTCGAAACCGACCGGATGAACGCAACAAGCTCGTCCGTTACGAAATGAAAGTATCTTTCCTGCACGTCGGCGCGGCGTTCGTTGTCGCCGTTCGTGTCCGACCAGCTTTCGCGGTCAACGGTGTCGACGCAGAACAGGCGGATTTTCCCGCTTTCGATAAAATCGGACAGTTCTTCGGGCATACCGAAGTTTTCCCAGTTGTCGCACAGGGCGTCCTGACACGGAAAAGCCAGAACGGGCAAACCGTCGTCGCCATAGGACAACACGTTCATGTCGCGGTCGAGCGCGGTCGAATGAAGAGTGTATTCCCGCCTGTTCACGTTATTTCCTTTCCAGAATGAAGCGCACCTGTTCGTCGCGTTCTTTGAGCGTATCCGCGCGCATCAGAAAAGCGTGATTGCCCATTTCGCCGGCCAGAACGGCATCGACCGTCTGTTCCTTTAAGATGTTCGGCGCATACTTTTCGCGGACTTCCTCCGGCGTGTGCGCGTAGGAAATGCCGTCCTTGCGTCCGACGTGCGTGATGTAGTGGCGGAAATCGCTGTTCAGGAAGCACTTGTCGTGGATCAGGCTGTCCGCCCAAATCGTGTAAACGTCGGTGTCGTAAGCGTAGTTCATCTTATCGGGGATATAGCCGCCGGGCGCGCGCATATTGACTTCCAGTCCGACGATGCCGCCTTTTTTGCCCAAGCCCTTCTTGTCCTCGTCCAAGCGGAAAAATTCGAAGTGGAAGAATTTGTTGCGCGTATCAAATTCTTTCAGCACTTTTTCGCCTGCCGCGCGCAAGTCGTCCCCCGGCGCCTGACAATAGCTGACGACATCCTCGTTCAGGTTGACCGCGTCCATCAGACTGACCGGCAGGCATTGCGACGCGCAGAACAGGACGTTTTTGCGGCTGTCCGTGATGCCGTCGAAGGTTTCGACGTGTCCGGGGACGAGTTCCTCCTCGATATACGGGACGTCCGCCGGCTTCGTTTCCCAGAACGCGGAAACGTCGGCGTCGCTTTTCAGCTTGTACGTGTTCGACGCACCGACGCCTTTGTCGGGCTTGACGATGACGGGATAACCGACCTTGTTCGCGAAATCCAGCGCGTCCTTTTCCGTTTGCGGCAACGTCCAGCGCGCCGTCGGGATCCCCGCCCTCTCGTATGCTTCCTTCATGCGGGATTTGCGGTTCATCGCCGCCATGTCTTCGAACTTTGGTCCCGTCGGAATGTTGAAGTCCGTGCGGATGCGCGCGTCCAGTTCCAGCCAGTATTCGTTTTCGCTTTCGACATAATCGATGCGGCCGTAGCGGAAAACGTATTCGGCGACGGTTCGGCGCACCTGTTCGTAATCCTGCAAAGAAGGCACGTAACGGTAATCCGACAAGGCGTTCTGACAGTTTTCGCCGATTTCCTCCCACGGCGCGTCCCCGATGCCGAGGACGGTAACGCCCCGTTCCTTCAATCGCTGGCAGAACTGGTAAAAGTGGCGCGGAAAATGCGGAGAGATGAAAATGACGTTCATAGCGGCTGTCCCGTGTTAAAAAGGCTGTCAAACAAGGTGACTATATGCTTTTTTGCGAAAAATTCCACAGGAAACGATACGGCGAAGAAGCGGCGGACGAAAAAAGGCGCGGAAATCGTCCGCGCCCTGTTTGTTCGTAAAAGAAACGCTCACCGTCCCTCTTTTTGTTTTTTCAGATTGACGGCCTGAATCAGCCCGCCGCTCGGCTGCCCGTATCCGGCGGCGAAAAGCTGGCCGACCTGCTTTTTATAAGAATCGATTTTTTCGTCGATTCTCCGATCGCGTTCCAAACCCTCTTTGATCTTCAATTCCCGTTTGAGCTGTTTCAACGCCAGTTGCGCGTGTTTCAGATCGGCGTACTCGTCGATTTTGCGTTCCTGTTCGTCGGTTTTCGGAAAAGTCGACAATTTAAGCGCCGTTTGCGCCGTCAGGAGGGCAAATCCGGCGGCAACGGTCGCCAGCCCCGTTTCGTTGCCGGTCGCGGCGGCCGCCAATCCGCCGACCGACAGCACGGCGCATTTCAAAAGCAACGATTCCAATTTGGACGGGCGCGCGTCGGTGGCATAGTTAAGACGCTCTTTCATTCCGTATTGCTTCATTTCCTTCGCGATTTGTTTTTCCGCGATTTTAACGTCGGCGGATGTCAGGCTTTCCGCTTTACCCGATTTATAAAAATCGGAAGCGTATTGGGACGCTTTGATTTCCGCGTCTATTTTTTTGACGTTGCCGATTTCTTTGACGGCGCCGGCGGTATAAGCGTCCAGCAATTTTTTCGATTCCGGCGACAGGGATTGTTTTTTTGATGAAAACAGGAAATTCAGGCTCACGGCAACCTCGCTTTAAAAAGAACACTTTGAGAAGTGTAAAAGAAATTCCGTCTGGCCGCAATGTTTTTTTTGGACAAAAAAACGTTCCGGCGGTATTCCGGAACGTTTGATTTTTATCGCGGACAACAAATCAGAAACGGACTTCCGCTTCATAAGCGCGTTCGACCAGATCCATGATATCCTGATCGCCTTCCTCCGGCTTGTCGCCCCCCTGTTTAAGGTAAGAGGTCAGGGATTTATCGATCATATCAATGCTTTTCATAACGTTCGTTTCGATGATCAGAATCTTTTTGACCTGAGCGAGCGCGGCCATGATTTCCTCGTCGATACCGGTCAGCAACAGATCCCCGTCGGCGGAACGTTGGAAATGCAGGGTTTTATCGTCTTTTTTCGACAGAACCGGCTTTTTCGGTTCACCCGTGAAAGCCGGCAGGAAAACGGAGATCATTCCGGCTTCGTTGACGATAAACTGAGGAGAGGGCAATTCGTTGATTTCCATGATGCGATCCTTGTGTTAGTGGAAAAGTTTCTAAATTATAATTCTTTTTGACGGACTTGCAAGTCTTGATAAAAAAAGTCCCGCACAGGGCGGGACTTTTGCCGAAATGAAATTCCGATTAACGGGAATAGAATTCGACGACCAGATTCGGTTCCATCTGGACGGGATAGGGAACGTCCGCATATTTGGGAACGCGGATGAACTTGCCCGAGCAGGCTTTCTGATCGACTTCCAGATATTCGGGGATGTCGCGTTCCGTCGAAGCGGCGGCTTCGGCGACAATGGCGAGTTCGCGGGATTTTTCGCGAACGGAAATGATGTCGCCTTCCTTGACCAGATAGGACGGAATGTCAACGTGTTTGCCGTTGACCAGAATGTGTCCGTGGTTGATGAACTGACGCGACGCGAAAACGGTCGGCACGAATTTCATGCGGTAAACAACGGCGTCCAGACGGCTTTCCAACAATCCGATCAGATGTTCGGACGTGTCGCCGCGACGGCGAATCGCTTCGGCGTAGTATTTACGGAGCTGCTTTTCGGAAACGTTGCCGTAGTAGGCTTTCAGTTTCTGTTTCGCGAGCAACTGCGTGCCGTAATCGGTCGGTTTGCCTTTGTGCTGACCGTGCTGACCGGGGCCGTAGGCGCGCTTGTTGACGGGGCTTTTATCGCGGCCCCACAGGTTCAACCCCAGACGGCGGTTGATTTTGTATTTGGAAGCTAAACGCTTTGACATAAAGAATCTCCACTCTTTTTATTGTTATTGTCCCGATAGTCTTTCACGCCCTTTCCGGACGTGAAAGCGGGGCGGCGAACCGTCCGCTCTTTCGGAAGTGAGCGAATTTTGCAAAAAAAGAACGAATTTGTCAAGCGTTTATTGCTTTTTCCCGTCGGGGATCTTTGTTTCAAGCTTGCCGATCAGGTCTTTGATGTCCCCGCCGTTCTTTTGTAAAACGGCCGTGTATTCGTTGCGGTAGCTCATCATCATGCTGACGCCTTCGACGACCAGATCGAGCAATTGCATCTTGCCGTTCTTTTCGGAAATGCGCCAAATAACTTCGATGTCGTTTTCGGACGCCGGAATGTCGATGAGGGAGCGGACGTAAACGTCTTTTTTGTCATTTTTCCGGCTGTCTTTGAAGATGATTTTTTCGCCGCTGTAATTATCGAACCGCGCCGTCCATGTTTTGATGACGGAATCAAGGAATTTTTCCCTGAACAAAGCGACGTCTTCGGCGGATGCCGTTTTCGCGTAGCGGCCGAGCGTGAAGCGCGCGACCCTGTCCACGTCGGCGCTTTCGGTGAAAATGCGCCGGAACGCCGCCTGTTTTTTGGCGACGGGTTGTTCGGACAAAACGATTTCCTTCATGATGTCGTCGGCGATTCTTTTAGCGAAAGACTCGGCGTCGGCGGTTTGGGCCGCGGCCGTCGAAACGGCGGAAAAGAAAAGCAGAAACGCGGTTAAAAACTTCTTCATCGGTTAAAAATCCTCTTCTTCGTCAAAAGAAAAATCATAGGCGGG
>DGGW01000050.1:1062-14643 GCA_002393065.1 Alphaproteobacteria bacterium UBA3864 | reverse complement strand
TGTTCGTCCGGTTTGACGCCTTTGGCTTCGTCGATTTGTTTTTTGCGGTGCTGGCGGTACAGCGAACGGGCGTAAGCGTAAAAATCAAGGGACGATTTTCTGGCGTCTCCGATCAGGTCCATCGACGCTTCATACGTTCCCAGCGCGCCGATTCCCGCAAGGCTCCAGGATGCCGTCCGCGTTCGCGACGTATCGTGATTGCGCATATAATAGAATTTCGGGTCGGCGAAATAATCGGCGACCAGACCGGTCGCGTCGCGAAAACCGGACGGTCCCAGAAACGGCAAAACCAGATACGGCCCTTCGGGAACGCCCCAAACGGCCAGTGTCGTTCCGAAGCTCTGTTCGTTCGGTGCCAATCCCATCCGGTCGGCCACGTCGAACCATCCGAAAAAGCCCAGAGTCGTGTTGATCAGAAAACGCGACAGATCCCTTCCCGCCGTTGAAAAATTCGCCTGCAGCAAATCGTTGACGACGGTCAACGGCGCTTTGATGTTTGCCGTGAAAGCGCGGACGCCTTTGCGGAATCCGGCCGTTGTTACGGCACGGTATCCTTTGGCGACGGGATCCAACAGATAAGTTTGCGCCGTGTCGTTGAAAGCCATGACCGACCGGTTCAGCGGTTCCAACGGATCGTTGGCGGCGTCGTATTCCTTGCGCGCGGCGGGATCCGTCGGCACGGAAGCGCATCCGGCCGTCATCGCCAAAACAAGGAATGTTGCAAAAAATCTGTTTTTCATGGCGTCAGATTATCCTTCATTCATCGGTTGAACAAGTTTTTTTTCTTGGAACGACGGCGCAAAGAAGGTATCTTTAGCAAAAAAGGAGTTCCTTATGCCGCGCTTTGAAACGGAAGAAAAGAAAATCGTCGATACGTTGTTCGGCGAACAAATCGAAACCACGTCGAACGAGGACGCTTATCAGGAGGAATTGCCCGATATCCTCTTCAGCCAGCCTTCCGGAGAACAGCAACGGACTCTCGAACTGGTCAACGTGCCCTATTACGCGCCGCGAATCGTCATTCCTCAACAATTGCGGGATCTGATTCCGTATGTGGACGAGCTTTCCTTGTACGAAACGCGCTGGGGGTACGATCGTGATAAGGACGAAAGCTACGACAACTGGTGCGTTCGCGTCATGCCGGAAGCCTCCGAAGTGCTCAATTCGATCAAGGGATTGTGCGAACGGGAAAAAATCGTTTCCCCGCAAGCTGTTTTTTCGTACGTTCAGGCCAAAGCGAACGGATCGCAAATCGATTTTTACGACGAAGAGGGCAAATCCGTTTTATGTTCGGCGACCTTCCAGCGCCGCGAGGACGGCTTTTGTCTGACAGACGCACTGGAATCCGATGAATTTTCGCCGGTCGCGGTCATCGCCGTCAATATGGGCAAAGTCGCATCGGACACGGCGAAACAGTGGTTGCTGATGGGGCGGGACAACGACTTCCGCTTTTTGGACGGATTCGTCCGCGAAACGGTCAAAGCCCTTGCCGAATACGTGGCCGCTCTGGTCAACAGGGAAGGCCGTTGTGTCGGCGATTCGGTCTTTTTGGGAATGGCGCGGGATTGCGATTCGCGCATCCAGCAGCCGTTGCTGGATGTTTTGGAAGCATCGCGAATCGGAATCACGTTCAACCGGAATTTCCTGATGGGACCGGAATACTCCGCTCTGGCGTTGGTCCTGCCGCGCTGACGGCGTTATTTTTTGTTGTCGATGGCGTCGATTTCTTTTTGTGCCGTCGGCAGGATATCTTCGGCGCGGTCGATATAAGTCACCAGTTTTTCGTATTCCGGTTTCAGATAGCCTTCCGAAATCAGGCGGTCGATAAAAATCCGGAACGGGTCCCAGAATCCGGCGATGTTGAACAGAATGATCGGTTTGTTCAAATCGCCGATTTGTTTTAGTGTCATGATTTCCGACAGCTCGTCCATTGTGCCGATTCCCCCCGGCAGGATGCAAAAAGCGTCGGACATGGCGTACATGGCGTCTTTGCGTTCGTGCAGGGAAGGATAAAGAATCAAATCGGTCAGCAGGAAGGTCTGTTCTTCGCGTTCGTTCAAGGTTTTGTTGATGACGCCGATCGCGCGTCCGCCCGCGTCCAAAACGCTTTTGGCGACGGCGCCCATCATACCGACGTGTCCGGCGCCGTAAACCAGATCGACGCCGTTTTCCGCCATGATTTTTCCCAATGTGTGCGCGCCTTTGATGTAAGCGGGATTGTTTCCGTCGGCGGCCCCGCAAAAAACAGCCATGGATTTAATTTTCGTCATAATCGGCTCCTGATTTAAAAAATAAGTAACACTCTCTTTGATATAGTATAAGAAGACATTTCTTAATCCTTTGTTATCAGCGGGCGTTATGAAGAAAGTTTTTCCGATATTGGTTGTTTTGACGACGCTTTTGTCCGTTCCGGCTTTTGCGCAGTTGTTGGATATGCTTAACGACGACGATTTCGTTTCCGACTTGCCGGACAAGCCCGCGACCGCGCCGAAGCCCGCTCCGAAGCCGGTGGCAAAGCCCGCTCCGAAGCCGGTGGCAAAGCCTGCCGCGACTCCGGCGCCGCGCCCCGTGTCCGTCGTTACGGCGCCCCGTCCGTCACCGAAACCGGCGACGCCCGCCCTGCCGACGCTTTCCGCCGAAAACTCCCCCCGTCCTGCTTTTCCGTCCTTCGGTTCTTCCGACGGGATAAAAGAGGATATGCCCGATCTCGGCAAAAACAGAAACAAGAAAGAGGAGGACGAAGATCTGTCCCTTTTTGAAAAACGGAAAATGAAAAGGCAATCGTCGGAAAGCAAAGATGTTTCAAACTTCGACGTCGCCGGAATCCGTTTGAAAATGAGTCCGGAGGATGTCGTTGAAACGGGAAAGGAAAACGGGTTTTTCCTTGTTCGGACGGAAAAGAATATTCCGCAGCTCAAAGAGTGGAATTATAAACGCAAATGCTTGTCCGGCGGGACGACGCGGATGTCGTTGCTGAAAGAGTGCGTCGGTCAGCTCGCGCGGACGGAGGAAAAGGAATACACGAAATTCCTGCTGTTGGAAAATAAGGCCGAAAAAGAGAAAATCTTTGTGAATTTCACCAGTAAAAATCAGGCTTTTCGGATCCGGTACTTCAATTCGGGCGATCATTCTCTCGGAGCCACGGAGGAAGCGTATTTTCTGAAATCCAAGCGGCGGAGCGATTTTTATCGCGCTCTGGTCAAAAAATACGGCTATCCCGACGACGAGGATGCGTTGCTGTGGGGCGGTTCGGATTTCGGCGCCGTTCTGTCCGCCGAGATGTCGGAAACGTTTTTGGACGCATCCGTCATTCTGGAAGACGGAGAAATGCTGTCAAAAGATTTCGACGACATGGCGACGGACGATGTTCAGGGCATGCCGTCCGCCGAGTTCCATTTTTAAAAATCCCGATAAATCAGAGCCGCCCCAGATATATCTCGCCGATACCGTAAACGTCCGTTTTCTGCTTGTCGAAAGCCCCCGTCCGGCGAACGGCTTTGACGACGGCGCGATACTTGTGTCCGTATTCCTGGCACGGCGGCATATACGGCCATTTGTGGTGCGAAGTGAGGGAAGCTTTTTCCTCAAACGCGTAAGGAGGCAAAGCGAACGTTTCACCCGGGACGGGCAACAGTGTCGCGGTCGAAACACCTTCGTCGTGAGGGAAGCCTATCTTTCCCAGTCCTCCGTCCCGCAACGCCGGATCGTCCGTATCGCTGATTTCCAAAATCAACAGGTTCACTTCGGGCGGAATGCCTTTGACGAACAAAGTGGGCGTCGCGCCGCTTCCCCCGTGTTGACGGCAGGTCTGAGTGCTCGGGATCAGCCGCGCCCCCCAGGACGTCGGTTCGACGAAAGACACGCTTAAATTCCTGACGGAAATACTGTTCGATGAACAGGCGCTTAACATTAAAACGATCGCCAACAACAATTTTTTCATTAACAATCTCCGTATGACAGGTTATAACATCCGTATATCATTTTTTTCCGGTTTTGACATCATGTTTTTTTCATCGTTGCTGAATTTGATGTTCCCGCCGTGCTGTCCGGTTTGCGGAAAACCGACGGCGCAGGCCGGCGCTTTGTGTCCGGACTGTTATGCGGGGCTCAAGTTCTGTCCCGCGTCGGAAAAAAGACGGGCGTCGGCGGTCCTTTACGGCGACGTCAGCAAGGATGTCATTCTGAAGCTGAAATACGCGGACGCGCCGGAGCTGGCGAATATGATGGGTGGGATGATGGTTCGTGCGGGCGGTCCCGTGTTGGATGGCGCGGACGTTCTTGTTCCGGTCCCCCTTCATCCCGTCCGTTTGTTTTCGCGCAAATACAATCAGGCGGCCCTGTTGGGTCAGGCCGTGTCGAAGAAAACCGGGATCCCGTGCGATCCGTTCGTCCTGAAAAGAATCAAAAAGACGGCGAAGCAGGATACGCGGGAACAGCGTTTCAAAAATGTGAAAAAAGCCTTTGCCGCCGTTCCGTCGCATTCCGTTTCCGGAAAAACGGTCGTCGTCGTTGACGATGTTGTCACGACGGGGGCGACATTCTTTTCATGCGCCGCGACACTGATGGCGGCGGGCGCCAAAGAAGTCCGTCTGTTGACGTTTGCCAAAGCCGTCGGCGGCGGTCAGACGCGGCCGTAATCGTCTTCGTATCGGGTGATGTCGTTTTCGTCCAGCGTTTCGCCCGTCTGGACTTCGATGAAAACAAGGGGCTTCGTTTCCGGATTGCGGACGCGGTGCTTCGTTCCGACGGGAATGTATATCGCCGTGTCGGCTTTCGCTTTGAACACTTTTTCGCCGAGGGTGACTTCCGCCGTTCCCCGTGCGATAATCCAATGTTCGTTGCGGAAATCATGTTTTTGCAACGAAAGCTTTTGTCCGGCGTTGACGACGATTTTTTTGACGACGTGCGTTTCGCCGGCGTCGACGACTTCCCACGTCCCCCACGGACGGGTGTCTTTTGCGCCTTTTTCGTATCTGACGGTCATGGCGGCCTCCCGAATTTCCAATCAGGCGGAAGTATATCGCTTTTTTCGGAAAAATCACGCTTTATTTTTACCCTTTGTTCTTGCGTTCAAAGGAAAATAGCGTTAAAAATGAGCGGTTAAGGAAATTTTAAGGATCCTGAAAATTATGACACGCATCGTGCAGAAGTTCGGCGGAACATCGGTCGCCGACGTTGACAGAATCAAAAACGTCGCCCGAAAGGTCAAAGCCGAATATGACAAAGGACATCAGGTCGCCGTGGTCGTTTCCGCCATGGCCGGTGTAACGAACAGCCTCGTCCGGTATTGTCAGGATGTTTCGCCTGATTACGACGCTCGCGAATATGACGCCGTCGTTTCGACCGGCGAACAGGTGACGACCGGATTGCTGGCCATCGCTTTGCAATCGCTCGGGGTTCCCGCGCGCTCGTTTACGGGATGGCAGGTCCCCGTGCTGACAGACAAAGCGGCGGGCAAGGCGCGGATCGATACGATCGAACCCGACCGGCTGAAGGCCTGTCTGGAAAAAGGGATCGTTCCCGTGGTCGCCGGTTTTCAGGGCGTTGACGAGGACGGTCGCACGACAACGCTCGGCCGCGGCGGGTCGGACACGTCGGCGGTGGCTCTGGCGGCCGTTCTGAAGGCCGACCGTTGCGACATTTATACGGACGTGGACGGCGTTTACACGACGGATCCGCGTTTCGTGAAAAACGCCCGCAAGCTGGACAGGGTAACGTACGAAGAAATGCTTGAAATGGCGTCTTTGGGGGCGAAAGTCCTGCAAACGCGTTCCGTCGAACTGGCGATGAAGTACCGCGTGAATTTGCGCGTCGTGTCCAGTTTTGAGGAAAACCCTGTCGGAACAATCATTTGCGATGAGGATGATATCGTGGAAAAAGAAATTATCAGCGGCATCACATACAGCCGCGACGAAGCAAAAATCACTCTGGCCGGCGTCCGCGACACGCCGGGCGTGTCGGCGGCCGTGTTCGACGCGATGGCGGAAGCCAACGTTTGCGTCGATATGATCGTGCAAACGGATTCTTCGGACGGCAAGCTGACCGATATGACGTTCACCGTTCCGCAGACCGATCTGAAAAAGGCCCTCGCGTCGTTGGAAAGCCGTCGCGAACGGATTGGCTTTTCGTCGCTGATGTCCGATACGGACTGCGTCAAAGTGTCGCTGGTCGGCGTCGGCATGCGCACGCACACGGGGATCGCCGGTAAAATGTTCAAGGCGTTGAGCGAAAAAGGCATCAACGTGCAGGCGATCGCGACGTCGGAAATCAAGATCAGCGTGCTGATCGCCGAAGATTATGCGGAATTGGCCGTTCGCGCTTTGCACGCGGCGTTTCATCTTGACCGCAAGGAAGAAGGCTGAAAATCTTTATATTTTAAGGACGGAAGGGTGAAACATGAGCGACATTCTGGAAACGGAAGAAACTCCGGAAAGCGGTAAAAAAGGAAAAACGCGGCCGCAAAGCGCGGCATCTTTGCAGACGGAATTGTGGACGGTGCCGGACGCGGAAAACGAAACAGAGGTAACAGATTCCGCCGATACGCCGGATGAAAAGAAGGAAACCGTCGGCGATATTTTGCGCAAGGCCCGTTCGGAAAAGAAGTTGGACATTCGCGACGTGGCGGCCGACTTGTGCATCAGACCCCGCTTTTTGGAAGATTTGGAAAACGGCAATACCAAGGAGCTTCCGGGCGACGCGTACGCGCAGGGGTTCGTCCGCAGCTATGCATCCTATCTGGGATTGGACGCCGTCGGTCTGGCGGCGCGTTACAAACTGGAAACGTCCGACAATCTGAACGAAACGCTGAAAGTCGTTTCCGTTGATCCCGAGGAAGCCGAAAAGTCGGCTCCCGCGCCGAAGTTCGTTTTTATTTCGTTGGGGGTGTTGCTGATCGGTTATATCCTGTGGATGGGATCGCGTTCCGGAACGGGGGATGAAGTTTCCGTCGTGGTCGATCCGATTACCGTTTCCGAAGAATCGTATCCTTTGCCGGAAGAAGTTCCCGCTCCGCCCTCGCCGACTTCGGGGGAAACCGCAACGGCCGAAAACGGTGATAAGGCGTTGACGGAGCCCGTTCCGCCCGTGCCGCCGAAAAAGCCCGAACCGTCCGCCATAAGGTATTCGCCGAAAACGTACGGCCGTCAGACGGCCGGTACACGCTTGTATTTGGAGGCGCTGGAGGAAGTGTGGATCGAAATCAAACGCGGCGACACGCTGATGATTTCCCGCAACCTGTATAAAGGCGACCGCTATTTCGTGCCGGTCGGTGCGGAAAACACGGTGCTGAAAACGGGCAACGCCGGCGGTTTGGTGTTCTATCTGGACGGCAAGCGGATGCCGCCGATCGGGCCCCGCGGCGCGTTGCGTTCGAACATTTCGCTCGATCCGGACAAATTCCCCGCCGTCGAAAAGAAAGCGGAATCCGCCGAAGAGCCTTCGGAATCCGGTGAAGCCGAAAAAACCGAAGAAGTTCCCGAAAACGAAGGACTCGCCGAAGAAAAGGCAGAAGAGGAATGAGCAAACCTTTTGAAATCAAGCGCCGCCCGTCGCGGCGGATCTGGGTCGGCAAAGTGCCCGTCGGCGACGGCGCCCCGATTTCCGTTCAATCCATGACGAACACGCCGACGAAGGACGCCAAGGCGACGATCGCGCAGATCAAGGCGCTGGAAGCCGTCGGCGCCGATATCGTTCGCGTGTCCTGTCCGGACGAGGAATCCACCGCGGCGTTGAAGGAAATCGTTTCTTCCGTTTCCGTTCCCGTGGTCGCGGACATTCATTTCCACTACAAGCGCGCGATCGAAGCCGCCGAAGCGGGTGCCGCCTGTCTGCGTATCAATCCGGGCAACATCGGGTCGGCGGAACGCGTGCGCGACGTCGTCAAAGCGGCGAAGGATCACGGCTGTTCGATGCGCATCGGCGTCAACGGCGGTTCGCTGGACAAGGCTTTGCTGGAAAAGTACGGCGAACCCTGTCCCGAAGCGATGGCGGAAAGCGCTTTGCAGCACGCGAAGATTTTGGAAGACAACGACTTTTTCGATTTCAAGATCTCGGTCAAATCGTCCGATACGCTGATGACGATGGAAGCGTACCGTCAGTTGGCGGAACAATGCGACTATCCGTTGCATCTGGGCATTACCGAAGCCGGCGGCCTGCGCGCGGGAACGGTCAAGTCCGCTCTGGGCATCGGGTCGTTGCTGATGCAGGGCATCGGCGACACGTTGCGTGTTTCGCTGACGGCAGATGTAACCGAGGAAATCAAGGTTGGCTTTGAGATTTTACGCACACTCGGATTGCGTTATCACGGCATCCGTTTTGTGTCCTGTCCGACGTGCGCGCGGCGCGGCATTGACGTCGAAAACGTCGTGAAAGTGTTGGAAACCCGTCTGGAACACATCGCTGAACCGCTGAAAATCGCGGTGATGGGGTGCGTCGTGAACGGCCCCGGCGAAGCGCGCGGCGCGGACATCGGCGTTTGCGGCGGCGGCAACGGCAAGGCTTTGTTGTTCGTCAAAGGCGTTCAGCGCGAACCGATCGACGCGGACAACGCGGTTGAAATCGTGGCGGCTCTCGCCGAACAAATGGCCGGAGAAAAGAAATGAACTTACAGCCCGCGCGCGGCACCCGCGACATTTACGGCGCCGAACTGACGGCGTTCAAACAAGTCGAAAACACGGTGAGGGACTTTGCGAAACGCTACGGTTTCGGCGAGATCCAGACGCCGATCTTCGAAGCAACCGAAGTCTTTTGCCGCGGCGTCGGCGAAACGTCCGACATCGTGTCGAAGGAAATGTACACCTTTTCCGACCGCGGCGGCGAAAGCTTCACTTTGCGCCCCGAAGGAACGGCGGGCGTCGTCCGTGCGTTCGTTTCCGAAGGCATGGCGCAAAACCTGCCGGTCAAGCTGTTTTACGCGGGACCGATGTTTCGCTACGAACGTCCGCAGAAGGGGCGCTACCGGCAACTGCATCAGGCGGGCGTTGAAATCCTCGGCGCGGCGACGCCGCAAACCGACGTCGAAGTGCTTTGTCTGGCATGGGACGTTTTGTGCGCTTTGGGCTTGGGCGGCAACGTCCGTCTGGAGCTGAACACGCTCGGCGACGCGGAAAGCCGTGCGGCGTATCGCGACGCTCTGGTCGCCTATTTTTCGCAGTACAGGGAACAACTTTCCGAAGACAGCCGCGTCCGTTTGGAAAAGAATCCGTTGCGGATCCTCGATTCCAAAGACGAGGGCGACAAGAAGCTGATCGAAAACGCGCCCGAAATGACAGCGTATCTGAACGAACCGTCCAAAGCGTTTTTCGACGAAGTGAAGACCGGACTGGACGCTTTGGGCATTCCTTACGTCGTCAATCCGCGATTGGTGCGCGGGTTGGATTATTACCGCCACACGGTTTTCGAATTCGTGACGGAATCACTCGGGGCGCAGGGAACGGTTTTGGCGGGCGGCCGCTACGACGGGCTCGTCCGCCAGATGGGCGGTCCCGAAACGGCGGGCATCGGTTTCGGCGCCGGCATAGACCGTTTGGCGCTGTTGATCACGGAACTCGGCAAAGTCGATCCCGAACCGCGTCCGATCGCCGTCGTTCCTGCGGGCGAAGACGCCGTTCTGCCGTCGATGAAGGCGGCGCACGTTTTGCGTCAAAATGGCTTCATCGTGGACGAAGCGTATACGGGCAACATGGCGAAGCGATTGAAAAAGGCCAATAAGATCAACGCTTGCGCCGCCGTTATCATGGGCGGCGATGAAATCGCCAAAGGCGTCGCGACCGTCAGGAATCTGGACAGCGGCGAACAAAAGGAAGTGCCTTTGACGGATCTGCCGGCGGCGCTGGAATCCTTCAGATGAGCTTTGAGGAAAAGCTTTCCGCCGTTTTGAACCGCGCTGAGGAATTGGAAGCTTTGCTCGCCTCCGCCGACGGGGCGGACGGGGAAACAGTCGTCCGTTTATCAAAAGAATTGGCGGGTTTGCGCGATATCGTCGCGGCGGGCAAGGCGTATGAAAAGGCCGTGCGCGATCTGGCCGACGCCGAAGCGATGGCGGCGGACGCGGGGCTTGACGCCGATTTGCGCGCGATGGCGGCGGAGGAGGCTCTGGCCGCGAAAACGGCTCTGCCCGAATTGGAACAAACGGTCAAATTGTTGCTTTTGCCGAAAAACGCCGCCGACGCCAAAAACGCGATTTTGGAAGTCCGCGCCGGAACGGGCGGGGAAGAAGCCGCTCTGTTTGCCGCCGACCTGTTCAGAATGTACGAACGCTACGCGCAAACGCAGGGTTGGACGTTCGAACCGCTTTCCGTCAACGAAACGGGGCTTGGCGGGTATAAGGAGGCTCAAGCGGCGGTAACGGGCAAAAACGTGTTTGAAAAGCTGAAATTCGAATCGGGCGTCCACCGCGTCCAGCGCGTTCCCGAAACGGAAGCGGCGGGGCGCGTCCACACGTCGGCGGCGACGGTCGCCGTTCTGCCCGAAGCGGAGGAAGTCGATTTGAAAATCGACGAGAAAGACCTGAAAATCGACGTGTATCGGGCGTCCGGCGCGGGCGGTCAGCACGTCAACAAAACGGAATCCGCCGTCCGTATCACGCACTTGCCGACGGGGTTGGTCGTCGCGTGTCAGGACGAACGGTCGCAGTTCAAAAACAAAGACAGGGCGATGCGGATCTTGCGTTCGCGCCTGTTCGACGCGCAACAGGCGTTGCTGGACAAGGAACGCGCCGACGACCGGCGCAGTCAGGTCGGGTCGGGCGACCGGTCGGAACGGATACGGACGTATAATTTCCCGCAGGGACGGGTGACCGACCACCGCGTCAATCTGACCTTGTATAAGATCGGCGAAGTGATGAACGGCACTGCGCTGGATGAGATCGTCGAAGCCCTGCTGACGGACGACAGGCTGAAAAGGCTGTCGGAAAACGAATGAAAATCGGGGAAGCCGTTGAGTCTTTGTCGGCGGATTTTCGCGCGGCCGGTATCGACGAAGCGCGGGCCGACGCGCGGTTGCTGGTCGCTTTCGCGTTGAACGCCGACGCGCTTTACGTGCGGATGCACGCGGCGGAGGAGCTTGATTCCGACGCTTTTGCGAAACTCGAATCCTTCCGTCGTCGCCGTTTGGCGCGCGAACCGGTGTCGAAAATCACGGGAAGCCGCGGTTTTTGGCGGCTTGATTTGAAAGTGACGCGCGATGTTCTTGACCCCCGTCCCGATTCCGAAACGCTGATAGACGAGGCTTTGCGCCGTTTGCCCGACAAAAAAGCCCCTTTGCGGATCTTGGATCTGGGGACGGGATCGGGCTGTCTGGCGTTGGCGCTGTTGTGCGAACTGCCGCTTGCGAAAGCGATCGGGACGGACAGAAGCGACGCGGCGTTGGCGGTTGCCCGCGAAAACGCGCGGCTGAACGGGCTGGACGGACGCTTTGAAGCGTTGGCGCTCGACTGGACGGCAAACGGTTGGACGGACGGTCTGGATCCGCCGTTCGACGTTATCATATCGAACCCGCCGTACATCGCCGAAACGGAACGCGACACTCTTTCCCCCGAAGTGCTGGAGTTCGATCCGGAAGGCGCTCTGTTCGGCGGCGCGGACGGGCTGGACGCGTACGAAGCGCTGTTGCCGGCCGTCGGCGCTTTGCTGAAAAAGGACGGTTTCGCCGTATTTGAATTCGGCAAGGGGCAACACGACGCCGTTCGGGAAAAAGGCGAAGCGGCGAAACTTGCTTTCGACGGTTTCGGAACGGATATGGCGGGAATCGTGCGCTGTATCGTTTTTCGTCCGTAAAAGCAAGAAAACGCTTGCATTGAGGGCGGCGAATCGGTACGTTAAAGCGTCAGGCGCCGAAACGGCGCGCGGCTTTGAAAGCCGGCTTTGTTTTTATCTGCTGAAAAAAGAGTTTTTTTGATGGGTATGAATCCGAGGGGTCGCGTGCGCGGCCGCAATCACAATAATTTTAATAATAACCGCCGCTTCGGCAACAATAACGGCGGCAACGCGCCGTCGCGCAACACCGTGTACGACAGCACCGGCCCCGCCGGCAGACTGCGCGGAACGGCTTATCAACTGATGGAAAAATATCAGCAGGCGGCGAAGGACGCGATGGCGACCGACCGCGTTCTGGCCGAAAACTGTCTGCAGCACGCCGATCATTACAGCCGGCTGAACGCCGCCGCGATCGCGAACGAACAGCGTTTCAATCCCGCGTATCAGCAGCAGCCCGATGTCGCTGACGACGTTGTCGAAACGGCCGACGTTATCGAAAGCCCCGTTGACAATCCGATCGAAGAAACGGCGAACGGGGCCGAACAGATTGAAGCCGCTCCCGAACCCGTCGCAAAAGAACCGGTTCCCGAAGCGGAGGAATTGCCTTTGCATAAGCGGGACTTGTCCGTTCCCGTCGCTCAAATGGCCGAAAGGGAAAACAAGCGCAAGCGTTTGTCTTTGCCCGTGAAAAAGGATGAAGCCGCGCCGGCCGCGCCCGTCGCCGCCGAACAGCCTGCGCCGCGCCGCCGCGGTCGTCCGCCCCGCGCCAAAACGGTCGTTCCGCCGACCCCTGCGCCGTAAAGGAAAAACCGATTGAAAAACGACGCCGTCATCGATATTTTCGCCGCGCTGGCTTTAAAATCCCGTTTGAAGGTTTTTAAGGCCGTCGTCAAAGCGGGCGAAGCGGGGACGACGCCGTCGCAAATCCTTGAAATCGTTAAAGATATGCCCCGCAATACGCTGTCTTTTCATTTGGCGGTGCTGGAACGGGCGGGGCTTTGCGCGTCGGTCAAAAGCGGCAAGCAGGTCTTTTACGCCGCCAAACCGAAAGCCGTTCGCAAGGCCGTCAAATTCCTGATGAAGGAATGCGGCGGCGATCTGCCCGACTGAACCTTATTTTTCGGAATATCCTTCCGGCATCTTGCGCCCGTAAAAATTGCACCTATATATCAGGTCAGATAAAGAAAGGGTACGCAGATGAATATCGAAAAGTTTACCGACAGAAGCAAAGGGTTTATCCAATCCGCCGACACGTTCGCGCAGGGTAACGAAAACCAGTTTTTGGCACCGGAGCATTTGCTGAAGGTGTTGCTTGAGGATCAGGAAGGGCTGTGTTCCGGCTTGATCCGGCGCGCGGGCGGCGATCCGAAAAAAGCGCTGAAAGAAACGATCGAAGCCGTCGATAAGTTGCCCAAAGTGTCGGGGCAGGGCGTCGCCTGCTATCCGTCCCAACAGTTTACAAAGGTTTTGCAGACGGCCGAAGATCTGGCAAAGAAAGCCGGCGACGAGTTCGTTACCGTCGAACGGATATTGCTGGCCATGCTGATCGTTCCCGACACCGCGGCGCATAAAGCCCTGACGGGATGCGGGATTACGGCGCAATCCCTGAACGAGGCTGTCAACGCTTTACGGCAGGGACGGACGGCGGATTCGGCGTCCGCGGAAAACAAATACAACGCGCTGAAAAAATACACGATAGACTTCACCGCGCGGGCGGCGGACGGCAAGATCGACCCCGTCATCGGCCGCGACGAGGAGATCCGCCGCGCCGTTCAGGTCTTGTCGCGCCGCACGAAAAACAATCCCGTCCTGATCGGCGAACCCGGCG
>DGGW01000050.1:468-1012 GCA_002393065.1 Alphaproteobacteria bacterium UBA3864 | reverse complement strand
GAACCCGGCGTCGGCAAGACCGCCGTCGTCGAAGGTCTGGCGCTGCGGATCGTCAACGGCGACGTTCCGGAATCCCTGCGTAACAAGAAACTTTTGGCCCTCGATATGGGGGCTTTGATCGCCGGCGCGAAATACCGCGGTGAATTTGAGGAACGGCTGAAAGGCATTCTGGAGGAAATCGACGCCGCCGAAGGGCAAATCATTCTGTTCATCGACGAAATGCATACAATCGTCGGCGCGGGAGCGAGCGAAGGGTCGATGGACGCGTCCAACCTGATGAAGCCCGCTTTGGCGCGCGGCAATCTGCATTGCATCGGCGCGACGACTTTGGACGAATACCGGAAGTATATCGAAAAGGACGCGGCGCTGGCGCGGCGTTTCCAATCCGTGTTCGTCGGCGAACCGACGGTCGAGGAAACCGTGTCCATTTTGCGCGGCATCAAGGAAAAGTACGAACTGCATCACGGCGTTAAAATTTCCGACAGCGCGGTCGTATCGGCGGCGACGTTGTCGAACCGGTACATCACCGACCGCTTTCTGCCCG
>DGGW01000050.1:0-374 GCA_002393065.1 Alphaproteobacteria bacterium UBA3864 | reverse complement strand
GGATGGAAGTCGATTCCAAACCCGAGGAGCTTGACGAAACGGATCGCCGTCTGATCATGCTGAAAATCGAACGTGAAACGCTTAAAAAAGAAACGGATCAGGCCTCGGTCGAACGCTTGGCGAAGCTGGAAAAGGAAATCGGCGAACTGGAATCCAAATCGGCGTCGATGACCGAACGGTGGCTGGCGGGCAAGAACGCCGTCGAAAACGCCGCTCAACTGCGTCAGAAGATCGACGCCGCGAAGATCGAAGTCGAAAAGGCTATGCGCGAAGGCAGCTACGAACGGGCGGGCGAGTTGCGCTACAAGCAGATTCCCGAACTGGAATCCCGCCTGCACGACGCCGAACGGCTGGTCAGCGAAAATCAGGAAACG
>DGGW01000047.1 GCA_002393065.1 Alphaproteobacteria bacterium UBA3864 | reverse complement strand
CAGCCACAACCCCGGCGGTCCGAACGGCGATTTCGGCATCAAATTCAACACGTCGAACGGCGGCCCCGCCCCCGAAAAAGTAACGGAAGCGATCTACGCCGCGACGCAGAAAATCGAAAGTTACAAAATCGCGGACACTCCCGACATCGATATCGACACGATCGGCGAAAAGGTTTTGGGCGAAACGAAAATCAAGATCATCGACCCCGTCGCCGATTACGCCGAACTGATGGCGAAACTGTTCGATTTCGACCTGATCAAACGCCTGTTCCAGACCGGCAAATTCAAAATGCGCTACGACGCGATGAACGCCGTTACCGGTCCTTATGCCAAATATATTCTGGAGGACGTTCTGAAAGCCCCCGCCGGCACGGTCGTCAACTACCGGCCGAAAGAGGACTTCGGCGGACTTCATCCCGACCCGAACCTCGTGTACGCCAAATCCCTCGTCGATGAAATGTTCTCCGACGGCGCGCCCGATTTCGGGGCGGCGTCCGACGGCGACGGCGACCGCAACATGATTTTGGGGCACAAGTTCTACGTCAATCCCAGCGACAGTCTGGCGGTCATCGTCGCGAATTTCTGGAACGCGCCGGGATACGACCGCGGTCTGACGGGCGTCGCGCGTTCGATGCCGACGTCGCAGGCGGTCGACCGCGTCGCGCGCGGCATGGGGATGAGCTGCTACGAAACGCCGACGGGATGGAAATTCTTCGGCAATCTGCTCGACGCGAACAAAGCGACGATCTGCGGCGAGGAAAGTTTCGGCACCGGATCGAACCACGTCCGCGAAAAGGACGGCTTGTGGGCGGTCCTGTACTGGCTGAACATCATCGCGGCGACGGGCATGTCCGTTGAAGACATCGTCCGCAACCACTGGAAAAAGTACGGCCGCAACTACTATTCGCGCCACGACTACGAAGCGGTCGATTCCAAGATCGCCGAAGAAATGATGGCCGATATGCGCGCGATGGCGGAAACGGAAAAAGGCAAAGTGTACGGCGGATACGAAGTCGAAACGTTCGACGATTTCGCCTATACGGACCCTGTCGACAAATCCGTCAGCAAAAACCAGGGCATCCGCATCCTGTTCAAGGACGGATCGCGCATCGTCTTCCGTTTGTCCGGCACGGGCACGCAGGGCGCCACCGTTCGCATCTACATCGAAAAATACGAACCGAACAGCGCGAAGCAAGACATGGATCCGCAGGTCGCGCTGGCCGATCTGATCGGCATCGCCGAACAGGTTTCCGGTTTGAAAGCCCGCACGGGCCGCAAAGAACCGAGCGTTATCACCTGATATGACGGCTCCGGACGGCATTGACGCTTCCGTTGTGCGCGCCGCGGACATCCGCGGCATCGCCGGAAAAACTTTAACGCCCCGAACGGCTTTGCTGACCGGCAAAGCCTTCGGGTCTTTTTTGGCGGGCAGAAACGAAACGGCCGTTTATGTCGGTCGCGACGTCCGCCTGTCGTCGCCGGAACTGGCTTTCGCGCTGATCGACGGATTGAGCTCGTGCGGTCTGCGCGTGATCGACATCGGAACATGCCCCTCCCCCGTTTTGTATTTTGCGGCGCGGACGGGCGAAACCGGCGCCGGCGTCATGGTCACGGCGTCGCACAATCCGAAAGAATACAACGGATTCAAATTCGTCGTTGACGGGCGTCCTTTTTTCGGCCGGTCCCTGAAAGAGCTTGAGCGCCGGATCAACGAAGGCTTTTTCGTTCGGGAAAACGGAAGCGTCGAAAGGAAGTCCGTCAAAAACGGTTACATTTCCCGCCTGTGCGAAGACTTCATCCCCGGCCGTCCCCTCAAAGCCGTCTGGGACTGCGCGAACGGAACGGCGGCGTTGATCGTGCCGCACCTGACGTCCCGCCTGTCGGGAGAGCACGTGTTGATAAACGAACATCCCGACGGCTCCTTTCCGGCACACGCGCCCGACACGGCAAAAGCCGAATATCTTCAACAGCTGCAGGACAAGGTTTTGGAAACGGGGGCGGACATCGGTTTCGCCTTCGACGGGGATTCGGACAGATTGGGTGTCGTCGACGCGAACGGCGACATCGTTCCGACGGACGCCCTTTTGCAGCTGTTCGCCGAAGAAATCCTGCAAACGCGCCCGAACGCCGTTTTTGTCGCGGACGTCAAATGTTCCCGCGTATTCGCCGATGAAGTGGCCCGTATGGGCGGCGTTCCGGTCATCACGAAAACGGGCCACGCGTTCATCAAGGAAAAAATGCTGGAAACCGGCGCCGTTCTGGGCGGCGAAAGGAGCGGCCACATTTGTTTCGCGGACAAGTATCACGGTTTCGACGACGCTCTGTACGCGGCCGTCCGCCTGCTGTCGCTGGCGCAAAGGATCGACCTGTCCGCCCGTTTGAAACGGATTCCGCCCTCCTTTATGACCGAAGAATTGACTTTTCCCGCCGCCGACGATGAAAAATTCCTCCTGATGGGCAAGCTGAAAGCGACGCTTCGCGAAAAAGACGTTTGCTTTGACGACACGGACGGGGTACAAATAAAGGAAGAACACGGTCGCTATCTGTTGCGCGCTTCGAACACCGTTCCCGCTTTGCTGGGACTGGCGGAAGCGGACAGTGCGGAACATTGCGCGGCGTTGAAGGACAAACTGACGGCTCTGGCCCGTTCCGTAACGGAGTGACATGAAAAAAGCGCTTCTGGTTTTTCTGTTGTTTTTATCGGTCTTTGACAGCCGTCCCGTTTTTGCGGCGCGTTGCAAAAAAGATTCCGATTGTCTTTTTTCACAGTTTTGCGAAAACACGGTTTGCGTCAAACTCTGCCGGAAACGCAAGACCCGAGCCGGTAAACTGTGCACGGAAGACACGCCCGTTTGCTATATGGACCGGAAAGGACACGATTCGTATTGCGGCTGTTCGGAAACGTCGTGCTACGACGGAATGAGATGCGTCGAAAAAAACGGTCGTCACGTGTGCGAGCCCTGCCCCGCCGGCGACCGGTGCTCCTGCCCCGCCGGTTCCAAAGCGAACGGCGAAGGGTTGTGCGAACGTTGCGAAAAAGACGAGGACTGCATCTGTCCGGGCAAGCTGAAAATCAGTCCCGACGGACGGTGCGTCCTTTGCGCGAAAAACGAAGACTGTCTGGTCGGGGAACAGTGCTACGACGCGGGGACGCTGAAATCGCGTTGCGACGGCTTCGTTTGCGAGGAAAACGAGTACGCGACGGATCACGAATGCAAACTCTGTTCGGACGGCGTTCCCCATTGCAAGGCGTGTTTCAGCGCGACGGCCTGCACGGATTGCGAAGACGGGTACGCTTTGCGCGGCGGAAAATGTATGACCTGCGACGAAGCCCTGAACGATCCGAATTGTTCTTTGTGTAAAGAAACGGCCTGTCAGGACTGCAAAGTGGGATACACGCTGCAGGACGGCCGATGCAAACCGGTCGTCTGTCCGGAAAAAACATTCCTCAAAGGCAGCGATTGCCTGCCCTGCGAAGACGGTTGCCAGCGTTGCACCAGCGAAAAGCGGTGTCTGGAATGCAGTACGGGGTTCGAGTTTTATCAGGGCGTTTGTAAACAGATCCCTTGCGCCGAAGGGTTTTATCTGAACGGCGATTTTTGCGAACCGTGCATCGACTTTTGTGACGAATGCAAAAACTCGACAACGTGCGAAGTCTGTCAAAAAGGATATCTGTTCGATCCGGAACAGGAGAAATGCGTCGTCCGCGTGTGTCCGAGCGGCTTTTACAAAGACGTCGACAGCGGCTTATGCGAAAAATGCAAGGCGCCGCACTGTTCGAAATGCATGAAAGAATACTGCGAAGCCTGCGATCGCGGCTACGCGTTGCTTTACCAGCGTTGCACGCCGGTCTTCTGCATCGACAACTGCGAAAAATGCACCGATCTGGAAACATGCACCCTTTGCAAAGACGGGTATCGCCGCACATCGGAAGGAAAATGCGAAAAAGTCGTTTGTCCGAAAGGAACTTACCGGAAAGGAACGCTTTGCCGCCCCTGCCCGTTCGGATGTGCGGATTGCGACAGCCCGAAAATATGCAAGGAATGCGAAGGCATCGAATTTTTCATGTCGCACGACCGTTGCCGTCCCTGCTTCAGCGCGATCAGCGGGTGCCAGCTGTGCGACGGCCCAAAGAAATGCGTGAAATGTCAAAACGGGCAAATGCCCGACGAACGCGGTCTTTGCCCGTCTTCCTGACTTCTCCGTTTACGGAACGAACGGCGACAGATAAATCAGGTCATTTTCCAGCCTGTACATCATCCCGATTCCGGCTTCGCGGATTTTTTCTTCGTTAACGGCGCGGGGATCTTTCAGTTTGACATGAACGCCGCCATCGGCCGTTTTAGCCGTCTGTTCGATGTTATCCGCACCGCCCAGCGCTTCGGCCAAGCGGATTGGGAAAGCTTTTTCGGACTTGCCGGAAACGGCTTCGGCGGGACGTTTCAGGTATTCCTCCATTTCCGTTTTCAGGTTTTCCGACCGCGTGCCGAAAACGGCCTGAACGTTGTTCCCGATCCTCATCACGCCGCCGGCCCCGAGCTTTTTCAACGCTTCGTCCGATACCAAAGACGGATCTTTGACAAGCAGACGCAACCGCGTGATGCAGGCGTCCAGATTTTCGATATTCCCTTTTCCGCCGAACGCCGCAACCAAACCGGCCGCCATACCGTCGCTTTCACCGGCGCCGGGAACGCTTTCGCCCGTCGCGGCTTCGGCCTCCCGTCCGGGGGTTTTCATATCGAAAACGGTAATGACCGCCCTGAAAACGATGTAATACAAAACTGCGTAGCACGGACCGAGGATAAAAACGATCCACGGTTTCGTATCCATCGGCCAGAACAGCGTCAGGTCGATGGCGCCCTGCGAAAACGTGTATCCGATCCGCGCGCCGAACAGGTTGACCAGCGCGAACGCCGATCCGACCATGACCGCGTGGATGAAATACAGCATCGGCGCGACGAACAGGAACGTGAATTCCAGCGGTTCCGTGATCCCCGTCAGAAAAGACGTCAGCGCGCCGGACGCCATGATCCCCGCGACGCGGGCTTTGTGTTCCGGACGCGCCGTGTGCAGAATGGCCAAAGCCGCGGCGGGCAATCCGAACATCTTGATCAGGAATCCGCCGCCCAGAATGCCGGCCGTCGCGTCGCCCGCGAAAAAGCGCGGAATGTCGCCCGTGACAGTTTCGCCGGCTTTGTTGACGAATTCGCCGATTTCAAAAAAGAACGGCACGTTCCAGATATGGTGCAGCCCGAACGGCAGCAGCAGTCTTTCGACAAAGCCGTACGTCGCTCCGGCCACCATCGGCGCGCTGTACGCGGCCCACATCGAAAAGCGGTTGATTTCTTCCTGCACGGGAGGCCAAACGACGCTCAAAACGATTCCCAGAACAATCGCCGCCAGCCCCGTCAGAATGGGAACGGAACGCTTGCCGCCGAAAAACCCCAGATACGGCGGCAGTTGCACGCGGTAAAAGCGTTTGTAGATCCAAGCGGCGACGATGCCGACGAACATCCCGCCGAACACGCCGGTCTGGATCGTTTTGATGCCGATATTCGTCGAAACGATCTTCTTGGCGAACGAGATGTCGTATTCGAGCGCCGTCGCCAAAACGCCGAGAGTTTCGGCCTGCGGCGTGACGTGATACCACAGCACGTCGGCCATCACGCCCATCGTCGCCTGCATGACCAGAAAACCGACGACGGCCGCCAGCGACGCCACGCCGTCGTTGTCCGTCAGCCCCAGGGCCGTCCCGATGGCGAAGATAAGGGGCAGATTATCGAAAATAACACTCCCGCTTTGGCTCATGACTTGCGGGATCAGCGACGGTATCCAGGAAATATCGGCCGTCAAAATCCCCGAACCGATACCCAGCAACAACCCCGCGACGGGCAGAACGGCAACAGGCAGCATCAGGGACTTCCCGATTTGCTGCATAAAAGCGAACATCTTTTTTGCAAGCATTGTTTTCTTTCCTCCTTATTGTTGTTTTTGAAGGAATATTTCCGCTTCCTTCCGCACTTCGGCGGCCGTTTCGCATCGCAGAACCCGTCCGGTCAAAGCCCGGCAATCGGCAACGGAGATTTTCCTGATCAGATCTTTCACGACGGGGATCGACGCGGCCGGAACGCTCAATTCCGTCACGCCGGCGCCGACCAGTAACGGCACGGCGATCGGTTCCGCCGCCGAAGCGCCGCACACGCCCGTCCATTTTCCGCAAGCCGCCGCACCGTCCGCCGTCATTTTGACCGCGCGCAAAACGGCGGGGGCGAGCCCGTCCGGACGAAGCGCGGGATTGCCTCTGTCCATCGCCAGAACATATTGGGTCAGGTCGTTCGTGCCGATCGAAAAGAAATCGACGTAGCGGGCAAAGACATCGGCCGTCAGCGCCGCGGACGGCACTTCGACCATCATCCCCGTTTCGACCGGCGGAACATTCAGTCTTTTTCGTTCCTCCTCGACGACGGTGCGGGCTTCTTTCAATTCGTCGACAACGGCGATCATCGGGAACATCAGACGGATGCCGCCGTTTTCGGCGTTTGCGCGTAAAACGGCGCGGATCTGCGAACGGAAAAGAGCCTCGTGCGCCAACGAAAAACGGATGCCCCTCACCCCCAGAAAAGGATTGAGTTCGGCGGCTGTCGGCAAATACGGCAAAGGCTTGTCGCCGCCGATGTCGAGCGTGCGCACGATAAGCGTTCTTCCCTCGCCGAGTTTGCGTTTGATTTCGCCGTACATTTCCGTTTGTTCGTCTTCACCCGGCGCACCGTTCCGCCCCGAAAAAAGAAATTCAGACCGCAGCAGGCCGACCCCTTCGCCGCCCGCGGAAACGACGGCGTCCGTTTCCTCAAGGTTCGCGATATTGCCCGCGATCGTTATCGCAACGCCGTCCGTCGAAACGGCGGGCAGGTCTTTCGTTTGCAACACCAGATCGCGTTTTTCCTTTTCCTCTTTGTTAAAAGCGGCGACTTCGGCGCGTTCCCCGTCGGACGGCTCCGGTTTTAAAAAGCCCCGCGTTCCGTCGATCAGAACCGGCGTTCCGTTCACGATGTTCAGGACGCCTTCGGGCAAGCCCGTCACAGCCGGCAGCAGCAGGGCGCGCGCCAGAATTGACGCGTGGGAACCGGCGCCGCCGTCCGTCGTCGCGATACCGGCGACCTTGTCCCGATCGAGCGTCGCGGCTTCGGACGGCGGAATATCCCGCGCAATCAGAACAGCCCCTGCGGGCAAAACGCGTTTGGCGGCCTTCTCACACGTCAACAGGCGCAAAACACGTCGGCCGACATCGTGCATATCGGCCGCGCGGGCCGCCAGCAAAGGATTTTTCATATCGCCGATGACGGCGGCGCGTTCATTGACCGTTTGCTGCCACGCGAAAGCCGCGCTCCTGCCGCGTTCGATCAACGCTTCCGTTTTTTCGAAAAGCTCCGGATCGTCCAGCAATTCCAAATGCGCATCGAAAATGGCGGCGCGTTCCGTTCCCGCCGTCCGCGCCGTTTTGTCGCGCAAATCGACAAGTTCCGATTTGGCTTCGGCGACGGCGGCGGTCAGAGCCGACTTTTCGTCGCTGATCTGTCCGCCGAATTCCTCGACGTCGAAAGAAACGTCTTCCAATCTGACGGCGATGCCGACAGCCTTCCCGACCGAAGCGGGAACGCCGTAAAAAACGCCGTCCGCCGTTTTGCTTTCGTCGCCGACGGCGGACGACGCCGCTTCGACTGGTTTGGTCAGATCCTCGCCGAGCCCGCTTTCGATCAGCGGCATCAGCTTTTTCATCACGTCGGCGGCATCGCGGCCGACGGCCCTGATGCGCACTTTGTCGCCGCACCGTATATCCATTCCCATAATGCCGACAAGGCTTTTGGCGTTCGCGGATTTTTCGCCGTCGATCAATTTGATTTCGGATTCGAACGCCTTTGCCGCCGACACCAGAACGGCGGCGGGACGAGCATGGACACCCGCGGGATTGCGCACGGTGATCTCCCAGCTTTCCGCCGTCCGGACAAAAGCCGATTTCGACGGAGCGTCACTTTTGCCTTTCAAACGGACTTTTAACACGGGATCGCGTCCGGCGACGACGTCGCGACCCGTCAAAGCGGTCAGATCCTCCGTTTGTTCGGAATCGGGGATGACGATTTCCGTCAACAGGTTTTTCCCCGCCCCTTCTATCGTTTTTTTATCAAAAGCGATCAGCTCCTGTCCCTGAACGACGTTCTGACCGGCGGAAACCAGCGACTTAAATCCGTTGCCCTTCAGCATGACGGTGTCCAATCCGATGTGGAGCAGAATAACCACGCCGTCGTTTGCCGTCATCGTCAACGCGTGGCGCGCCGAATGAACGGTCGTGATGCGTCCGGCGCACGGCGCGCAAAGCACAAAAGACGTCGGTGCGATCGAAATGCCGTCGCCCAGCGTTTTGGCCGAAAACACCGGATCGGGAATATGACCGATGTCCACCGTTTTGCCCGAAACGGGCGCGTAAAGCGTTAAAATCCCTTTTTCCGTCATACTCATGCCTCCGATAAAATGAACTTACCGGATTCTACAACGGGGGTTCTTTTTTGACTATAGAGGAACTTGTTTAGGGAAAGACCGCAAAAAGTTATCCGTCTTTGCCGGACAAAGCGGCGATGATCTGTTTGGCGAGTGTTTCGCTGATACCGTCGATTTTGGCGATTTCCGCCGCATCGACGCTTTGTATCGCGCGGACGCTGCCGAAGCGCTGCAAAAGCGCTTTCCTGCGTTTCGCGCCGATGCCTTTCACGTTGTCCAAAGCCGATACCAGCGTCGCGTTTTTCCGTTTGATGCGATGCGACGTGATGACGAAACGGTGCGCTTCGTCGCGCAAGCGTTGGATATAGTGCAAAACGGGATTGTCGAAATCCAGATTGAGCGGAGAACGGTCTTTAAAATAAAGCGTTTCCCTGCCGGCGTTCCGGTCAACGCCTTTGGCGACGCCGACGGCGATGACGCCTTCAACATTCAGTTCGGCCAAAACCTCCAAAGCGACCCTAAGCTGAACTTCACCGCCGTCGATCAAAATCAGGTCCGGCAGGTTGTTTTCGTTCAGCCCGCGTTTGAATCGACGGGTCAGCACTTCGCGCATCATCGCGAAATCGTCGCCCGGCGTCGTCGCGTCCCATTTTATGGTGAAACGGCGATACGCTTTTTTATCAAACCCGTCAGGCGTCGCGACGACCATCGCGCCGACGGCGTTCGTCCCCTGGAAGTGGCTGTTGTCATACGTTTCTATCCGTTGCAACGGTTTTTCGGAACCGACGAGCTCACCCAGCGCTTCGATCAGCTCGGCGCGCGCCGCGTTTTCGGAGCGGCGGCGGAACAGGGATTCCCGCGCGTTCATTTCCGCCCGTTCGATCAGCCGTTTGCGGGCGCCGCGCACATTGACCGATATTTTGACGGACAACGCCTGTTCGACAACGGCGCGTTCCGGCAGATCGACGTTCAGCAGCACCTCTTTCGGAACGGCGTGTGTCGTATAGAACTGTCCGATGAAAGCCTGCAAAATCTCGCCGTCGGTCTGCTCGCCGATCTGCGTCGGAAAGGACGCGAAACTGCCGCCGCCGCGCCCGCCGCGATAAAAGAAAACGACGATGCACGCCTGCCCCTTATCCCGATAAACCGCCAACACGTCGCCTTCCTCGATACCGCCCAAATCGCGGCTTTGCGCCTGTATCTGGTTCAGCGCGCGGATACGGTCGCGCAAAACGGCGGCTTTTTCAAAATTCAAAGCCTCGCTTTCCTTTTCCATCTCGGCCGCCAGATCGCGCTGAACGTCCGTGCTTTTATCCTTCATGAAAGCGGTCGCCGCCGCGACCAGCCGTCCGTAATCGTCGCGGTCGATCAGACCGGCGCACGGGGCGGAGCAGCGTTTGATCTGATGCAAAAGGCACGGCCGCGTCCTGTTTGTAAACACATTGTCCGTGCAGGAACGAAGCAAAAAAGCCTTCTGCAGAACGGCCAGCGTCTCGTTGACCGCCTGCGCAGACGCGAACGGCCCGAAGTATTCGCCTTTTCTGTCGCGCGCGCCGCGGTGCTTGAGAAGTTGCGGCCATTCGTCCTTCGTCGTCAGCAAGATATGCGGAAAAGTTTTATCGTCTTTGAGCAGGATGTTGTAGTACGGCTTCAGCCGTTTGATCAAATCGTTTTCCAACAAAAAAGCTTCGGCTTCCGTCGCCGTTTCGATGATTTCGATATGATCGATTTGCGCGATCATACGTTGGATGCGCACGGGCTTCCGTTCCGGATGCGCATAGGAATCCAACCGCCGGCGAAGGTTTTTCGCTTTGCCGACATACAGAACGGCGCCGTTTTCCGTCAGCATGCGGTACACCCCCGGCGTTTCCGGAAAGAACTTCAGGCGAGATGCGACATACGCCGCGCCTTTCGGCATATCCGCCCGTTTTGTTGTATTCGAATCGTCCGACTCTGACTTTTTCTCTACCATCATCTTGTTTTCAAAGGATTTTGTTTTTCTTAACCCTTCTTTAAAGTTTTCCCCAAACCTGTGGATAACTCTGTGGATTTAGCCGTTTTATCTTCCCTCGCCCCTGAATTTCCCTAGACTTTTTCAAGATTGCCTATTTTTTAGGCAAACAATTTAAGTCTTTGAAAAAATAATGTTTTTTATAATCAAGAACTATTTTTATTTTTTTTTGCAACTTTTTTCTTGATTTAATATTCCGCTTCATCTAGCCGAACCGTCCTGTGGATAACTTCCGCTTACACCGAAGGATGCATTATATCGCAAGGCTTAAGGGGAATTTTGATCCGGAGAATCGCATCGACGGGGTCAGCGCGGCGCGATTCGAATCACCTGTCCCGAAATGCTTTCCTCGTCGGTCAGATAAAACAGCGTCCCCGCCAAATCGCGCGCGCCGCAAAACCCCACGACTCGCACGGGGGACAAATCGGCCTTTTCGACGAAGGTCGTCAGCGCCGCCGTCGCCATCGCGTCGGGACAGTTTTTGCCGCCGGAAGGAATATGCTGAACGAAAACGCCCGTCGTCCCCTGTTGCAAACAAGCGACGAAGCTTTCCGCCAGCACCATGGCGATACGCGGATCGAAGTCCCAGTTTTCGACCGAACGACCGCCCTCGTCGGACAACGTGTTGATGACGGCGTTGAACGCCCCGTGCGTCTGCACCAGTTCGGGGATGAAGGATTCCGCTTTTCCTTCAAACGACAGATCGGCGGAAGCGTAAGCCGCTTTGATGCCGAAACGTTGTTGCAATTCGCTGGCGAAGCGCGCCAAATCGTTACCCGACCGCGACGAATGGAGCAACAAATGCCATCCTTTCGACGCCAGCGCTTCGGCCGCCTGTTTTCCGACGCTGCCGAACGATTCGATGATCAGCGCCGTTTTTCCCAATGTTTTGACCGGCAGGCTTTCCGTCAGGAAGGACGGAAGATCCTCGGTCGCTTTTTCCGGTCTGGTAAAGAAGGACTGAAAAATCTTTTTGGCTTCCTGCGGGGCGGCGGCGCCGTTCGGAAAAACGGCTTCCGATTCGGCGACGATCTCGATCTTCGCCGATTTGACGAAAGGTCCTTCCGACGTTTCAAAAGTTACCTTGACCGTCGTTTCGGCGACGGAAGCGGCATCGCTTTTGATTTTGACCCGTGCCAGCAACGCGTCATACAAAGCGGATTTGGCCTGCCCCGAAAAACGCAAAACGGAACCGTCGCGTTCGATCGAAACGGATTCCCCGCCGACCGTTACGGCCGACACGTTTTCATAACCGTCCACGTCGGGTTTGTCATCGAATTCGGACGGGATTTCGACCGTCATGCCGGTCATTTCCGTTTTGGCGGACAGTTCGGACAGAATCCCCGTTCTGTTGCGCACCAGAGCGGAAAAATTCCTTTCGCCGAGATGGAGCTGAAATTCGGCCGTCGGCGTTCCCGTCAGGATCTGCGCGTCCTTTCCCGACATCAGCAAACGCAGGGTCGCCCGTTCCGACGGATCGGGAATCAACAGTGCGTGGCGTTCGGAATCCGGATTGAATTCGGGATAAAGACCGTATCCGATACTGTGATAGACGCGGCCGCGGACGGGATAGATCCGGCCGTCGTTCGCCTGCCAGACCAGAACGATTTCCCTGTTGTCGAGAGCGGCTTCGCTGGCGGCGGACAAAGTTTCGCCGCGTTCGTTTTTCCAAACGATCTGCCCCTTTTCCAACGCGGAATAAGCGGCTTCGTCGTCGCCGGCCGTCAAAAAGCGCCATTTGCCGTTATGCGCCGACGACGCGTCGGCAAACCAAGGTTCCGACGCGTTCAGATCACGCCCGTTTTCGATCAGAAAAAAGGCGGGGGTTTTCCCGTTCAGGCGATTCCCCAGAAAAACGGAGCTGACATACGGAATCAGCGCGGGGGCGCCGACGTCGTCAAACAGGACGCGGACGTCGCGGATATCTTTGCCGTCAACGGTATAGAAACCGACGATATGACGACCCGTTCCGGACGCGCCGACAAAGGTCACTTTAACGGGCGCGATGTCGTTCAAACGCAAAAGAGCCGGATCGAACTGCATGAAAAATCCCCTCTGTTATTCGGCGGCTTTGATAAATCGGCGAAGCGGCGCCGTCCAGCGGGCGAACGGCGGGAAATAGACGACTTTCGTTTTCGTTCCGGCGTATTTCAGGCACGTTTTCGCGCACAGCTCGGGACTGAAATCGTGGCGCAGGAATTCGAAATGCCCCATGTTCCCGACGGTGTCCGTATCGTCGATCTTGACGGTCGTGACAAAGATCTTCTGCGTCGCCATTTGTTCGTAGAACCCCTGCAGCCAAACGTGCAGAGCGGCTTTCGTCGAACCGTAAGCGTAGTTGTCGGACAAGCCGTATTCGCCGGCGGTCGATCCCAGAACGATGATCTCGCCGCAATTCTGCTTGCGCAACAGCGCGGATGCCGCCGTCAGAAAATAGATTTGCGCCAGATAATTGATTTGGAACATATTTTTGATCTTGCCCAGATCCTTGCCGCATTCCTTTTGCGAATACACGGCTTCCAAACCGGAAAAAACGCTGACGATGTTTTTGGCTTTTTCCTCGCATCTGGCGATGATTTTCGTGAAATTATCGACGACGGACGGATCGAACGCTTCCGTTTCGACTTCGCAGGCGGGATAACGCGCTTTCAAATCGGCGGCGATAAGATCGAGATCGTCCTGTTCGCGACCCAGCAAAACGACGTCGTCGCCCTGTTTGACGACTTCGCGGGAAAAAGCGCGGCCCATGACCGACTCCGCGCCCAGAATCAACCAAGTGCGTTTAGTCATCGTCTCTCTCCTTAAAAACGCGGCGGGCGAAATCCGAATCGAACTTGAACTGCGGATCGAATTTTTTGCGCGTCGTGATGAATTTTTCGACGTTCGGATACATTCTGAACAACAGGCGGCGTTCCAGCAAAGCGTCGTTGCACAGCGCCAGCCGTCCCTTGAATTCCAAAGCGACCATCGCCAAATGCTTCAGGAATTCGTCCAAGCGGCGGCGGCGGACGAAATCGAGCGATAGGCAATAGCCGTACATCGGAAAAGCCAGATCGGAAACGGGTTCGTCTTTGGTCAGCTGCAGAACGGCGCGGCAGGCGTGGATGCCCGACGCCGACAGTTCCGTCAAAATCTGCCGGATCGCCTGCGGGCCTTCGGCTTCCGGAAAAGCGATGCGCAGCTGGTAAACATTCTTTGACGAAACAACGCCGT
>DGGW01000079.1 GCA_002393065.1 Alphaproteobacteria bacterium UBA3864 | reverse complement strand
CGCGGCGTTCAGGTCGACGGCCGTCAGCGGCATGCCTTGTTCGGCGGCCAGACAGTCGATGATTTCCTTTTGGGACGTTTTATTCCGTCCGCGGACAAAAATTTCGTTCAGACGAAGCCCGGCCTTCAGCGCGGCCTGATGAAACCAAAAATCGATGTTCGCCGTCTGCCGTTCGTAGAAAGACGTTTCCGGCAGAAAAACAGCGGCGCCGCCGATGCATCCGCAGGCGGCGGCAAACAGGGCGATTTTTGTTTTCAATCCGAATTTTCGCATCGGGCTTCCTCGACCAGAGCGGCGACAAGATCTTCGTAAGAATATCCCGCAAAGCGCGCGATGTCGGGAACGAGCGACAGCGACGTCATACCGGGCTGCGTGTTCGTTTCCAAAACGACGATGCGGGGCTTTTCGCCTTTTTTCGTGTCGTCATAGCGGAAATCCGTCCGCGACACGCCGCGGCAACCGAGCGCTTCGTGCGCTTTTTCCGCCATGGCCATCATCGCGGCGTAATCGTCGGCGGGCATATCGGCGGGGACGATGTGTTGCGCGCCGCCGTCCGTGTACTTGGCCGAATAGTCGTACCAGTCAACGGTCGGAACGATTTCCAGAACGCCCAGAGCCTTGCCGTTCAAAACGGCGACGGTCATTTCGCGGCCGGCGATGTATTCCTCCGCCAAAACGGGACGGGAATCGGGATACGGATACGTTGTTTCATCAAAGGGGGGCTTTCCTTCCGTTTCTTTGCCGAAAATGTAAACGCCGACGCTTGATCCGTCACAGGCGGGCTTTAAAACGAACGGGCGGGGCAAAACCTTGTCCGCCAGAATTTCGGCTTTGCTGACCTGCCGTCCTTCGGCGACGGGAAGTCCGGCGGATTTGTAAACCTGACGCGCCTTGACTTTGTTCATCGCCAGCGCGGACGCCGCCGGTCCGGAATGCGTGTAAGGGATCTTCATCAGTTCCAACAACCCCTGAACGCATCCGTCTTCGCCGTACTTGCCGTGCAAGGCGTTGAACACCGCGTCGGGTTTTTCGCGTTTTAAAGTCGCGACGAACGCTTCGATATCTTCGGTCAGATCGACCGTGAAAACGTTATACCCTTTTTTGGCAAGGGCTTCCGCCACGTTTTTGCCGCTGTTCAGGGAAACTTCGCGTTCGGAAGACAGTCCGCCCATCAGAACGCCGATTTTTTTTGCCATGAATAAAAGCCTCCGGTTCAGCCGGAATCCTTTGTTTTGACCCCCATCAGGCGAACTTCGGGCTCCAGCATGATCTCACTTGTTTTCCAGACCCGCTGCCTGACCGTTTCGATCAGGTCTTCAAAATCCTGCGCCGTCGCGTCGCCGACGTTGACAAAGAAATTGGCATGCTTTTCGGAAACGACGGCATCGCCGATCCTCAACCCCCGACAGCCCGCTTTTTCGATCAGTTGCCAGGCTTTCAGTCCGACGGGATTCTTGAACATCGATCCTGCCGTTCGCACGCCGCGCGGTTGGGATTTTTCACGAATCTTACGGTATTCTGTCATGAGTTTCTGAATATTTTGTTTATTTTCGGGGATGCCCTTCAAAATAATTTCCGTGAAAATCCAGCCGCCCGGCAGATCGTTCGTTCGGTAATCGAACGGGATTTCGTCGCGCGTCATTTCTATTTTCGTTCCCGAAAGTTCCCAGCCGCTCATCGAAACGAGCCTGTCGGCGATGCACGAACCGTTTGCCCCTGCGTTCATTCGCACCGCGCCGCCCAGCGTGCCCGGAATGCAGGCCAGAAATTCAAAACCGGACAATCCGGCTTCATAGGCGGCTTTGGCCAGATCGCCGTCGCGAACGGCTCCGCCGCAACGAATCAGGTCGCCGTCGATCGATATGGTGTTGAACCCTTCGCCCAAAACGATGACGACACCCGGAATGCCGCCGTCGCGAATCAGCACGTTCGATCCGCCGCCCAAAACGGTCACGGGAATGTTGCCGCGCGCTTCCAGAAAGAATTTCAGATCGTCTTCGTCCGCCGGTTCGAACAAAACGTCCGCGTCCCCGCCGACGCCGAGCCATGTCCGTTTCGCCAGCGGCGCGTCGTAAACGACTTTGCCGCGAACGGGCGGCATTTTGTATTCGGGCGTGTCGGAAAACAATCGGTAAAGACGGGAAAACATGGGCTTATCCTTTCGTGTTCAAAAGGGCGTCAAGCTGTTCCGGAAGCGCTTTCGCCCATCCGGAAACCGTACCGGCGCCGAGACAGATTACGATGTCGTTTTCCGACGCCTGTTCCGCGACGGTTTCCGCCAGCTTTTCCGGCGACGGCAGTTCGACGACGCAACGGTGACCGTGCGCGCGCAACTTTTCCGCCAGCGTTTTTTTATCGATGCCGTCGATCGGGGATTCACCCGCCGCGTACACGTCGGCGACGATCACGCAGTCCGCGTCGTTGAACGCCGTGCAGAACATTTCAAGCAGGCTTTCGACGCGCGAATAGCGGTGCGGCTGCCAGACGGCGACGACTTTGTTTTTCGCGACGTCGCGGGCGGCTTTCAGGGTCGAAGCGATTTCGATCGGATGGTGCGCGTAATCGTCGATGACCGTGATGCCGTGCGATTCGCCGCGCTTCGTAAAGCGTCGCTGGACGCCTTCGAAATGTTCGAGGGCGTTGCGGATCGCCGCTTCCGGCGCGCCGAGCTGAAGCCCGACGGCGATCGCCGCCAAAGCGTTTTGAACATTATGCCGTCCGTAAACGGGCAGTTTGACGGCTTCGATTTTGTATTCCTTGCCCGTCAGCGATATTTCGGGGGCGATCGTCGCGTCGAACGTGATCAGTCCCGGTTCGGCGGCGACGATCCTGCCGCTGACCTGCGCCTGCGGCGTCAGGCCGTAGGTGATGATCTGCCGGTCGGAGATGCGGGAAATCAGTTTCTGCACTTCCGGATGGTCGGCGCACAGACACGCGAAGCCGTAAAAAGGAATGTTTTGGACGAAGGTCTGGAACGCCTCTTTCATCTTGTCGTAGGACCCGTAATAGTTCAGGTGTTCGGGGTCCATGTTAGTAACGACGACCGCCGTCGCGGGCAGGCGGATGAAACTGCCGTCCGATTCGTCGGCTTCGGCGACCAGCCATTTGCCGTCGCCCAAGTGCGCGTTCGTGCCGTAAGCGTTGATGATGCCGCCGTTCGCGACGGTCGGATCCATACCGGCGGCCTGCAGAACGGCGCCGATCATGGACGTCGTCGTCGTTTTGCCGTGCGTGCCGCCGACGGCGACCGACCATTTCAGACGCATCAGTTCCGCCAGCATTTCCGAACGGCGGACGACGGGAACGCGGCGAAGACGGGCTTCTTTGACTTCGGGATTGTCGTCGCGGATGGCGGAGGACACGACGACCACGCCGGCGTCACGGATGTTTTCGGCCTTTTGTCCGATGAAAATCCTGATTCCCATGTCGCGCAGGCGCTTGACGTTGCCGGAATCGACGATGTCGGAACCCTGAACGGCGTAACCGAGGTTGTGCATCAGTTCGGCGATACAGCTCATACCGCTGCCGCCGATGCCGACGAAATGAAGGATCCCGAATGAAAAAGGCAGAGTGCTCATCAGTTGTTCTTTCGTCCGATCTTAAGTGCGGCGTCCGCCAGCAGGGAAACCGCGTCCGGCTTCGCCAGACGGCGCGCGTTAGAAGAAACCAGTATAAGCTTTTTAGGCTCTCTGAACAATTCCATAATGAAATCGCGCAGGGATTCGGGGGTGAAGTCCGGTTCCTCCTTTAAAAAGGCGGCGTTGTTTTCCGCCAGAAATTCGGCGTTGTGAAGTTGGTGCGAATCGGGCGAACGCAGAATCGGCACGATCAGCGCCGGACGCCCCGCCGTGCACAGTTCGGCCAGAGTCGACGCGCCGGCGCGGCAAATGACCAGATGCGCGCGTTCCAGCCGCTTGTCCATATCGGAGAAGAACAACGCCAGTTCCGGATCGAGCCCGCTTTTTTCATACGCTTTCGACAGTTGCGGCAGATCTTCCGCCCGCGCCTGTTGCGCGACGTTCAGACCGGATTTGACTTCGTCGGGCAGAAGGGACAGGGCTTTCGGAACGACGTCGCTCAAAATTCTCGCCCCCTGCGACCCGCCGAAAATCAGCAGGTTGAATTTGTCCGACGCGGCGGTGTACGCGGCGTCCGATAACTTCAGGATGGCGGGACGGACGGGGACGCCCGTATAGACCGTTTCCTTTCCGTCGGGGATTCTTGCGACGTGCGGGAACGTCGTCGCGATCAGCGTCGCTTTTTTCGCCAGAAAGCGGTTCGCGCCGCCCAAAACGCTGTTCTGTTCGTGCAACAAAACGGGAATCCCGAGCATTTCCGCCGCGTACGCCGTCGGAACGGAAGCGTAGCCGCCAAAGCCGATAACGGCGGCAGGCTTGATTTTTTTTAACAGGACCAGCGCTTGAAGCAGGCCGAAACCCGTTCTGACCGCACCGATCAGCTTGCCGATTTTGCCGAGCCCCGCGTACGCGCCCGCGCTGACGCAATGACATTCGGCGTCGGGAAAGCGTTGCGAAAAATTCCCGCCGCGGCCGTCGGTGACAAAGCAGACTTTCTCACCGCGGTTTATCAGTTCCTCCGCCAGCGCCTGCGCCGGAAAAACGTGGCCGCCCGTACCGCCCGCCGTTAAAACGTAAGTGTCCGTCATTTGTTTTCCCTTCCCGTGCTTGTGTTGCGCGTCAATCCCAAAACGACGCCCATCGCGAACCCCGTCGACAACAGGGACGATCCGCCGTACGAAATGAACGGCAGCGTCATGCCTTTTGTCGGAATCATCGACAGCGTCGACGCCATGTTGACCAAAGCCTGCATGCCGAACTGAGTCAGGATACCCGATACCGCCAGCAGTGTGAACAGGTTTTTATTCTTTGAAAAAATCAGGTAGAAGCCGCGCAGAACGATTGCGGCGAACAAAAAGACCAGAAACAAAACGGGGATCAGACCGAATTCTTCGACGGCGACCGCCAGAATGAAGTCCGTGTGCGCGTCGGGCAAGATGTTCTTGATGACCCCTTCGCCGGGGCCGATTCCGAACAGTCCGCCGCTTTTGATGGCGTCGAACGCCGTGCGGACCTGATACGTGTCGCCCGCTTCGGGATGCAGAAATTTGTCAACGCGGACCTGAACGTGCGGCAACGTGAAATAGGCCAGAGTCGCGCCGATACTGCCGATCAGCGACAGAACGGCGACCAGAATGAACGGCAGACCCGCGACGAACAGTTCGGCGAAAAAAATGACGGACACGGTCATCGTCATGCCGAAATCCGGCTGTTTGATCAGCAGGGCGACCAGTAAACCGTAAACAACGCACGCCGCCGTCATGCCCTTGAATTCCGGATTGTCCCGTCCCGTGGAAATCAGCCACGCCGCAACGACGGCGAAAGCGGGCTTGGCGAATTCGGACGGCTGGATCGACACGCCGAATAAGCGAATCCAGCGCGCCGCGCCTTTGATTTTATCGCCGTAAAGCAGGACGCCGACCAGCAAAACGAACGTCACGGCCAATAACAGCACTGACAGCAACCGGATGTTTTTCGGCGACTGCATCGAAATCCCGATCATCACGATCACGGCCAATCCCAGAAAAACCAGCTGGTGATTAACCAGAAAATAGGTGCCGAGCTTTAAGTGATGCGCGATCGCGGGCGTCGCCGAAAAGCTCAACATCGCGCCGATGCAACATAGAATAAGGACGGCAAACAGCAGGAAACGGTCGACCGTCCACCACCATCGTCCCAAAACGCTGTCGTCCGTGCGCAACACTTTCATCGGCGGGAGCCTTCCTTATCGTATTTTCAGGGTCGAAAGCGCGAACAGCCCCAGAACCATCGCGATGATCCAGAACCGGATGACGACGTTCTGTTCCGTCCAGCCCATCTTTTCGAAGTGATGGTGCAGCGGCGCCATTTTGAAAATCCGCTTGTGCGTCGTTTTATAAGAAACGACCTGCAAAATGACGGACAGTGTCTCCATCACGAACAGACCGCCGGCGATGGCCAAAACGATCTCGTGCTTCGTCGCGACGGCCAGAGCGCCCAGCATGCCGCCCAGCGCCAGCGATCCCGTGTCGCCCATGAATATCTTGGCGGGAGGGGCGTTGAACCACAAAAAGCCCATGCCGGCACCGATCACTGCGCCGCAGAACACGGACAGCTCGCCCGTTCCCGCGATGTACGGCAACTGCAGATACGCCGCGAACGCCGCGTGTCCCGCCACATACGAAATGATCATGAACACGAACGCGACGATCATGACGGGGACGATCGCCAATCCGTCCAGCCCGTCCGTCAGGTTGACCGCGTTGCCCGCGCCGACGATGACGAACATCGCGAACGGCAGGTAAAAGACGCTCAGATTCAGCGCCCAGTTTTTAAAGAACGGGAACGTCAGCGTGTGCGCCGTCGGTTCGGCGGTCATTGTTGTTACATACCATGCCATGGCACCCGCCGCGGCGAATTCGAACACCAGTTTAAGCTTGCCGCGCATGCCGGCGGTGTTTTTCTTGCTCACTTTCAACCAGTCGTCGGCGAAACCGACCGCGCCGAACGCCAAAGTCACGCCCAAAACAAGCCAGACGAAGCCGTTTTTGACGTCCGCCCACAACAGCGTCGAAACAAGGATGGACGTCAGGATCATCAATCCGCCCATCGTCGGCGTCCCCTGTTTTTTCAGGTGCGTTTCGGGGCCGTCCGTCCGGATCGGCTGACAGCAGTGCTGTTTATCCTTCAGCCAGCGGATCAGCGCCGGTCCGACCAGAAAACTGACCATCAGCGCGGTGAAGATCGCGCCGCCCGTCCGGAACGTCAGATACTTGAAGATGTTCAGGAAGGAATACTCGGACGAAAGGGGATAAAGTAAATTGTAAAGCATGTTTTTTTATCCGTTGTTTTCCGTGGAAAGGGTTTTGAGGACGTCGATGATGACGCGCATTTTACTGCCGAACGAGCCTTTGACCAGAACGATGTCGTCCGGACGGACGGCCTGAAGAACGGCGGGGGCGAGCAGTTCGGACGTCGGCGCTTTTCCGCCGCGCATCGCGTCGGGCAGGGCGTCGAACAGGGCGGAGCAATTTTCGCCGGCGGCGAACACGGCGTCGACCGCGGCGGCTTCCAGCTTTTCTTTCAGTCCGAGGTGGAACTCCAGCGCTTTTTCGCCGAGTTCCAGCATATCGCCCAGCACGGCGATCCTGCGGCCTTTCCCGTCGGGCGTCAATCCGCCCAGCACGGCGACGGCCGCGGCCATTGATTCGGGATTCGCGTTGTACGCGTCGTCGATCAGCGTGAACGTCCCGCCCGCGCAGGGCAGGCGCAAACGGGCGCCGCGTCCCGCCGTCGGCATCAGACGACCGAGGCTTTGCAATGCGGAGGCCATGTCGACGCCGAGCGCTTCCAACGCGCCGACGACGGCCAGAGAATTCATGACCTGATGCTTTCCGGGCAGGTTCAGGTCGTAAGAATAGGTCGAACCTCCGATCCGCACGGTCGCGTTCGACACGCCGTTCAGCTCAGACAAGTGGATCAGCGCGGCGTCGTCTTCGGCGATCAGGCCGAACGTCCGGATGTCCGACAAGCCGGCTTTTTTCGCTTCCTTCGTCAGAACGGGCAGGATTTCGGAATCGTCGCCGTTCAGGAAAACAATGCCGTCCTTGCCCATGCCGGAAAAGATTTCCGCTTTGGCGGTCGCGATGTCTTCGCGTTTCTTAAAGAAAGCGGCGTGCGCGTTGCCGATCATGGTCACGATCGCGATGTCGGGGCGCGCGATGGCGGTCATTTCCGCCATTTCCCCGACGTGGCTGATCCCCATTTCAAGGACGGCGAAATCGGTGTCTTTCGGCATGCGGGCAAGCATCAGCGGCAGACCGATGTTGTTGTTCAGGTTGCCGGCGGTCGCGTGCGTGCGTCCGACGGCGCTCAAAGCGGCCTTGAGCATTTCCTTCGTGCTCGTCTTGCCCGAACTGCCCGTGACGCCGACGACTTTCGCACCGCTCCTGTTTCGAGCGGCCGACGCCAGAGCTTTCAAAGCGTCCGTCGTGTCCGCGACGGCGATGACTTTCGCGATCGGCAGACCGTCGGACAGGTCGGATACCAGAACGCCCGCGGCGCCTTGTTCCAAAGCCTGTTTCGCGTAGGCGTGCCCGTCCGTCCGTTCGCCTTTGATCGCGATGTAGAGGTCGCCTTTTTTCAACGTGCGCGTGTCGATGGAAACGCCGTAAACGGGGAAATCCGATCCGGCGCGGCCGTTGGTCGCTTCGGCGATCTCCTCCGCCGTCCACAGCGGTTCATCGGCTTTTTTCAGCGCTTTTTCGGCTTCTTCGCGGTCGTCGAAGGGGTGGACGACGCCTTTGACCGTCTGTCCCGTTTCGTGACCTTTGCCGGCGATGACCAGAACGTCGCCTTCTTCGCAGTCTTTGACGGCCGTTTCGATGGCGAGCGCGCGCGATCCGATGTTGATGCCTTTCGGACACGCCGACAAAATCGCGGCGCGGATGGCGGCGGGTTCTTCGGAACGCGGATTGTCGTCCGTGACGTAAACGACGTCGGCCAGCTTGTCGGCGAGTTCGCCCATTTGCGGGCGCTTGCCGGTGTCGCGGTCGCCGCCGCATCCGAAGACGACGCGGAGCTTTCCCGCCGTGTGCGGACGCAGGGCGTTCAGCACCGTTTCGATCGCGTCGGGCGTGTGCGCGTAATCGACGTAAACGGCGGCGCCGTTCGCCTTCGCGCCGATGAATTCAAGGCGTCCGGGGGCGCCTTTCAGTTTCGAAAGGGCGTTCACGTAAGCGTCGACGCTTTCGTCCTTGTCCATCACGGACAGGACGAGCCCCAGTGCGCACAGGGCGTTCATCGCCTGGAACGTGCCGGCCAGCGGCAGATGAACGGTGTACGGTTTGTTGAAAACGGACAGTTCGAGCTTTTGCCCGTGCGCTTCGCTTTGCGCGGAAACGATCCGGAGGGCGTCCGCCTTTTTGCCGTAATCCAGAACGGTCAGCTTCCGTTCGCGGCAGAAATCGCGGATTTGCGGATATTCGTCAATATCGGCGTTCAAAACGACGTGATTCGACGTCAGCGGCCGATCGAACAGGCCGAGCTTGGCGTTCAGGTAGTTTTCCATCGTCTTGTGGTAATCGAGGTGGTCGCGCGTGATGTTCGTAAAGCCCGCCGCCGCCAGCGCGATGCCGTCGATGCGGTGTTGGTCGATGCCGTGCGAAGACGCTTCGATCGCGGCACGGGAAACGCCGTGTTCCGCCAGCGTCGCCAATTCCTTGTGGAGCGTTACGGGGTCCGGAGTCGTCATCGAAAAATAGCTTGAATAATCGTCGGAGAGAACGCCGAGCGTGCCGATCGATGCGGCTTTTTTGCCGGCGGATTCCCACAGTTGGCGGCAGAAGTTCGCGATCGACGTTTTGCCGTTCGTTCCCGTTACGGCGACGATCGTTGCGGGCTGCTTTCCGTAAAAGGCGGCGGCCAGTTTCGCGAACGCGGCGCGCGGGTCGGGGACTTTGACGTAAAGCAGGCCGGTGTCGGGCAAGTCCGCTTTTTCGTCAACGACGGCGGCGACGGCGCCCGCTTCTTTCGCGTCGGCCAGATACGCCGCGCCGTCGGCTTTGACGCCGGACAACGCCGCAAACAAAAATCCCGCCGACGCTTTTCGTGAATCGGCGGTCAGTCCCGTGATATCGGCATCCTTTCCGGAATAAGAAATTCCCGCTTTTGCCGTCAGGTCGCTCAACAACATCCTTTTTTACTCTCCAGTTCGCGCTTTATTGCGCGTTTAAAGCCGTTTTGACATACGGCGCCGCCTGCTTGTATTCGTAGGGGCGGGGGGCGATCCCCAGTTGCGGCGCAACGGCGGAAATGATTTTGTTCGCCGTCGGCACCACGTTCCACGCCGCATTGTTCAGGTTGTACGTTTCTTTGATCTTTTTCGGCGAATCGAGCATGACCATCAAAACGTATTGCGGATTGTCCATCGGAAAAGCCGACAGGAACGACGTGCGCACTTCGCCTTCGACATACTGTCCGTTGACGGTTTTGCGCGCCGAACCCGTTTTGCCGCCGACTTCGTAGCCGGGGACGTTGGCTCTGCGTCCGGAACCTTCCAGCACAACCATTCGCATAATAGCGCGCATTGTTTCGGATGTCTTCTTTGAAATGACTCTGCGGCCGATAATTTCTTCGCCGGGCGCGACGGGGGTCAGCCGCGGCGCGTGATAAACGCCGCCGTTGACGACGGCCGCCGCCGCCGCCGCCGCCTGCAGGGGGGACACCGACAACGAATAGCCGAAGCCGATGTACGCCGTCGACATATCGCTCCAGCGATTGGGCAGAATCGGGCGACCGCGTTCGGGCAATTCGACGTTCGGCATCGACAACAAACCGAATCGGCGCAGGTACTCTTCCTGTTTTTCGGGACCGATGTCCAGCGCCAGCCGCGCCGATCCGACGTTCGACGAATGGATCATGATTTCGGGGATGCTCAACGGACGGCGGTTCTTTTCTTCGGGTTCCGTGATCGAAAAGCCCGCCAGAACGATCGGTTTGCCGGCGTCGATCTTATCGGTGATTTTGACTTTTTTCAAATCGAGCGCGATCGCCGTGTTGAACAGCTTCATCACGGAACCGAGTTCGTAAACGCCGACGGTGGCACTGTTGAACATATCGGAAGTTTTGGCTTTGTTCAGATTGTTCGGGTCGAAGTCGGGCAGGGAGACCAGCGAAACGATCTCGCCCGTTTTCGCGTTCAGCAGAACGGCCGACGCTCCCGTCGCGCCGTAGTGCGTCATGCCTTCGGTCAGAATGTTGCGGACGGTGGATTGAACGCCCGAATCCAAAGACAGGCGCAAGGGTTCCTTTTGCGCCGTCAGTTTCGAATTGAAGGCTTTTTCGACGCCGGCGATGCCTTTGCCGTCAACGTCGGTCGCACCCAAAATATGGGACGCCAGCGCGCCTTGCGGATAAAGACGGCGTTCCGTCGATTCGAATTCGAGTTCGTGGATGCCCAACCGGTTGACTTCGTATTGTTCGCGCGGAATCAGGTTGCGCTTGATGTAAACGAAGTTGCGTTTCGATTTCAGCTTTTTCAGCAGAACTTTGTAATTCAGGTCGGGTAGCGTTTCGGCCAAAGCGGCGGCGACGGCTTCCGGATCTTTGATTTTCGACGCGTCGACGTGCAGATCGGCGAAGGGCAGACTGCTGGCCAGAACGATGCCGTTGCGATCGACGATATCGGCGCGGTTGATGCTCGGATCGGTCTGCGTTTCGGCTTTTTCGATCTTCACCGGTTCGACGCGACCGCCGCGCAGCGAAACGTCGACCAGCCGGTATCCGATGACCGAAAACATCAGAAAGAAGCCGCTCATCGCGACCAGAACGCGGGTTTTGCCTTGTTCCAAAGACGCGCAGGCGTGCCTGTCCGCCAAAGACGGACGTTCCGGCAACGGGATTTCGTCGCCGGGGCAATAGTACCTGCCGTGTTTGGACAAGGAAAATCTCATGGCGTCGCTCCGCTCCGTTCGGGTGAATAGGAAACGCGGACGACCGACGGCTTTTGTTCGGGTTCTTTGAACGGCAGGGCCGATATCGTGATGATCCGGTTGCCTTCGATCTGTTTCATGCCGGCGTGGCGCCTGCCGAGAGCGCGCAGACGGTCCGGATTGGACAAGTAAGCCCATTCCGCTTTCAAAACGTGGATGGCTTTCTGATCGGTCTGAATCTGCGCTTTGATGCCGTTCAGCTCTTTTTCAAGACCGATGACGCGGTTTTTGATGACGAACATCCCGATGACCGTAACGGCAAACAATAAAAACCAAACTACGCGACCCATAACTCATTCTCCGTTTTTTGCGCGACACGCAGACGAGCCGAACGGGAACGGGGATTTCTGACGATTTCATCTTCGGAAGGTTGAATCGCTTTTTTGGAAACCGCTTCGAGCGTGGCGGGTTTTTGTTCCGCCGCCGGCAGGTAGCGGGAAGGATTGGCGGTTTTGCCGCTCCTTTCCTGAATAAAGGCTTTGACGATTCTGTCTTCCAAAGAATGGAACGATACCACGGCCATTCTTCCGCCTGACTTGAGGAGCTCTTCGGCTCCGGACAAACCGGCCTTCAGCTGGCCGAGTTCGTCGTTGACATAAATCCGCAGCGCCTGAAAGCTGCGGGTCGCCGGATCGATGTCGTCCTTTTTATGGGGAACGACGGAACGAATCAGCGACGCAAATTCCGTTGTCGTTTCGAACGGCTTTTCCCGCCGGCGCGCGACGACGGCCGCCGCGATGCGTCTGGAAAAGCGTTCTTCGCCGTACAAATAGATGATGTCGGCGATGTCTTTTTCGGCAAACGTGTTCAAAACGTCTGCCGCGGTTTGTCCCGACCGGCTCATTCTCATGTCGAGGGAACCGTCTTTCTGGAACGAAAAACCGCGGTCCGCGCGGTCGATCTGCATCGACGACACGCCGATATCCAGCATGACGCCGTCGACCGATCCGACGCCGTTTTCGCGCAGCAGGTCCGCCATGGAACCGAATTCGCCCCGCAGCAGGTGAAGCCGTCCCTTGTATTTGTCGCACAGGGGTTGCCCTTCGCGGATCGCGTCGGGGTCGCGGTCGATCGCGTACACCGTGCAGTCCGCCGCGTCCAGAACGGCGCGCGTGTAGCCGCCGGCACCGAATGTCCCGTCGACGTAGATCCCGCCGTCCTTCGGCGCGATCGCGGTCAGAACTTCGTTCAGCAAAACGGGGATGTGGCGGGGTTTATCGGTCATCGTCGCCTCCGCGTTTTAAGGAAAACCGTTCCGAGAGGGCGCGTTCGCGGCGTTTTTCGGCTTCGGCTTCGTAAGTTTCGGGATTCCAGATCTGAAAAGTTTTCCCTTTGCCGACGAACAGCGCTTTGTCCGTGATGCCGGCATGCTTCATCAGCTTTTCGGTCAGGACGATGCGGCCCGTCGAATCGAACGGGAACTCTTTGGCGTCGGCGAAGATCAGATCGGTCAGGTCGTTGCTTTCCCGCGAAAAAGGATCGTAGGACGATTCGATGTCCTGCGCCATTTTTTCCATCATCTCGCCCGTGCGGCATTCGATGCACGGCGCGGAAAAAGACCGGAACGCCGTCAGCGGCGTGTCCTTCTGTTCCAGCAAGGCGCGGAAATCCGCCGGAATCGACACACGACCCTTGGCGTCCACCTTGTTTAAGGTGGTGTCCAGAAAAAGACTGTATTTTCTGTTCGCCTTGGTCATGACCGCTTCCCGTTTTTACCGGTTCCGTTAAAGAAACTCGTCCGCAGGGCGCACTTCGCCCTTATGGACTCTTATGGGATAACATGGGATTTTATGGTGAGTCAATGGGTGTATATGGACTTTAAACGGGAAAATGCTGTTTTTTTCATATCCGAAAAACAAGATATTGTGATTGTCCCGCCCGAATCATGACAGATTTGGGGGATGAAATATTTTTCAAAATAAAGAGGGGATGTTTGGTTTCGAATCCGGATGTTTCCGTTCCGTTCCGCCATAAAAGCGAAAGGAATCGATTCAATTGATCGATTCGGAAAAAGGAATCGGAAAAAAGAGTGCCGGACGATCCGTAAGCCGGGTTCTGTTATGACGGCCATTCATCTGCGGCGTTCGTTACCGAACGTCTGTAGCGACCTACCTCTGGCGGGGGCAGGAACGCCCCGCTTTGCCGCTTTTGGCGGACAAACCTCACTTGGTCTTGCTTCCGATAGGGCTTGCCGTGCCTTTTCCGTTGCCGGAAAAGCGGTGCGCTCTTACCGCACCATTTCAACCTTGCCCGTCCGAAGACGTCGGCGGAATTTTTTCTGTTGCGCTTTCCCTTGGGTCTCCCCAGCCGGACGTTATCCGGTATCGTGTTTCCGTGAAGCCCGGACTTTCCTCAGTACGCATTTTGCAGCGCACCGCGACCGCCCGATCTTCCGGCACCGACGCAAACGGTAAAGTCAGAGCTTCTTAAAGTCAATAAAAGATTTCTTTTAAGGCCAGAGCAACACCGTTTTCATTATTGGACGCCGTAACCCGATCAGCGGCAGCCTTTACATCGCTGTTTGCGTTGCCCATAGCAATTCCCAGTCCGGCGAATTTGAGCATATCTATATCGTTATACCCGTCTCCGAACGCGATTGTTTCGGAAATATCAAACCCGCAGTGTCTGCATAAAAAAGAGATTCCTCCGGATTTGTTTGCGCCTTTGACGGTTGATTCCAATATATAATTTTGAGATTTGTAAAAATCGTATTGCGGAAAAAGTGTTTTCAGATGTTCGGACAGTTCCGTCGTGTTTTCGGGCGTGCCGACACCGATCAGCTTTAAAATCGGCGTGTTCCTGGAAATGACGGCTTCGAAAGCGCCCACAACAGGAGCGGTCGGCATAACACTGCATTCGCCTTTGACAATATCCGTCATTTCATCGACAACCCAATCTTGACCCGCGTAAACGATCGTTTCGATACGCGGGTTAAATTCACGCACCGCTTTTTTCATTTGTACGGCGTCATCATAGTCCATTGTCTTTCGACAGATCATATTACCGTTTTCATCATAAATTTCCGCGCCGTTGCAGGGCAGGGTGAAAACGGGAAACCCCAAAGCGTCGGCAACCGGCTGTATGCCTCTCAATCCTCTGCCGGACGCCAAAGCGAAGCGGACGCCTTTTTCCTTGTAAAGACGGGCGCATACATCAATGGTTTCCTGAGAAAGCGTTCTGGCGGGATTAAGCAGAGTGCCGTCCAGATCGCTGATTACCAAACGATAAGAGGTCATTTCATTTCCTTTTCATATAAAGCGCATACGGCCGCCAAACGTTTTTCGGAATCCGAAGTCCGGCCGGACAAGGCTTCCGGATGAAAGCGGCGCAGAAAAGCCGTGAAGGCGGCGGGCTCATCGGTAACATCATAGCCGACGGCAGTCAACATTTCTTTTGTGCTTTTTTCAGGCGTTGTAAAGTCGTCCGTCCAAAGACCTATTCCATTTTCGGCCAATTTTTTCCACGGGAACAGTTCCCCGGGATCGGATTTTCGCGTCGGGGCGATATCCGAATGTCCGACTATATTTTCTTGAAGTATAACACAACGCTTTATAATTTCTTTGGAAATATCTATGACGGATTGGATTTGTTTATCAGGAAAAGGACGGTAGCCGAATTCGTGTCCGAGGTTGACGATTTCGATTCCGACCGACCGGCTGTTGATGTCCGTTTTGCCTTTCCATGACGAAACGCCCGCGTGCCACGCCCGTTTGCCTTCATCCACCAGAGAATAAATCTCCCCGTCTTCGTCAATGACGTAATGCGCGCTGACTTTTGCGGCCGGATCGCATAAACGGTCAAGGGCTTCCTGCGCCGATCTCATTCCCGTATAGTGCAGGACGAGCATTTCAACCGGCGCTTTGCGTTCATCAAAATTGGGGGAGGAAAGGCGTATCATTTTTCAGCGGACGTAACGGACTCTGTTTTCCTTGCGTTCGGCGGCTTCGCCCGCGGCTGTGTCGGGATAGCCCAGCACGCAGTGTCCGATGCCTTCGTATTCTCCGTCAAAGCCCAGTTCTTTTAACAGGTCTTTGTATTCCGGCATTTCGAATTCCTCTTTTGCGCGGTGGACCCAACAGCTGCCGATGCCCAGAGAATGCGCGGCCAGCATCATATTGCCCATCGTCAAAGAGCCGTCGTAAACATAAGTGTGCGCGCTTTTGTCCGCCAGAACGATCAACACGACCGGCGCTCCGAAAAACGGGTCGAAGCCTTCCTGCCAGCCTCCGATTTTGCAGTTGACCGCCGCCAGCTTATCCCGCAGTTCCTTGTTCGTTACGGCGATAATGACCGGCGCCTGTTTGCCGCGGCCGCTGGCGGCGTAAAGACCGGCGTCAATGATTTGGTCGATGATGTTTTCCGGAATCATGTCCGGCTTGTATTTGCGGACGCTGCGGCGTTCTTTGATCGCTTTGATGATTTCGTTCATAGGCTTCTCCTTATTTTTAATTATTAAAAAGGTAGCAAATCCTGTTTCAAAAATAAAGCCGGAACAAAGGTTGACTTCATATATAAAAAGGGTACAAATGAAAAAAAACAAAGGAGCGGACTATGACCGAACAAATGCCGACATCGCCGGAAGAATTGCTGGATTACCTGACGAAATTGGGAATCAGCTATAAAAACACGCCGCATCCGGCCGTTTTTACGGCGGAGGAGGGCGAAAAAT
>DGGW01000073.1:26965-30864 GCA_002393065.1 Alphaproteobacteria bacterium UBA3864 | reverse complement strand
GTAAGTACCATCCGCACGGCGACGCCGCCATTTACGACGCCATGGTGCGTATGGCGCAGGATTTCTCCATGCGCGTCCCTCTGATCGATTCACAAGGGAACTTCGGTTCGATCGACGGCGATTCTCCCGCCGCCATGCGTTATACGGAAGCCCGTCTGGGCGCCGCCGCGCACGTCTTGCTGGACGACATCGACAAGGACACCGTCGATTTTGCTCCGAACTACGATGAAACGCTGAACGAGCCGACCGTTCTTCCGGCGCGTTTCCCGAACCTGCTGGTCAACGGAGCAGGGGGCATCGCCGTCGGTATGGCGACGAACATTCCTCCCCACAACCTGGGCGAAGTCATTGACGCGTCCGTCGCTTATATCGACAATCCGACCATCACCGCCGAAGAATTGATTGAAATCGTTCCGGGGCCGGATTTCCCGACCGGCGGTATCATTATGGGCCGTTCCGGTTCCCGCGCAACCGAACTGACGGGACGCGGTTCCATCATCATGCGCGGCCGGACCAAAATCGAAGAGATCCGCAAGGACCGCTGGGCGATCATCGTTTCGGAAATACCGTATCAGGTCAACAAGAGCGCGATGATCGCCCGTATCGGGGATCTGATACGCGACAAAGTCATTGAAGGCATCGCCGACGTCCGCGACGAATCCGACCGCGACGGCATCCGCATCGTTATCGAAATCAAAAGGGAGCATCATCCCGAAATCGTGCTGAACCAGCTGTTCAAATACACGGCTTTGCAGAGCAGTTTCGGTTCTAACATGATCGCTTTGAACGGCGGACGTCCGCAGTTGCTGAACCTGCGGGACATGATCCGCTCGTTCATCGAATTCCGCGAAGACGTCATCCGTCGCCGCACGATTTTCGATCTGAACAAAGCGCGGGCGAGGGCGCACGTCTTGGTCGGTCTGGCCATCGCCATCGAAACGAAGGATCGCCGCAACAAGATCATCGAAATGATCACGAACGCGGCCAACCGTCAGGAAGCCAAAGAAAAACTGATGAGCGAAGACTGGACGCCGGGTGATGTCGAACCGTTGATCGCGCTGATCGCCGATCCGGAACACACGGTCGAAAACGGCATCTATAAGCTTTCGGAAGTGCAGGCGGATTCGATTTTGGATCTGCGTTTGCACCGTTTGACGGGATTGGCGCGCGAACAGCTGCACGACGAACTGCGGCAGTTGGGCGGCGTCATCGAAGAAAAGCTGTCCGTCCTGTCGTCGCGGGAAAAGCTGTACGCCATCATGCGCGAGGAGCTTTTGCAGGTCAAAGCGGAATTCGCCACGCCGCGCCGCACGACGATTGAAGAAGTCGAATACGAGCAGGATATCGAAGACCTGATCCAGCGCGAAGACATGGTCGTTACCGTAACGAACACCGGCTACATCAAGCGCGTCCCGTTGTCGACCTACCGTGCGCAACGCCGCGGCGGCAAAGGCCGCGCCGGCATGGGAACGCACGAAGAGGATTACGTGACGAACCTGTTCGTTGCCTGTACGCACGCGCCGATTTTGTTCTTCTCGAGCCTCGGTCTGGTTTACAAAATGAAAGTTTATCGCTTGCCGATCGGTTCGCCGCAATCGACGGGCAAGGCTTTGGTCAATCTGTTGCCGCTGAAACCCGACGAACGCATCACGACGATCATGCGCTTGCCGGAAGACGAGAAGGAAGCCGAAAACCTTGACGTGATGTTCGCGACGAAAAGCGGCGGCGTCCGCCGCAACAAGCTGGCGGATTTCATGGAAGTCAAAGCCAACGGAAAAATCGCGATGAAGCTTGACGAAGGCGATACGCTGGTTGATGTCCGCATCTGCACGGATGATGATGACATCCTGCTGGCGGCCAAGGGCGGTAAGTCGATCCGCTTCCCCGTTTCGGAAGTCCGCGTCTTTTCGGGCCGCACATCGACGGGCGTTCGCGGCATCAGGCTGGGCGAGGGCGACGAAGTCATTTCCATGTCGGTCCTGCGCCATACGGACGCGGATGCCGACAAGCGCGTCGCTTATCTGAAAAAAGCGAAAGCGCTCCGCCACGACACGGACGCGGACGTTGTGTCCGCCGACGATGAACCGACCGCAACGACGGTGACGCTGACCGACGAAGAATTCGCCAAAATGAAGGAAGAAGAGGAATTCATCCTGACCGTGACCGACAGCGGTTACGGCAAGCGTTCCTCGGCTTACGAATACCGCATCACGGGCCGCGGCGGGCAGGGTGTCACGAACATCGACAATACGAAACGCCATGACAGCGTCGTTGCTTCTTTCCCCGTTTCCGACAAAGCGCAAATCATGCTGGTCACCGACGCGGGCAAGCTGATCCGTTCGCCCGTCAAGGATATCCGTATCGCCGGCCGCAACACGATGGGCGTCATTCTGTTCCGCCTGAGCGATGCCGAACACGTTGTTTCCGCGACCTGTATCGGCGATTTCGACGACGAGGAGACGATTGACGAAACGCCCGAACAGGAAGAGCAGAGCGTCGAACAGCCGCAAACGGAAACAATCCCCGCCGAAACGGACGAAGGGGCTTCCGAATGACGGAACGGATCGGCGTTTACCCCGGCACTTTCGACCCGATCACCTACGGCCATCTGAATCTGATCGAACGGGCGGCAAAGCTGGTTGACAGATTGGTCATCGGCGTTGCGTTGAACGAGCAGAAAAACTCGCTTTTCAACGTTGACGAACGGATCGCCATGGTCGAACGGGAAGTCGAGAAATTCCAAAAGGTCAGCTGCATCGAAGTCAAGCCTCTGGTCGATACGTTATTGGTCAACTTCGCCCGCGAAAACAACGCGCAAGTCATCTTTCGCGGTTTACGCGCCGTGTCCGATTTCGAATACGAATTTAAAATGTGCGTGATGAACCGCCGGCTGGAGGAGGATATCGAAACCGTTTTTCTGATGGCGTCGGAAAAGCACCAGTTCGTATCTTCCGTTTTTGTCAAAGAAATTTGCAGATTGGGCGGCGACATATCGACTTTCGTAACGCCGAGGGTTGCGGAAAAACTGATTAAAACTTTGGGAGTATCCAAATGACGAAAGAGAAAAAGCAGGAATATCTGTTACTTGAATTGAAGGACGGAACCGTCGAAATCGAACTGCGTCCCGATCTTGCGCCGAAACACGTGGCGCGCATCAAGGAACTGGTCAAAGAAGGCTTCTACGACGGCTTGAAATTCCATCGGGTCATCGACGGCTTTATGGCGCAGACCGGCGATCCGAAGGGCAACGGTTGCGGCGGTAGCGGTATGCTCCTGCGCGCCGAATTTTCCGACGAACATCACGTTCGCGGCACGTGTTCGATGGCGCGGGCGATGGACATCCACAGCGCGGACAGCCAATGGTTCATCTGCTTTGACGCGTGCCCTTGGCTGGACGGCAAATATACGATCTGGGGGCAGGTCGTCAAAGGAATGGAATTTGTCGACAACATCAAAAAGGGAACCGGATCCAACGGTGAAGTGACCGATCCCGCCGACTGCATCGTTTCCTTAAAAATCAAAGAATGACAAAGGGGCCGCAAAGCGTTGTCTTTGCGGTCTTTTTTTATGCTGTACACCTATATCCTAAAGAACAGCGACGTTTTGACGGCAGGCTTGAAGGCACCGGTCCTGCTGGATGAAAAACTGTTGTCACATTACGCTCAAAGGGCCGGAACGGCTGAAAAAGACGGGATTCTGGCCTGGCTTGAAACAGTTTTCCCGGGACGCAGCCGCGCCGTTTCATGCCTGACGGAACCCGTGCCGGAAACGACATCCGTTCAAAAACTGAACGGCTTTGTCGCCTTGCGTGATTGCTTTGTTTTTCCGGAAAATCTGACGGCGGATACGGAAATCGTTGAAGCGGTGTGGCTGTTTGACGGCGACACTATCAAACAAGT
>DGGW01000073.1:0-26943 GCA_002393065.1 Alphaproteobacteria bacterium UBA3864 | reverse complement strand
CGATACGATCAAACAAGTCGACCGAACGGAAATTCGTCCGCCGTTAAAATGGTCGGCCGTTCGCGACGACGACAACGTTTTCTTTAAACGGATACGTCATTATATGCTTATTCTGAAAAACGGCTTTATTCCGCCGCGTTTCATCGGATTGAAAACGGATCATCATATCCTGTCGTCAAAATCGTCATAATCATCAGGATCATCCGCATAATCCTCATAATCCGCATCGTCTTTGTCGTCATATCCGTACAAATCATCGTCCGATGCGCCATAAAAATCATGTTCATAACGATTTGAAACCATAAAATCCTGATCTTCTTCGTTATGAGAGTTTCGTTTATCCGTCAGCAAATCCAGAAGAAAAAGAAAACCGAACAGTCCAAATGGAGAATGGCGAATCATTGAACGGAACGAACGACCGTTTCGTTCGTAAAGATAATAGAACAGCACTCCTGCCGGTCCCAGCACAAAAACAAAAATCAGAAAAATCAGAACATCCATATCGACTGATCCTTCGGATAAGAAAGACAAGAGAATATTATCAAAACGACCGGACACTCTCAAGTACAAGCCCGCCGGCAGAGAAGGGAGTCCTTTTCTGCAAAATCGCATTTTCAGCGAGATGAACCTATACTGATACGGTTTTTGAAATTTTGCTCGCTCAAAACGCGAATTTGAAGACGAAGACGTTTTATCGGGGAACTTATAACAAAAACAGAATAAAATATAGTCTCTCAGGCCTTCTTTTAATTTCATTTTGTTGTTTACAAAACTTGATAAGTCAGAAAACGCCTGTTCAAAAAGCTGTTCATAACCTTTGCAAGCTTTTACCGAATTGAAATATAATTCAATGATATCAATATATTATCGAAAAAATTTTCCGCCGCTTATATATGCAATTGTCGCATAATGTACATTATGTTTAAATCTGGCATATACGGAAAAGACAACATAGCGACATAAAACCGATTTTACAGCCCGCGGAAAAGAAAAAACAACAAAACCGTACGGCCGCTCGTTTTACGGCGGCTCTTTTGTATGATGGTGCTCGTGGCTTTACGGATTAAATGTCAAATTCCATGCCGTCGTATGCCGGTCTGATTTCCGGCGGCAACGTCCGGCAAAGCGTGTCGTAATCCATTCCGACCGCCATGTGCGTTAAAATCGTCCGGCGCGGTTTCAGAATCTTGTGCCATTCCAGAACACGGTCGATCGACGCGTGGCTCGGATGATCCTTCGGCGACAGACAGCCGACGATCCACGTATCAATGCCTTTCAGCACGGACAGCGCCGAATCAAACAAATGAACGGCGTCGGTCGAATACGCGAAATCGCCGATACGGAATCCGAGGCTCGTTGTCCATTCATGGTCCTGTGAAAAAGGAATGATTTTCAATTTTTTCAAATAGAACGCTTCACCCGGAACAATCAGGTTCGGTTCCAGCCACGGATGAAAAAAGCTTTCCGTTTTCAAATCGATCGGCTTGAAAGCGTAGCCGAAACGCTCCTTCAGCAACGTTAACGTAACCTTGTTGGCGTAAACAGGAATGCCGCATTTCATCACGCGGTTGATTTCGCGCAGTTCGTCGATGCCGTGCGTGTGGTCGGCGTGTTCATGCGTGTACAAAACAGCGGAAAGCCTTGAAACTCCAGCATTTATCAGCTGTTCGCGCAAATCGGGACCTGTGTCGATCAGAATACTGTCTTCATCATTTTTAATCAGTAAAGACGTTCGCGTCCTGCGGTTTTTCGGATTGTTCGGGTCGCATTCTCCCCACCCCCGACTGATCATCGGAACGCCGCCGGCCGCACCGCAACCTAAAACACGAATCTTCATTTCAGAACGCCTTTTTAAAAAGAGAAAGGAAGTTTGCCGTCGTCGCATCCGAAACGCTTTGCAACGTCATTCCTTTGATTTCCGCCAGCATTTCTGCCGTTTTGATCATAAACGACGGCTCGTTTCGTCTGCCGCGATACGGTATCGGCGCCAAATACGGCGCGTCCGTTTCGACCAGTATTTGCGTTGCCGGAACGTCTTTAAAAACGGCACGGATATCCTCGGCTTTCTTAAACGTCAGAATACCGGACGCCGACAGGCAGAACCCCTGCTCCATTCCGAAATCGGCAAGTTTTCTGTTTGATGAAAAGCAATGCAGAACGCCTGTAACGGACGGATACTTTTTCAACAAAGCGATGGTATCGTCTTCGGCTTCGCGGGTATGGATCACGATCGGCAAACCGGTATCCCGCGCGGCGATCAGGTGCTTTTCGAACAAAGCGCACTGTTCGTCGCGGTGTTCCGGATCATAATGATAATCCAGTCCGGCCTCGCCTATCGCGACAATTTTCGGATCTTTTTGCGCGGTGGCGATGATGTCTTCGACGCTGACGGGCGGTTCCGACACATATTCCGGATGAACGGCGACGGTCGCAAAAACGTTCGGGTATTTTCGGGTCAGCGCGATAAGATCGTCCGCGTCGGACAAACGTGTCCCAATCGAAAGAAAACGATGGATGCCGAGGCTTTCGGCCCGACGTAAAACATCGTCCGTTTCCCCCGCAAGATCGGGGTGGTTCAAATGACAATGACTATCCGTAAAATCAAGCATTTCCGCCCCTCTGAAGCGTTGTTACGGCATTGATGAAAACCTGTTTCGCATCCAGATCGGTATCCCGGAAAGCGGATGAAAGACTTTGCGTCAAATCCATCAAATCAAGCGGTCCGACAACCGAACAAAGCCGACGCACGATATCAAATTCGCCGGCAAAGAACTCTTCGCCTTCAAAGCATTGGCACAGCACGCACGCGCGCGAAAGCCATTGAACAAACAGGTCCGTCATCAATTGAAAACGGCTTTTGTCTTTGGAAAGCGTTTCGGCTGTTTCATACAGCGCGGAAACGGAAACTTTCGGAAATCCCGAAAACAACCCCGTCAACCGGCGGAAAATGTCCAAACCGTCCAGCTCCGCCAACGTCAGAGCTTTGCCCGCACTGCCCTCCGCCAACAAAGACAACGCGTGCCGATCCACGGCGGAAAGGTCCGGAACGACTTTGCCCAAATACTGCTCCAGCGCGGCGTTATCCAACGGATTGAGCGTTAGTTTCCGGCAACGCGACCGAATGGTCGGCAACAATCGTCCGGGGGCGTGACTGATCAGGATCAGAACCGTGTTCGCCGGCGGTTCTTCCAACGTTTTCAGAAAAGCGTTCGCGGCGGGCAGATTCATATCGTCGGCGGAATCGACAATCAAAATCCTCTTTGTTGAAGACGAGGCCGTCAGGCGAATGAAAGATTCGGCGGACCGGATATCGGCGATCGTGATTTCCGCGTTGCGTTTCCGCGCGCGTTCGGCGGAAGGATCAAGGGCCTCCCCATTTTCTATCGCGTCCTGCCGTTTTTTGAGTTCGTCCTCCTTCAAAGCGCGTTCGACCACTTTCATAAAACCGGCCGATCGCGTCGCAACGGCGGAAAAAGCGGGATCCGTTTGAGCGACGAACAAAGAGGTTGCCGGCGGCGGATCGCCGAACAAGCCGCCTCCTTGCCCGCTTTGAGCGGCTAAAAAGCGCGCCAAACGGAACGCCAGCGTCGCTTTTCCGACGCCTTTCGGTCCGCAAAACAGCCACGAACCGTCCAAAGTCCCTTTGTTATAATTTTCAAGCAAAATCCGTTCGGCTTCGGAATGACCGAACAATTCGGACTGTTCTTCGGGTTGTTTGAAAACAAAATCCGTCAACGCAACAGTCTTTCCCGTACGATGTTCAGAATTTCGTCCCTGATTTCGGGGATAGTCCGCGCGGCGTTGATGACGGCGCACCGTTCCGGTTCGTTCCGGGCTATTTTTAAAAAAGCCTCCCGCAGCCGGTTATGGAACCCCAATCCCATCCGTTCGTACCGGTTGACATTCGCGTCCCGTTTCAAAGCCCGTTCCAATCCCGTTTCGACAGGCATATCCATCATCAAGGTCAAATCCGGTCTGACCGGACCGACGACCATGCGGTAAAGTGCGTCAGACGTTTCTTTTCCCAGCGCTTTTTCACCGTAGGCATATCCCTGATAAGCGGCCGTCGAATCGGCAAAGCGGTCGCAAATGACGACCTTTCCATCGTTCAGCGCGGGAATGATTTTTTTGACCAAATGGTCCCTACGCGCGGCATACATCAACAAAGCTTCGGTCAAAGCGTCCCAACGCGCCACATCGCCTTTGACGACCAACGCGCGGATATCTTCGGCGCCGTCGGAACCGCCCGGTTCGCGGGTCAGGACGACTTCCCTCCCCTGCGCTTCAAAAAAATCGGCCAACAACCGCGCCTGCGTCGATTTACCGCACCCTTCGCCGCCTTCAAAAGTGATAAACAATCCCTTTTGCACAAAAAGCTCCTTACTTGTTCATGCTTCCGAACAAAATATGCTTTACCGTTTCCTTCATTCGTCCGAAATAACCGAGCTTCTTTACGTCCCTGACGGCGTAAAGCGGAATGACGGAGTCCTGATGTTCGGGGGCCGACAAGACCATTTCCGCGATTTTATCGCCTTTTTTAACGGGAGCTTTAAGCGGTGAGAGATACTTCACGACGACTTTGACGTCCTTCTGGCGTCCTTTGGGCAAAGTCATCACCGTATCGTCGGCGGGAACGGCAGAAACGCTTCTCTGTTCGCCCAGCCACACGGGAACGCCGACGACGCGCACGTCTTTCTTCACGACGGTATAATTGTCGAAACCGCGAAAGCCCCAGTTGATCATTTTTTGAGCTTCTTCGCCGCGTTCGCGCATCGTTTTAAGACCGTTTTCCACCAAAATCAGGCGACGTCCGTTCTTTTTCGCCGAACCGACCAAGCCGTAGCCGGATTGAGATGTATGTCCCGTTTTGATTCCGTCCGCGACGTTCGGCATCAGCAACAGCAACGGATTTCTGTTTTCCTGCTGAATCCCGTTGTAGGTAAAGCTCTGTTCAGAATAGATCGGATAGTATTCCGGGAAATCCTTGATCAGGCGAAACGACAACGTCGCCAAATCGCGGGCGGACATTCTGTGTTCCGGATGAGGCCACCCCGTCGAATTGGCGATATGCGTGTTTTTTAAGCCGAGCTTCTGCGCCATTTCGTTTTCCATGCGAACGAATTCCTCTTCGGAACCGGCGATGTTTTCGGCCGCCGTGATGCATGCATCGTTTCCGGATTGAACGATGATCCCGCGCAACAAATCGTGGACGGTGACCTTGTCTTTCGGATTAAGGAACATCGTCGAACTGCCTGTTTTTATTCCGCCTTTTCGCCAAGCGTTGTTACTGACGACAAAAACGTCGTCTTCGCTGATCAGCCCTTTTTTCAGGCGGTCGAAAATAACGTAAGCCGTCATCAGCTTGCTCATGGACGCCGGCGGCATCGGTTCGTCCGCATTTTTTTCAAACAACACTTTTCCGGTGGTAAAATCCATCAAGATAGCGTTCTTCGCTTTCGTTTCAAGCGCATTGGCCGAAACAGCGGTCAAAACGCCCAACGCCGTGGAAAGGAACAGAAGTCTGCGTTTCATGAAAAGCTTTCCTTTCGCCTTTATTTTTCTTCGATCAAACGCGCGTCGGTAAAACCGGCATTCGTCAATTTATCCATCATATCCAACGCCTTTTTGGCATTGGCGGGCCCCAGTCTGACGCGATAAAGCGGCTTGCCGTTCACGGTCACGGGAATGACAAGGGCCTTACCGTATTGAGAGGCTTTAAGGCGCATTCTTTCGGCATTGTCCCTGCCGCCGAAAGCGCCGATCTGAACATAATATCCGGCCGCGAGAGGTTCGGAATAAACCGGTCCCTGAACGGGCTTTTTCGCGGGGGCCTTTTTCTGCGGCGCGGGCTTTTGGACCGGAGCCGCTTTTCCTTTCGCGGGCATCTTTTTCGCCGTTTCTTTGGGCGGTTCCGCAACGACTTCTTTACGGCTCTGCGCCGGGGTCAGGTCTTCGTCCCACGAATTGTAGTTATCGGAGCTCTTTTTTGCGGTCGCCGAATCCGAAATCAGAACGTCGTCGTTTTCAAAGGACGGCGGCGGCGTGTTCGCCAAACGGGGATAAGAGTTCGCCGCCAAATTCTTCGGCGCGTCCGGATGATTGACGGCGACGATGTTTTCGGGATTGCCTTCCGTTCCCGCGAACGCGGTCGTTTCGGCCTCTTTATCGCCGGAAGCCGCGGCCAGCATTTGTTCCTTCAGTTCCTTGCTTTCCTTCGGCAGGACCTCGACGCGCACCTGCGTCGTCCCCTGTTCTTTGAAACCGAGCAATTGCGCGGCGCGCATCGAAACGTCGATGATACGGACGCGATCGTCGACGAACGGTCCGCGGTCGTTGACGCGCAGAACAAGGGAACGTCCGTTCTGCAGGTTCGTAACGCGAACGATGCTCGGCAACGGCAACGTCCTGTGCGCGGCGGTCAAAGAGTGCATATCATATAATTCGCCGTTCGCCGTGATGCCGTTGTGGAAATCCTCGCCATACCAGGAAGCGATGCCCGTTTCGTTATAGGAATAGTCCTCTTTCGGATAATACCAAACGCCGGAGATCTGATACGGATTACCGATCTTGTAATATCCGGCGGCGGCCGTTTTCCCGCTTTGTTGAGCGCCGGCGGCCGGAGTCGATGAAAAGATTTTCGTATTGTCCGAACAGCCGGCCAGAACGACGGCGGCGGAAACGACAAAAGCTTTAACGACGGACTGCATGACACTTCCTTTCCTTAAGGAGGAAGAATAACGACTAAAGGCCTGTGAATCAAGAATGTTTTCACTCATTTTCCGCTATCCTCAACCGTTTTTGTTCTTCTTTATCCGAGCCACCCCGGCCGACTTGACCTGATTTTTCATCTTGCGCTTTAAAGACTTGGTCTTTCCCTTGTTTTTCTTTTTCAAAGAAAGCTTCTTCTTTTCTTCCTCTTTCCGCCGTTCTTCTTCCTGTTTCCAGTATTCCCTGACCAAGGGATCGATTTCACCGTTTTCAAGGTTGCGGACGGACTGGATTCGCATTTTTTCCAACAAAGCGCGGTCCGTTTTATCACCGCAAATACCGTAGACCTGCCGATACAGACGAATCCCGTTTTCGGTTTCCTTGCCGAGTTTTCCGTCTTCGGGGCCTTTGTAATACAAACCCCGCTTCAGTATTTTCTGAATTTCGCTGATTTCGTCGAAAGTCAGTTCTTCGCGTTCGATTCCGCCGTTGACGGCCAGCCGCATAAAATGCAGCAACGACGCGTCCGCGTAACCGTCCGCGGGCAAATCGTACAGTTTTTGGAAAGCGCGTATCCCTTCCCTGCTTTTTCTGCCCAGAACACCGTCCGGTTCGCCGTCATACAGGTTTTGGCGTTTCAGTAAATCCTGCAATTCCATCGCGTTTTCCAACGTAAAATCGTTCAGCCTGCCCGCCATTTTTCTTGCGAACGGTTTAGCCCCGTTGATTCTGTCCGCCAGATGCCCGACGGCAATCGCGTACAACAATGAATTGTTCCACTTCAAAATGACGCGAAAATTCGAATACGTCAGGAAAGCGGGACCTCCTATACCGGCGGGCATCAGCAGAACGGCTTTGGTGTCGGCGGGTTCCGCTTGTCTGGAATCGGCGAACTTAATCCCTTTTTCCAACCATTCCCCGACGGTAAGCTCCCGTTCGATCAAATCCCAATCGAAACGTTTGGGCAAAAAGACTTCCCTGCCCCAACCGATTTTAGGATTCCATCCTTCGGCGGACAAATAATTCGACGCGGAAGCCATCGCGTCCGGCAGGGAATTCCACAAATCGGCGACGCCGTCGCCGTCGTAATCGACGGCAAAAGCGTGATAAGTGGAGGGCATGAATTGAAAATTACCGAACGCTCCCGCCCAGGAACCGATCATCATATCGGGGCTGATTCCGTCCTGCACCATACGGACGGCGTGCAACAACTCGTCCCTGAAGAAAGCGGAACGGCGCGTATCGTAGGCCAGCGTCGCAAGGGAATCGATCAGACGGTAATTGCCTTTTCGCGTTCCGAAGTTCGTTTCAAGCGCCCAAAAAGAAATCAGGTATGCCGCGGGAACGCCGTATTTTTCCTCCACTTTCGAAAGCAGATCCGCATAAACGGAACGCATTTCCTTCGCTTTTCTGATTCTCAAATCGTTGATGGCGTTATCCAAATACGATTGAAAGCTCTGGCGCAATTCCGGTTGTTTACGGTCGCGTGAAATGACGTCGTGCAGGATTTGCGCCTCCGCAAAAGCGATATCGAGCGTTTGCGCGGAAATCCCTTTGTCGACGGCTTCGCGCCGGAATTCCTCGTACCATTCGGAAAAAGACACGGCAGCATTGTGCGCCGGCGCGGGAAAAGCCGTTCCGACGGTCAGTAAAAAAGCCAACGTTCCTGTATATTTCTTCATGACACATACCCTCTTTAAACTACTATAGAGGGCAGTCGTTATTTTTTCGTTAATCGCAAAAAAAAGCGCCGGCGACGGCGCTTTTCAGAATTATCGCAAAGATCGGATTTTTTTATACAAAAGCAAGCTTTTGCAATAGCTTTCCAATCCGGTAAGAGGCAACTTGACCTCCTCTTTGCCAAAAGAAACGATCAGGCGGCCGGCCACATCCTTTCGGGGCGGCAGGAATGAAAAGGAAAGCGCGTCCTTCAACGCAAAAACGGAAACGGTAAACTGATCCCCCGCCTTTGACAAAACGAACAGGTCCTCTTTTCCCGAAGCGACGAAAACGGGATCGGAAGGCGTACCGAAAGCGGCTTTGCACAACAACGTCTCCCCCTCGGCGACATCGGACAGCTCGGCTTCCGCAACGGGCGGGAAAGAATCCTGCAGACATTCCGCCATTTTCGTCATCAATTCCTTCATTTGCGCGGGGTCTATCTCTTCGCGCGGCGTCGCGAAGTTTTCCGCTTTACCGGCGGCAAGCTCTCCGGCCTTGTTTTTAACCTCGTCCACTTTTTGTTTGGCGCGTTCGGTCAGATCTTTGACGTCGATCTGCTTGGCCTTTTCCGCCAGATTGCCGAAAAAGCCCGACAGTTTTTTGCCGACATCCTGAACCTTGTCCTCTTTGTTTTGCGTTTGTTCGGTCTGTTGTTCGTTTTCAGCCATGATTTTATCCTTTCAAAAACGATGATGATTTATCATGCGCTTTTTCAAAACAAGTTTCATCAATAAAAAGGTTTTGGTTTACCTTTACATGATAACATATTGATTTTTAATAAATATACAAAACAAAGAATCAATCTCTTGCAAAAGAGATAAAAATATCGGACAATGCGCTTTGTCGCGGATAGGTGGCAGAGCGGTTGAATGCACCGGTCTTGAAAACCGGCGACTCTTCACGGAGTTCGTGAGTTCGAATCTCACCCTATCCGCCATAAATAAAAACTCCCCTTTTACGGGGAGTTTTTTATGTCTTAAATGAACCTGTTGCTTTTCGGGAAACCGACGGGCGGCATCTTGCCGACCTGCGCCCGTTTGCCGAACCATCCGACCAAATTCGTTTCGACGCGCGTACCGCCGCCGCACGGATAAGCCAAACCGTCCTCTTTATTGAAAACTTTGATATCCGCAACGCCGACGCCGTCCGGATACTTTTGCAAACAAACGCCCTGCCCGCGGCTCATTTCGGAAATTTCGGACGCGGAGAACAACAACAGTTTTCTGTTTTCGCCAACGATGGCGACGGTATCGCCTTCAAACGGAATCAGGAAACGGGCGCGATCGCCGTCCGCCAGATTCAGGATGATCCTGCCGTTGCGGGTCTGCGCCGTCAAATCGTCTTCTTTAATGACAAAGCCTTTGCCTTTTTTGGACACGACCAAACGTTTCCGACCGGGAACGAAAATGCTCATGCTGACGATTTCGTCTTCTTCGGGCAGATCGACCGACAAACGCAACGGTTCGCCGAAACCGCGTCCGCGCGGCAGTTTGTCCGCGACCAGCGTATAGCACCGACCGTTGGACGCGAAGAAAAGTATCTTGTCCGTCGTCTGGACGTGTAGCCCGAACTGAAGCTTGTCGCCTTCCTTGAATTTGACGGTATCGTCGATGTCCACATGGCCCTTCATCGCGCGAATCCAGCCCTTTTCGGACAAAATGACGGTAACGGGTTCTTTTTCGATCAACGCTTCAAGCGGGACTTCGACCTCCTCCGCCGCGCCGGACACCAGCGTCCGCCGTTTGCCCAGGACGGTATCCTGTCCGAATTTCTTTTTCATGACGGCGATTTCGGCGGAAATCTTTTTCCAGCGCAAGGCTTCGTCTTTAAGCAAAGCTTCCAGCCCGGCCTCTTCTTCCTGCAAAGCGTTCAGTTCAGCCTTGAGCTGCATTTCCTCAAGCTTTCGCAAAGAGCGCAGGCGCATATTCAAAATCGCTTCGGCCTGAACTTCCGTCAGTTTGAAAGCCTTTATCAGGGACGCTTTGGCGTCGTCCTCTTCGCGGATGATACGGATGACCTCGTCCAGATTCAGGTAAGCGATCATCAGCCCTTTCAGGATTTCCATACGGGCGGAGATCTTATCCAATCGGAAACGGGAGCGGCGAATCAAAACGTCCTGTCTGTGGTTCAGAAAAGCCCGCAACACTTGCTTCAGGCTCATCACGGAAGGAACGTGGTCTTTATCCAAAACGTTCATGTTCAGATTGAAATTCATCTGAAGATCCGTCGTTTTGAACAAATGGTTCATTAACACGGCGGGGTCGATATTGCGGTTGCGCGGTTCCAGAACGATGCGGACGGTTTCGGCCGATTCGTCGCGGATATCGTTCAGGAACGGCAACTTTTTATCCAAAATCAAATCCGAAATTTTCTTAATCAGGTCGTTCTTTTTGATGCCGTAGGGAATCTCCGTTACAATGATCTGATAAAGACCGTGCGACAATTCCTCTTTTTCCCAACGGGCCCTGATTTTGATCGCGCCGCGGCCCGTTTCATAAACCTGAACGAGCGTTTCGGGCGTTTCCACGATTTCGCCGCCGGTCGGGAAATCGGGACCTTTGATAAAGTTCATCAGATCGGCGACCGAACATTCGGGATTTTTGATCAAAAACTGCAAAGCGTCCGAAATTTCCCCGACGTTGTGCGGCGGAATGTTCGTCGCCATGCCGACGGCGATACCGGACGACCCGTTCGCCAGCAAATTCGGGAAAGCGCACGGCATAACGGCGGGTTCGTTGTTGTCGCCGTCGTACGTCGGCACAAAATCGACCGTTCCGTCTTCCAAACCGTCCATAATGGCAACGGCGACATCGGTCAGACGAGCTTCGGTGTAACGCATGGCGGCGGCGCCGTCGCCGTCGATATTGCCGAAGTTCCCCTGCCCGTCGACCAGCGGATAGCGTTCGGCGAAATCCTGCGCCATACGGACCATCGCGTCGTAAACGGCGACATCGCCGTGCGGATGGTACTTACCGATAACGTCGCCGACGACGCGGGCGCTTTTCTTGAAACCGGATTGCGGATTGAGCTGCAAGTCCTTCATCGCGTACAGGATACGGCGGTGAACGGGCTTCAATCCGTCGCGCACGTCGGGCAAAGCGCGGTCGGCGATAACGCTCAACGAATAAGACAAATAGCCCTGCGACAAAATATCTTTAAAGGCTTTATTCTGGATACGTTCCGAATTTTCGGCGACGTCGGTCATCTTTTCACCATAATTCTTTCAAAAAGACGTTTTCTTGCGAAAGGGATGCGACAGTCTAGCGTTTTTGCGGCATGATTTTCAAGAAAAAAACCCGTCAGCGCCAAAGCTTTTTTTATCTCGTCCGCATTTCCGGCAAGGCCGTCGTCCGTCATCAGGAAAGCCGGTATCGGCAACAACCGGTCTTTCCAAACGCCGGCGGCTTCGGCGCAAACGGCGCGTCCCGTCTTTGGCGAAACATAGGCCAATCCGTCCTTTCTGCCCGTCAAAGCGCAAACGCTCAAGTCCGGACCGAACCCTATCGCCGTCAGGAAAAAAAGCTCCCATCGGGCATAAGCTTCCCAAAAGCCGTCGAACGGAAGAACGGTCAGGAACGACACTGTTTTTGTGAACAAAGCTTCGTCCGGTTCGGATTCCGGCAACATGGTCAGCAAAGCGCACGCCGACGACAATAAAAGCAAACGGTCGGCATCATTCAGCACGTCGGCGGCATAAGCGGTCACCAAATCGGCGCTAACGGTTCCCAGATGCTCCTCCAACCGCGCGGTTTTACGGATCCGCAACAAATTTCCCGTTTCGAAAACGCCCGTGTTGGTTTTTGAAAAAGCGCCTTTGCACAAGCCGCTCGTCCTGCCGTTGTTTTGCGTAAAGAAAGTAACAACGGCATTGCGTTCGGACTGTTTCACGACCCGAAGCACAAGTCCGGCATCGTTCCAGTCAGGCATTGAAATCCAGCCCCCACGGGCGGTAAAGCTCCGGATTTTCCGCCCATTTTTCGCGCACTTTGACGAACAGGAACAAATGAACGCGGCATTCCAGCAGCTCTTCCAATTCCGCGCGGGCTTCGGAACCTATCTTTTTGATCATGGCGCCGCCTTTTCCCAGAACGATTTTGCGCTGTTTTTCGTGTTCGACATAAACCGTTTGTTCGATGCGGGCGCTTCCGTCCGCATTGTCGCGCCACGAATCCGTCATGACGGCCAAAGCGTACGGAAGCTCCTGCTGCAAATTCAAAAAAAGCTTTTCCCGCGTGATTTCCGCCGCCAGCAAACGATTCGGCAGATCGGACACCTGATCCGGATCGAACATGAACGGGCCTTCGGGCATACGGGAAATCAGGTATTTTTCCAATTCACCGACGCCGTCCCCCGTCGCCGCCGACACCATAAACGTTTCCGTAAAGGCGAACAAACCGTTCAGCTCCGCCGCCAGAGCCAAGATCTTTTCCGATTTCGCCGCATCGGTTTTATTGATGAGCAGAACGGTTTTCAGCCCGTCTTTTTTCAAAGAGTCGACGATGGAACGGGTGTCGTCGTCCAATCCGCGCCGCGCATCGACCAGCAACAACCGGACATCCGCGTATTCGGCTTCCGACCAGGCGGCGGCGACCATCGCGCGGTCGAGCCTTTTGCGCGGTTTGAAAATCCCCGGCGTATCGACCAAAACGATTTCGCAATCGTCCCTGACGAAAATGCCACGCACGCGGGAACGGGTCGTCTGAACTTTCGGCGAAACAATAGACACCTTCGCGCCGACCATTTTATTGACAAGCGTCGATTTTCCGGCGTTCGGCGCGCCCAAAAGGGTTACAAAACCGCACTTCGTCACAACGCGCCGACCGCTTTCAGCAAAGCTTCGGCCGCCTTTTGCGACGCTTCGCGCTTTGAAGCGCCTCTGCCCTGCGCATCTTTGCATCCGACGACGGATACTTTCATGACAAAGACGGGACTGTGATCTGGACCGCTCCGTTCGATTTCCGTATAAACGGGCAAAGGCTTTTTCTTGGCCTGCGCCCATTCCTGCAGCTTCGTTTTGGCATCGACCGGCGGTTCTTTGAATTCAAGCATATGCTTTGCCCAATGCTTTTGCACAAAAGCGCGCGCCGTATCAAAACCGGCGTCCAAATAAAGAGCCGCCAAAACGGCTTCGCAAACGTCCGACATCACGGAAAGGGTCAGATCGTTTTGACTTTCGCAAAAAACGTACTTCCTCAAGCCCAGACGTTCCGCGATTTCCGCCAGCGTTTCGGCCCGCGTCAAATCAGCGAAGCGTCGGGCCAATCCGCCTTCGGCTTCGTTGCCGTAGTTTTCGTACAACATACGGGCGACGCTCAATCCCAATACGCGGTCGCCCAGAAATTCCAACCGTTCGTATCCGTTGAAATGATCCCCGTATCCCAGCGTCAGCGCGCGCTTCAGCAACGCCGGATCGTTAAAATCGTGCTCCAGAACGGGGTAGAGTTCGGACAAATCGTAATGTTTTATCATTTGATACCGTTAAACAAACGTTTCCAGCGGACGGCCATCGGCCATTTCCAGATCTGCCACCACGCGGCCGAGTCATCATGAGAAAAGAACAGAAAGCGGGCTTTGCCGACCAGATTGAGCTTCGGAACGAAGCCGACCTGCACGGTGCGGCTGTCCAGAGAATTGTCGCGATTGTCCCCCATAAAAAAGAAATGGTCGGCCGGAACGGTAAATTCCGCCGTATTGTCGAAAGGACCTTCGTCGGACACTTCCAAAATAAGATGCTGTTTGCCTTCGGGCAAGGTTTCGATATATTTCGTATAGCGCAAAGCCTTTCCGGAATACGGGTCGCGCATCACATAATCGCCGTCCGGTTTGCGGTCGACGATTTCGCCGTTGATGAACAAACGGCCTTCTTTGACCTGAATCTTATCGCCGGGAAGGCCGATCAGCCGTTTGATATAATCCGTCTTGTTGTCGGAAGGCAGTTTGAAAACGATGACGTCGCCGCGTTTCGGTTCCGTATAAAACACGCGTCCTTTGACCAGAGGAATGCTCAACGGGAAAGAATGGCGGCTGTATCCGTAAGAAGTCTTGGTAACGAAAAGGTAATCGCCGACCAGCAAAGACGGAATCATGGAACCGGACGGAATGTCGAACGGTTCTATAAAAAAGCTTCTGACGAACAAAGCGATCGAAACGGCGTAAATGACCGTTTTCGTCGTTTCCCAAAAACCGCCCTGCGCGTTGTTTTTATCTTCCATGGATAACCTCGTTGGCTGAAATAATGACGGTGGCCGTCCCGTACGGCGGTTCGTCGGACAAAGAAACATTGATTTGGGGCGTACAGCCTTCGGGCGTCAGCGTTTTTAAAACTTCCGCCGCCCTGCCGCCCAACACGATATCGGGTTTTCCGGACGGCGAAGAAACGACTTCAATATCGCGCCATCCGATTCCGTTCATACCTGTTCCAAGCGCCTTTGAACAAGCTTCTTTTGCAGAAAAGCGTAAAGCGTAAGCTAACACTTTTTTATTATTTTTACGCTCCTCGCAAAACGATATTTCTTTATCCGTAAAAACCCGACGAATAAAAACCTGTCCGAAACGGGATAAGGCTTTTTCGATCCTGCGGCTGTCGATCAAATCCGTTCCAAGACCCAAAATCATCGTCAATCCTGTGCGCGGCGAACGGAGCTGATTCCGGGGCTGGCCCGCAAAGCCGCCATGATATCGCTCAAATGCGACAAGTCCTGAACTTCTATATCAATGGACAATTCAAAGAAATTCGCCGACCGTTCCAAAATATTCAGGTTTGCGATGTTCCCGTGATTTTTGCCGATGACCGTAGATAACGTTCCCAGCGAACCGGGTTGGTTGACCAAAACGATTCTCAACCGCGCCAAATGGCTTTCGCCCGCGTTGCTTTCTTCGTTCCACGACACGTCCAGCCAGCGTTCCGGTTCGTTTGAAAACTTCTCGAGCGTCGGGCAGTCGATTCTGTGAATGGTGACGCCCTTCCCCGTCATAACGATGCCGACGATGCGGTCGCCCGGCAACGGATGGCAGCATTTCGCATAACTGATCGCCATGCCGGGAATCAGACCGTTGATCGGGCTTTGCTTTTTCGTTTCGGTTTTGGTCGTGATTTTCTTAAACCCGCGGGTGATCGTTTCGACGGCCCTGCCCAAACGGGACTTATGACCGGGGAACACCGCATCAACGACGTCCGACGCTGCGATCGTCCCTTCGCCGACGGCGGCGATCAAGTCGTCGACGGCAGGCTTTTTAAAATCGGCGATAACCGGTTCCAGACTTTTTTCGGTAAACTCGTATCCTTCGGCCTTATATGCCCGTTGCAAAGTCTGACGTCCGACTTCCAGATACTGCTCCCGCTTCTGCGCGCGGACAAAGCGGCGAATGGCGGCTCGGGCTTTTCCCGTAACGGCAAAGCGTTCCCATTCGGGCGACGGCGTTTGCGTTTTCGACGTTAAAATATCGACTTGATCTCCGTTGACGAGTTCGGTGCGGAGCGGACGGATCTTTCCGTTTATTTTGACGCCGACGCATTTGTTGCCGACGCCGGAATGAACGGCATAAGCGAAGTCGATCGCGGTGGCGCCCTTCGGCAACGTGATCAAATCGCCTTTCGGTGAAAAACAGAAGACCTGATCCTGATACATTTCCATTTTGGTATGTTCAAGAAATTCTTCCGGATTATCGGCGGATTCCATGATGTCAAGCAATTCGCGGCACCAGCGGAATTGCCGTCCGTCCGTTTTGTAATCGCCTTGCTTATACCGCCAATGCGCGGCCAGACCGATCTCGGCGACGTCGTGCATTTCCTGCGTGCGAATCTGGATTTCGATTCGGTGTTTTTCAGGTCCGATGACCCCCGTGTGCAACGATTTGTATCCGTTCGGTTTCGGAGTGGAGATATAGTCTTTGTAGCGTCCGGGCACCATCGGATATTTGGTGTGGATGACACCCAAAACATGATAGCAGTCGGCAACGGTCGGCACGATGATGCGGAACGCCATGATGTCGCACAGCTGTTCGAACGTGGCGTTTTGCCGTTGCATTTTGCGGAAAATCGAATAAGGCGATTTTTCGCGGCCGGTAACATCGACGTCCAGTCCCGTTTCTTTCAGGTCTTTTTTCAGTTGTTCGATGATATGACCGACCAGATCCCCGCCCTGTTGGCGCAAAAAGGCCAGACGCGCCGTGATGGATTCATACGCTTCTGGATAAAGTTCCTTAAAGGACAGATCCTCCAGCTCGTTTTTCATTTCCTGCATACCGATACGTTCGGCGAGAGGAGCATAAATATCCATCGTTTCTCGGGCGATGCGGCGTCTTTTTTCGGGGTTTTTATGGAATTTCAGCGTCCGCATATTGTGAACGCGGTCGGCCAATTTGACCAGCAACACCCGAATATCGTCCGACATGGCCAGCAACAGCTTGCGGAAATTTTCCGCCTGCTTCGTCTGGTCGGACTGGAGCTGGAGTTTGCTCAACTTGGTAACGCCGTCGACCAGCTTGGCGATTTCCTCGCCGAACATTTCCTTGATATCGTTGAACGTCGCCGCCGTGTCTTCGATCGTATCGTGCAACAAAGCCGCGACAATGGACGCGTAATCAAGTTTGTATTCGGTCAGAATGCCCGCCACTTCGACGGGATGGGAAAAATACGGATCGCCGGACGCGCGTTTCTGCGACCCGTGCATTTTAACGGCAAAAACGTAAGCGCGATCAAGCCCTTCCTCGTCCACATCGGGATCGTAGGAACGGACGCGTTCGACCAATTCGAATTGCCGCAACATCCGAAAAGCCCTTTACAGGATCATTCTTCCGGAACGACTTCCGAAAAACCGGCTTCGGCGACCATCTGTTCGTTATCGTTCAGATTGGCGAAATCGTTGGACAAGGCGATCAGTTCGGGATCGTCGACGGGAACGTCCTTGTCTTCAACGACGGAAGGTTCTGCTGCGTTTTTCTGCATTCCCGTTACCAGATTTTCCACCAGCGAATCCGGATTGATCGTTCCTTCGGCGATTTCGCGCAAAGCGACGACCGCGTTTTTGTCGTTGTCGCGATCGACGGTCAGAGCCGCACCGGCGGCGATGTTCTTGGCGCGTTGCGCCGCCATCAAAACCAAATCGAAACGGTTGGGAACTTTTTCAACGCAATCTTCAACAGTAACACGAGCCATGAGATTTCAACTCTTTTCAAAAAATGAACACACTTACCCCGTCTTTTTTCAAAGACAGGTCATTTGTAATATCGCCTTTTTTCCGGAAAATGCAAGCTTTATCTTAAGATATAGAGCGGAAAGGCTTTTCAAAAGGGCTTTTTCGGTGTACGATATTTCATCTTGTTTAATTTTATTGCTTTGAAAGGATTACTCCCATGCGTTGTTATGCCGGTGAAAAAATCGCTTTGTTTATTGACGGATCGAACCTGTACGCCGCGGCGCGCGCGTTGGGATTTGATATTGATTATCGGAAATTGCTTGATTTCTTTGCGACGAAAGGCCGCCTGATTCGCGCTTTTTACTATACTGCCCTTGTCGAAGAGCAGGAATATTCCCCGATTCGTCCGTTGGTCGATTGGTTGGACTACAACGGCTACACCATGGTAACGAAACCGACGAAAGAATTTACCGACGCCCAGGGACGCCGTAAAATCAAAGGCAACATGGACATCGAACTGGCCGTCGATCTGATGGAAATGGCGGAAAACATTGATCACGCCATTCTGTTTTCCGGCGACGGCGATTTCCGTTCGCTGGTCGAAGCCGTGCAACGCAAAGGCGTTCGCGTCACCGTCGTCAGCACCGTCCAGTCCCAACCGCCGATGGTCGCCGACGAATTGCGCCGTCAGGCCGACCATTTCACCGATCTGACCGATCTGGCACCGAATATTTCGCGTTCCGTGCGACAGGAAACGCAACAAGATCTGGCGTTGGAAGCCGCGCAGAAAGCCATGTTCGAAGACGCCGAAAAAAATGACTACGTCCCCTGATGCCGCCGGTTTCGACAATCCCGTCCGGGATTGCCCTTTTTGCCCCCGCCTTCGTGCTTTTATCGCGGAAAACAGGATAAAGCATCCCGATTTTTTCAACGCGCCCGTTCCTTCGTTCGGGCCGCTTGATGCGCCGTTGCTGATCGTTGGTCTTGCGCCGGGGCTGAAAGGCGCCAACCGCTCGGGGCGGCCTTTTACGGGCGATTTCGCAGGCGATATGCTTTACCGCGCTCTGGCGGATTACGGTTTTTCCCGCGGCGACTACAAAGCGCGGATCGACGACGGTCTGATTTTGACGAAAGCGCGCATCACGAACGCCGTGCGTTGCGTTCCGCCGAAGAACGCCCCGACCGGAGAGGAGACGCGCACTTGCGGCGCTTTTCTGACCCGCGAGATCGCGGCCATGCCGAATTTGAAAGTCGTTTTGGTTCTGGGCGGTTTGGCGCACAACGCCGTTTTGAGCGTGCTGAACCAGAAAAAATCCCTGTTCAAATTCGCTCACAACGCCGAACATATTTTATCCGTTCGGGGAAAAACGCTGACGCTGATCGATTCCTACCACACGTCCCGCTATAACGTGAACACGGGACAGCTGACCGAAGAAATGTTCCGGTCCGTCTTTGACCATTTGACGCAAAAGCTTTAATCGTCGACGGAACCGAACAAACCTCCCCTTCCCTTTATCATCGGGGACGATTGGTTCCGGCTCAAAGCGGCTATTCTGTCTTCCAAAGGAGGATGCGTCGCGAACAAGCGGACCAGAGCGTCCGTGCTGACGATGCCGAACGCTTTCATTTCGGCCGGCAGAGATTCCGCCCGTTTCCCGCTCAAAGCTTTCAGCGCGTCGATCATCGGGCGCGGCGATCCGAGCAAATCCGCCGCCCCCGCGTCCGCACGATATTCGCGGCGGCGCGAAAACGAACAGGACACCGTCATCGCCAAAATCCCGAAAATCATTTCAAACAGATGTGAAACAAGCCGCATGCTCATCCGCGACATTCCCTTTGAACGGGATCTGACCAACAGACGGGTCAGAAGTCTGGACAGGAAGAAGACAAACGTGTTCAAAACGCCCTGCAGCAACGCCATCGTTACCATGTCGCCGTTTCTGATATGCGACATTTCATGGGCCAAAACCGCGCGAATCTCGTTTTTGTTCATCGTTGCCATCAGTCCCGTCGAAACGGCGACCAAAGCCGAATTTTTAAACGCGCCCGTCGCAAAAGCGTTGGGATCGCCTTTGTAAACGGCGACATCCGGTCGACGGACACCCGCCTTGTCGGCCAAATCGGCAACAGTTTCCACCAACCATATTTCTTCCGTCGTTTCCGGTCGAACGATAACTTTCGCACCCGTCGTCATAACGGCGATGGTTTTCGACATCAGCAGGGAAATGAACGAGCCGGAAAAGCCGACAACGGCGCTGAACGCCATCAGTTGCGAAACATCGACCTCCCCTCCGACAAAATAACGGTCGATGCCGAACACGGAACATAAAACGCCGATGGTTACCATGACCATCAGATTGATCATTAAAAACAAAAAAATACGCTTCATCCCGTTTTATCCTTTCGCGGTATCGACAACACGATGAACAAAAGACATACCGCGGCGAAAACGATCCCCGCGTACAATCCGGTATGATAAGCGGAAACAAAAGATTTTTCCAGACTTACCCCGCTTCCCCGCGCAGAATTTTTAACCGCTTCAAACAATGCGACCGCCAGAACGCTTCCCGTCGCGATACCCGTATTGCGCGATAAAGACAAAACACCACCGGCCGTTCCCGTGTTTTCTTTTCCGACGGCGTTCATAATGGCCGTATTGACCGAAGGCTGGAACAATCCGTTCCCCACTCCCATGATAGCTTGCATTGTAATCAATAAGATACAGCCTGTTTCTAATCCCGTTTGCGAAAATCCGAAAAGCCCGAAAGACAAAACGATCATCCCCGCAAGCATTTTCTTATGCGGTTGAAAAGAACCCGTACAGATTGCAACGATCAAATAAGCCAACGAAAACGGGAAAATCATTTCGCCCGTTGTTTTTGCGTTCAGATGAAGCGCCCCCTGCGCGTAAAAAGGAAACAGGATCGTGTTCGTATACATCGCCCAATACGATACGGCCAAAGCCAGATTGGCGAACAGAAAAGGCTTGTTTTTGAACAGCGCCAGATCTATCAGCGGCTGCGAGGCCTTTTTTTCGCGGATCGGGAACAAAACGGCAGACACGGCAAAAGACAGACAAACGAAGAAAGAAACGCCGTTCGCAACCATCAGCAACAAAGACGAAACGCTCAAAAACAACAAAACCGTTCCGATAATATCGACGGAAACGCCCTTTTGCCGTTCCGAAACCGGAATAATGCGGGCGGACGGAACGGCGGCGATCGTTGCGACGACGGCCCCCGGCAAAAAGACGGCGCGCCAATCAAAGGCTTCTATCAGCCAACCGCCGAGGACGGGGGCGGTCATTCCGGCCAAATGAACAACAGCCCCCAGAAAACCGAGGGCTTTTCCTCTGGCTTTCCCTTCAAAAACGGACGATACGATACCGAACGAATTGGCTATCAGAATCGCCCCGCCGACGGATTGGAACACCCGCGCGAACAGCAACCAAACAAAGCCGGGGGCAAAATACGACGCGTATCCGCCGACGGCAAAAACAACGAAGCCCGCCGTATATAATTTTCTGCGGTTGACGATATCGCTCAATCTGCCGCAAAAAATCAGCAACGACGTCATGACGATCTGGCCCGCCAGCATGACCCATTGAACGGCGGATACGGGCATGGCGAAAGCCTCCGCCATTTTATACAGGGCGATATTGACGGAGGAAAAATCCATCATGGACGCGAAATTCCCCGCCGTGGTCACGGCAAAAATCGTCCGGTTCATCAACGTGCTTTTCATATTCTTCTCTTCATCGCGATTCGATTTTCCCGATTATAAAGAATACCTTAAATCTTTTCACTTATTTTAAGGGATATGCAGTTTCTAACTGAAAGGGTTTTTGCATGAAAAAAATTTTGCTTCTGGCAACGATGTTCGGCACTTTATCAAACGTTGCCCGTGCCGATATCACCAATCCGTTTTACATTTCGGAAAAGGCTTTTTTGAGCGAAACAAAGCTTTCCTTCGGACAAAAGAGATTCGACGCCGCCGTTTTGTCGCCAAGGACGGGCGTTTTGCGTTCCGCGAAATTTCATCGCTTGGACGAACAGCTTTCGTACGGAATCACGAACACGTGGGCCGTTTACGGTTCACTGGGATATGACCGCACCGGCCAGACAGGCACGGGAACGCTGAAAATCGGCGAATGGAGCTTGGGAACGAAAGTCAACACGATCGACGAAGCCTGGCGCATTCAGATCGGCGCGGATATTTCCAGAAAGCATTACCGTTCCTGGCGCGGTGTAAAGAACGACACGGGAAAAGACACGCATTTATATGTGATGGGCGGAACGGAAACGGGCGAACGCGTCTTTTTCTATATGCGCGGGGATTACCACAGCATCGAATACAACAACCAGCGCAGTTATAATCTTTACGAAGCGACGGCGGCGGCCCACATAACATCGGAAAAAGGGATCACGGCGGACGGCGGCCTGACCTTTTCCATGGACGACATGCAAGGCGTCAAGAACCGTGATCTGACGCTTTTCGCGAAAGGATACAAAGCCATTAACAACGCCATGTCCGTCGGATTGGAAGCGGATTACGTTCTGGCCAGCGAAAACAGCATCAAAGCGGCGTTTGCTCCCGACAATCAGGGCAGTTACAGTCTGGGCGTTTCCTTCAAATACGAATTTTGATCCGGAAATATCCTGTTTTTACGGGCGAGCGTTTCGGCGTTCGCCCGTTTTGTTTTCCCGATTTCGTTTTCTCATTTTCCGGTATTGTTCTTTTGTCGGGCGGCGACGGGTGTTTTGCCGTTTCTCGATTGTTTTTTCGGCTGTGGCCTTCTTCGGCTCAGTCTCTTTTAAATAAAAACTGCTCAACGGCTTATATCCCAAATCGTTCATCAGGATATCCCAGTTTTGCGGAAGTTCTATTTTAACGGTCGCCGTTCCGCCGCCCGGAACCGTCAGGACTTTGTTTCTGTTCGCGTCCCCCGTTACTATGATGGCGTTTTTCCCTTTTTTCATTACCGGAACGGTTTCCGCTTGCGTTTTATCCGACCATTTCAGCCAATCGGGCACGGCGGTCGTTTCGGCTTCTTCCGCTTCAGCTATCCGGTTTTTATGTTGCTCCAACGTAATATCCTTTCCCTCGAAAGAGCTTCCCGGATTTGCCCAATAATTTGCGTAAGCCCTTTCATCAAGCGGCCTGCGCGCATTCCGGACAAGAGCCGTTTCCAATTCGTCTTTGGTGTATTTTTGCGCCAGATCTCTCGCCACATATTCGGTAACGAAAAAAGTGCGGTACACGAAAGGCGTTCCGCTTCCCAAGGCGAATTGTTCCTTTTCGACCGCGTCCCAGGCCATAAGTTCCATGATCTTGTCGGGATCGGAAGTCGCCGGAGTCAAATTGTTTCCCCAATTCAGCGACGACGCGGCCGTTAACGTGTTATCGTTGACATCGAAGCCTTGCTGAACGTGATACGGCAACCAACCGATGCGCGCATCGGCTTCTTCGTCTTCCGCCATTGCCCACGATGATAAATATCCGAAAGTTCCCATTCTGTTTTTCTTTATGTCGTATCCGCCGAGATTTAACATCGCCAAATCAATAAAGCGCCCCAATTTCTTATTGTTTTGCGCCGATATTTCGCCTTGTCCGAAGCTGATTTCAAGTTGTCGTGCCAGCGGTCCGTTCAGCCAGATAAACGGCGTCCACGCGTGAGTGCTGGACAATGTTTTTCTGAAATTGCCGTTCATCATCGCTTTGGTAAAAGCGATCAAAAAAGGCATATACTCCGGTTTGCAGCCGCTCATCGCCCCGACGACCGCAACCGTGTGAACGGTGGCTTTGCGATAGCCGGGCGGAATATCGCCGATCACTTCATCTTTATCAAGGGCGGTATATTTATAAAATTCTTCAACTTTCTCCCGGGTCGGCGGTATGAACGGCAAACCGTCCGACCAGCCTTGATTTTCAAAAAATTGCTGCACTTCTTCGACAGAGTTCAAAGAAACCGTGCGCTCTTTCCCGATATTGATTTTTCCAAGAGCCTTTTCCTTTTCTTCTTCCGTGATCGGATCGGTTAATCCTTTGACGATTTGCGGCCATAAAACGTTTCTGGTGTTTTGCTTCAATTCTTCAACCGTGTGCGAAGAAAAAGCCCCCGGATACTCCGCGACCCGCTGAACCGTAACGCCGGCGGTCAAAGCCGTTGTTTTTGCCTGATCGACAAATCCCGGCGCGGCGATCATCACGCACGGGATACCCATATATTCCGCCGTTATGCACGACCCTTCCTCTTTCGGCGTGCACAGCCCGCAACCGCCGTTGCCGGAAATAACGGCATCCACTTTCATTTCTTTCAACTTTCGTTCAAAAACATCTTTTTGTTTTCTTTTAACGCCGGGGGCCGGATACGGACCGGCCGAACCGATCTCGTTCAACAAAACAACCTTCGCGTCCGGATAATCGGCCAAAATCAGCTTTTTAATTTCCGGGTGTGTTATATTCGCCATAAAACTTCCGCCGACAACGGCAATCGTCTTCTTATCAAGCGTATCCAATCGCGGAGCCTGCGTTATCCGTTTGATCGTCGCATCACCGACCGGCGAATATACCCGATATTTTATTTGCTTATCGGTTTCGGAAATCTCTGATAACGGACAAGTGTCTTCTTTAACGGCCCGCGCTTCGTATGACGCAAAAACAAAACACAGTAAGCATGTTGAAAACAAAAGTCCGGCTTTCATATAAGGATTCCTTTCTTGCTTACATAAGACGTATTTGTATAACGTGCCATTAAATGAAAACCTTTTAAAAAAAGAACGATTTTTTTACAACAAAAAACCGGACGAAAAAACGTCCGGTTTAAGGAATTGTTTTAATCAATAGCTTGAAGCTCTTTTCTGCCCGATGACCTTCAAAACAGTCGCCAAGGTCGGTGTTTTCTTGTCCTTTTCGCCCTTTTCCGGCAAAGGCTTTCCGGCACCGCGAGTCATCGGCATACCGGTATTTCCGGCGAAATACGTCGCGACGGTGATTCCCAGAACGGCGGCATCGCGGCCGAGTTCCTTCAAATCTTCCCTGCCGACAATGCAGCGCGCCGCGGTTTTGACGACGTTGACGGCTTCCGGAGCCGCCAGCAACGTGGCTTTCCCGACGCGGACGGCGTCGACAAATGTTTTTGCGCCGGTGGCCTGCCCCGCGGCGGAAGCAATGCTCAACGAGGCGGAAGTCAGGGTAAAACGGCTTTCGTTCCTGTGGGTTTTCAGATAATCGAAAATGCTGTCCACTTCGCCGGCTTCCTTCGCCGCGATCGCCGGTTTGATCAGCGACGCGATCTTTTCGCCCGTTTTATAAGCGCAGATACCGATAACGCCGGGGATTCCGAACAGTTTCGCCGCACCGACCGTGCGAACGGTGTTTTTGATCGAATCGCGAATCTTTGTATAAACGTGACCGTGACGCTTCGTCATCACATAATCGAACGCGACGGCTTTGCGGTAAATGCGGTGAACGAACGGAACGGCTTTGATCAGTTCCATTTTCTTTTGCGAAATCCGTTCGGAAACGGCGTGCGCACGATCAACGACGGAAGCCACCATCATTTTGATGTTCCGCTGTTTGAAAGAGAACTGCACGTTTTTCCGTTCTTCCGTCATCAATTACCTATTGCGTCCAGAAACTTTTGAAACTCGTTTCGTATTTCTTCCTCTTTGTTGGGCTCCAAACCTTTTTCGCTTTCTTCCGCTAAAATCAACGACAACAGAAGCGATTCGGCAACAGCCTTCAATTCGGCAAAATACGTTTCTTGAGTTATATTAGCGGAATTTAGACACAAACGCAAGCACGTTTTTAATTTTGCCGAATCAAGGATATCATCCGCTAACGTATTGTTTTCCATCACATTTCCGTCATCATCGACGATTTGTGAGGAATCGAATATTTTTTTTATTTGTCCAAACTCGGGTCTGTCGAGCGGATTAAGTTTTTCGAATTCGTCGATTTTATCCAAATTGGCATTGATTTGTTCCGCCGTTACGGGCTGTGAAAAATCGATTCCCGTCGCGGCATCAAATTCCGTCAACAAAGGCATCAGCTTGGCTTCGGCTTTTTTAGCGGCCAGTTTCAGCGCGACATCATCCGATTTGGAAAACGCGCGCAACATCGTCAGCCAGAACGGCGAATCGTCTTCATCGACGGAAAGCTCGTCGTTCAAAAAAGCGTTAAATCGCCGTCCGGCTTCGGCTTCCAAGGCCTTTCTTTCGGCTTCGTCCGTCGCTTTAACATAAGCGACGGCAAGCTCTTTCGGTGTCAGATCATCCATTCCGCCCTCCCCGTGCGGCCTTCAGGCGCAACGCAACGGAGTTTTTTTGCGGCAGAACTCTGTCGTCGATGATCTTACCGTTTTTGGTTCGGGAATACATCGTCCGGACGGATTCGTCGGCACGGGCGCCCGTTTTTCCGGCATAATCGTCCAACGCGTCGGCGATTCGATCCTTAGCCGATTCGCGGATGGAAAAAGCTTCCGGCGACGAAAGAAAATCCGGCGACACATACGGACAGACGGCGGCGATCTTCGCGGTCGGCAGCCGGTCGCAAAAGCAGGCGTCGTCCCCGCGCTTGGCAGCTTTTTCCGCCATGACTTCGAACTGTTCGGCATAGAAATCGTCGTACAGGTTCAGATTGTTTTTGTCGGCGTACCAAGCCCTGAAAACGGCGGCTTTGGCGGCTTCGGGGTCTTTCATTTTACGATACAGGTCGGTCATCGGCGTCGGACGGACGGCAACACCGGCTTTCTGCGCCTGAACGACGAAAGCGGTTTCGAAAGCGACGGCGTCGGCTTCCATCGCGCGATAAGCCTTGATCGTGTCGGCGGCAACGGTTTTTTCGTCATCGACGCGCAAAATTTCCGACTGCAAAGCGTGGCGAGCCTCGTGCATGAATGTCGGCAGCAGGTCGCGTTCTTTCATCATCGGGTTCAGCAAGATCAGCTTTTTGTCCGCTTCGCAGCACCCCGCGTCGGACAAGCCTTTTTCAAACCGGATGTCAAAACCGAGTTTCTGAACGGCGTCAAGCGTTTCCTTTCCCATAGGAACCTTTTGCAACGTATCGAAAAACTTCATGGCGCCTCCTGTCAGTCAAAGAAAAAAGAGGACGGGTTACGCCCCGTCCTCCGTTAAAGCAAAGGATCACTTCTTCGCGGCGCGATCCTGTTCGATGATGATCTTCAGCGCGTCGACGGCGACCCGAACGGCGGCGGAAGTGTCTTCGGACATCTTCTGATCCAAACCGGCGGCTTCGCGTTCCTGATTCCAAATCACGTGGAAGCACGAACCGCAACGGCACTTCAAAGCGTCCGCAACGACGAACAAAGCGGCGGATTCCATTTCGCTTGCTTTGACGCCCAGACGTTTCCACG
>DGGW01000029.1 GCA_002393065.1 Alphaproteobacteria bacterium UBA3864 | reverse complement strand
GATCAAACCCGCCGTTTCATCGCGCCATTTGATCGACAGATTGGTTTGCAGAGTCCGCGCGGTTTTCGGTTCCCATTTGATAACGATCCCGCATGAAGCGTCGCCGGTCAGAACCTCGTCCGGTTTGCACTTGCTTTCCAACTTAAACCCGTCGTCGGGATTGTTTTCGAAAGAGATGCTGATGATGCTGACGCGGCCTTCGGACACCGATACCGTCAACGCGCCTTCGGCCGACGTTCCCAGAACGACCTGATCGAAACGGAGATTGTCCGGCGAAACAAGCAAGCTTACCGAACTGGACGGTTTGTCAAAAGGATCAAAGACATCGGCTTGTCCGGCGGAAACGTTCGAGAACGCATCGGCTCCCCCCGTAACGGTCACTTCGGCGTCCCGTCTTCCTTCGTCCCCGCCGCTGAGCAGAATGATGAGGCCGATGAAAAACAGCGACAAAGCGCCCAATCCGACAAGAAGCAACATCTTGTTGGATTTTTTTACATATTTGTCAGAGGAGCCGATTAATTCTTCATTCATTGCGTTCTAACCACAATACAAGTAATACCGCGACGACCGAGCTGACTGCATATCTTATCGCCTTCCTGAAGAGAGGAAACCGGTCCTATGCGCAAACGGAAAACATCCTTCGTTTCGCCTTCGGCAACGGTGTCGACCGAATAATACGGTTCAAAGTTCCCGATCAGATCTTTGTTTTTACGGTAAATATTATCCCACTGTTTTTCCAAAACGGAAATTTCGGCGTCCGTTCCCAACTCTATTGCGATCGTTTCCGAAGTACGTTTCCTGTAGCGATCGGCGAAAACGGCGGCGGCCTGCGCCGTTTGCCGTGACGACGAACCGTAGGTTTGCGGCCCCCCCGCCCCGTTCACGGACATCATCATGCCGTTCGACGCGGACGGATGCATCTGCATAACGTTCGCCTGCGGAATCGACGAAGCCATACCGACCCCCGTCTGGGAAACGGACGGCATGTTTTTATAAACGGACGGATCCGCGTACTCGGCGTTATCGAGCCCGTAGGTCGGATCTTTTCTGATTTTCAGACACATGAACCGTTTTCCGTTGCGCAGGACAAGATCGCCGATTCCTTCAACGACCATCAGTCGCCCGTTCGGCCCGCGCGTTCTGAACCCGATGGGCGATTCCGTATTCTGAACCAGCAGACTGACGACGGGGCGCTGGATCATGCTCAAAGCCTTCGGCCCGAAATCAATGTACGTGAAAATCTCGTCGCGCCACACCCGTTCCGGAGCAATTTCCATATCTTCCGGATTCGGAATGAAAACGTCGATATCGAACTTCAGTTTTTCGGGATCCATTTCAAGATCCTCAAGCCATGTTTCGCCCGAAACAAAGCTTTTCGTTTTGTTTCCCTTGCCTTTGGCTCTTCCGTTCCCCGCTTTGCCGCCGAAAGAGCTCATCCCCGTATTTCCCGGTTCCGAAAGCCCTTCGGAATACGGCGTTTTTCCGGAATCGTCCGGCGTAAATTTGGCGTCCGAAACGATAATGTCGACAACGGCGTTCGTTATTCTGTCGGCGTTGAACGTTTCGCTGCGCAGATAAAAAACGTATCTGTTGCCGCTGCGCCCGAAGACCATCATATTCGTGTCCATGCCGATCATATCGGGATTGGACGCGAACACCATGATCGCGTTCGGCGCCGCGTTTTGAACGCCGAAAGCCGTTTCGTTGCCGATATAAACGTTTTCGATGTATTCCCATGACGGGAAGTTGATGAGCGTATGCATCCCTTCCCTGATACGCAACGGCAAAACAAGATCCGGCGTCCAGAAATAACGGGAATATCCGGGCTTCGATTGACCCTCGCCCAAATGTTCCATCGGCTTGTTCCACGCTTTTTGTTGCATGCCTAAAGACCACAGGTACGGCATGTCGATTTCCGAATAATCACCGTTCGATTGATTAATGGCGGCGTCCATCGTTTCGCGCGCGGCCGAATCCTGCGCCGAAGCATCGGAAGCAAAACCGGAGCAACCCGACAACACGATAAAAGCAAAAAGGATTTTCAAATAGTTTTGCATAGTACGTCCTTCTTTTAACTCTTAACAGACTCCATACCGTATTCCACGACGGAAAAGCCCAGCGGATTTTGCAAGCGGTCTCTGTACGGAACTTTTGTTTTTCCTTTGGCAAAGAAACGGATTTTCAATTGAACGCGCCATTTCTGTTCGGCAGGCTCGTCCGATTCGGGCAACATATCTTTCGTATTCAGATAAACAAGCCATATTCCCTGGTTTCTGACAACGGAAAGGATACGGACTTCCCTTGTCATCCCTTCCGATTTAATCTGCAGCATGGCTTTGTTTTTCTGTTTGGCGAAGGCCTTGTAAACGGCGTCCGAAGACATCCAGCGCAACGGCCCGTTTTCCCCCCAACGAAACTCCATTTCATCCAGATCCGACATCATCGTCAGTCGCAACAAAATATACTGGCGGATCATCGCTTCGGAAATATAATCGTCGGCGCTCAGATCTTTTTTTGCCGGACGAATATGGACGACCTGATCTTCTTTATTCTGGAAGGTCAGCAAAAAAGGTTCGACGCGATTCAACGGCGTCAAATGCGAAATGGCGATCAACAAAACGAAATTGACGCATAAAGCGACGGCGGAAACGATCGAAAACGCACGCGCCGTCCACAAATAGCGCCGTTCACGCAACAAATCGATCGACAACTCCTCGGCGGAAGCGTCGTTGTTTTTCACGGGCGCCGCGGCGGGAACCGTCGAAGGATTGTTCCGCGGAGCTTCCGACACGGCCGTTTCCCCGCTTTCCGCGGGGAGCTTCACCGGCAAATTTCGTTTTGTTGCTTTAACGACCATCGAACAATCCTCATCCGTTCGCCGACATCCATGCCGGCAAATCCTTAGGCAGTTTCAACAACAGACAAGCGCAAGGCGATCGTTTCAATTCCGAAATATCCCGACCGATTCCGACGGGTTCCTGTTCGTACAACGAACCGCACGCCGACAACAGCGCCGTCAAACCGAGCGCAACGCACATTTTTACGATCATCTTCCGTTTCATCGTTTTCATCCCTCATTTTTCCCTGGCCAAATCAAACCGCGTAACCGTAAACCCCATCGGATTTTTAAAACGCTTTCCCATATATCTGTTGTATGCGTAATATCGGAATTGAATGGTCGCGACCCAAGATTCGACGACGGGGACATCGATATCCGTCTGGAGCGTCCGCGTATCAAAAAACACGATCCAACTGTTCCATCCCTCTTTGCTTATCTTCTTGATATGGGTATCGACCGATTTTTTCGGCGGCGTTTCCCCGTCAAAGACCTTTTTCGTTCTTTTCCTGAAATTTTCAAGAACGCGATAGTGGCTCAATTGGGGAACGACGCCGTTCCACAAAAAATTTTGTTCCTTGGCATTTTTATAAACGGTCGACGTCGCCGTTATGTACATACGAACGAACGTTTCCGCCAGATTGTCCATGATCGGCATATCGACGTGCAACGGTTCGAAATAAACCAGATTGTTCGAATACGTCGGCGTAGCGGCCAGCAACGTGTCCACTTCGACTTCTCCGGTCAATTGCAACGCCACCAGAGACAGAACCGTCGCCGTAAAAGACAGAACGTAGCAAATGCCGCTCATGACCATTTTGTAGAATGCGCCGCTCGATCTTTCCTTAAGCGCGGGAACACGGGGCGAAGCAACCTTTTTCGCTTTTGGCAAAGGTTTTTTCGCCTGTATCGTTTTCCGTATCTGTTTTTTGACCGCGGGCATACTTCTCTCCATTCTTTTTAATATGCCATCCTTTTCGTTAAAAAGTCCTTGATTTTAGCACCCCTTCCGAAAAAAGTTTTTTTGATGAGAAGTTACGATTTTTTCCCGTTCAGCATGAATGCGGGCAAACTGTCACCGAACGCGGTCTTTTTCTGTTCGGCCCGATTGTGTGTTCTTTCCGGTTTCGCCCCCTTTTTCGGAGCGGCTTCGCGGCGAACGGGCTTTTTTTCTTCGGCGCGCCCGTCCGTCGAAGGTTTCCCTTCGGCGCGTTTTTCCCCGTCCGGCCGGCCGTGACCGCGCCTTGCCCCGCCGCGATGACGGCGCCGGCGTTTTTCGGGCGGCGGTTCGTCCATGGACACGGAGAATTCCGCGGCTTCCGGAATTTTCTTCCCGATCATTTTTTCGATCGCGGCCATTGCCTTGAAATCCTCCGCCGTAACGAAGGTGAAAGCCCGTCCGCTCCGTCCGGCACGGCCCGTTCGTCCGATACGGTGGATGTAATCTTCCGGATTGACGGGAACGTCAAAGTTGAAAACGTGCGACACTTCGGGCAAGTCGAGCCCGCGAGCCGCCACGTCCGAGCAAACCAAAATCTGCGCCGCGCCGTCGCGGAACGCCGCGAGCGTTTCCGTGCGTTGCCCCTGCAGCATGTCACCGTGCAGAGCCGCCACGGAAAACTTGTGCTTCGTAAACGACTTGAACAAAATGTCGACGTCGCGTTTGCGATTGCAGAACACCATGGCGTTTTTAACGTCTTCGGCGCGGATGACGGAGCGCAAAACCTCGCGTTTTTCGGCCGTGTTCGTTTTGACGAAGAACTGTTCGACGGTTTCGGCGGGCGACATCGGCGGATCGACGCGCACTTCGACGGGAAAGCGCATGAATTTTTTGGCCAAAGCCTTGATTTCGGGCGGCATCGTCGCGGAAAACAGCAACGTCTGCCGCATCGTCGGCAACTTGGCGGCGATTTTTTCGATATCGGGAATAAAGCCCATATCCAGCATGCGGTCGGCTTCGTCCAAAACGAACACCTGAACGGCCCGCAATAAAATGCGGCCGCGTTCGGTCAGGTCGATCATGCGCCCCGGCGTCGCGATCAGCACGTCGACGCCGCGGCTCAACAACCGTTCCTGCTCAATCATGGATTCGCCGCCGATCAGCAGAGCCATGTTCAGTTTCTGATATTTTCCGTACTGAGTGAAACAGTCGGCGATCTGCGTCGCCAATTCGCGCGTCGGCGACAGGATCAGCGTGCGCGGCATCAACGCCTTCGCCCGCCCGTTCGCCAGAATATCGATCATCGGCAAGGTGAACGCGGCCGTTTTTCCCGTTCCCGTCTGCGCGATTCCGATAACATCGCTTCGTTTAAGGATCTGCGGGATGGCCTGTTCCTGAATAGGCGTCGCTTCTTCGTAACCTATGTCGCGTACCGCTTTAAGGGTCGGTTCGCTTAAACCCAAGTCTGAAAACTTCATTTTATATTTCTTATCCGTTGAAAATATGTCATTTATGGTAAAGTTATACCTTGAAAACGAAAGGTAAGCAATGCTGATTAACAAAGAAAAATCTTGTTTGACGATTATTGACGTTCAGGAACGCCTGACGCCCGCCGTAAGCGAACCGGGGAAAGTCATCAACGGATGCGCCCGACTGCTCAAAGGCGCCGGAATTTTAGGCGTTCCGACGCTGATCACCGAACAGTATCCGAAAGGATTGGGCCCTTCGATGGCCGATATCCGGAACGCCGCGCCCGAAGGCACGCCTTTTATCGCGAAAACGACGATGTCCGCCCTCCGGAACGACGACTTCGGAACGGCGCTTGCCGCGCTGAACAAGAAACAGGTCGTCATCGCCGGCGTGGAAGAACATATTTGCGTTTTCCAAACGGCCGTCGAACTGAAAGAAGCCGGATACGACGTTTTCGTCGTCGCCGACGCGTCTTCGAGCCGTTCGGCGGAATCCGTCGCCGTCGCGGAAAAGCGGTTCATGACCGAAAACATACCGCTTGTTACGGTCGAAATGGTTTTGTTTGAATGGTTGCGCGTATCGGGAACGCCGGAATTTAAGGAAATTCAAGCCAAACTTGTCTGCTGAAAGGATTTTTACATGACAAAGAAACGTGTCGTTCTTCTACCCGCCCTTTTATGCGACGCCGGTTTGTTCGTTTACCAGATCAAGGCCCTGCAGGACAAATGCGACTTTTACGTCCCCGATCTGTCGATCGATACGGACATTCAAACGACGGCGCGGCGGATACTCGACGCGCTTCCCGACGGACCGTTCGCTTTGGCGGGCGTTTCGATGGGCGGCTACGTCGCTTTCGAACTGTTGCGGCAAGCCCCCGACCGCGTATCCGGACTTTGCCTGATCGACACGAATCCCCTGCCCGAAACGCCGACGTCCCGCGAAAAGAGACGGACCGTGATGGAACAGGCAAAAAAGGACGGATTAAAATCAGTCGTCAGGGCTTGCGCCGTCGATGCGATGACGCCCGAACACGCGCAGGATCCGTCTTTGCGCGACCTTGTCGAACAGATGGCGGAAGGGACGGGACTTCAAGGCTTTCTCAACGAACAGAGCGTCATCATGTCCCGACCGGATTCACGGTCTTTATTATCGGATATCCGCTGTCCGACAACGGTTCTGACCGGAACGCGCGACAAGCTTTCCACCCCCGAAACGATGGCGGAAATGGCCGACCGGATACCGAACGCCGTTCATATCCTGATCGACGACAGCGCCCACTTCCCGCCGATCGAAAATCCGGCGGCAACGCTCGCCGCTTTTGAAAAATGGCTTAAAACCGGTTAAAACCGCTCGTCCAACCACTGCAAAACGTCGTCCGCCGCGCCGTATTCGTGCAAGTCGATATGACGCCCGTCCGGATAAAGCCGGACGGTAACGTCCTTTGACGCGACGATGCTGCTGTTCCGGCGCATCTGCCCGACGGGCACGGTCGCATCCTTTTCGCCGTGCAGGAAACGAACGGGAACG